>JAISZC010000247.1 GCA_031269485.1 Deltaproteobacteria bacterium
CCGTCCGCCCCGCCGAAAGCAAGCCAGAGAGGGCCGTTTCCCCTTTGGACAAAGCCGGAGGGCATGTCGCCAGGGAGCGCATCAGCCTTCCTGGCCGGTCTGCAGCGCCAGACGGCCGCGGGCTTCCGGTTCGCCGGACCGGCAGGGTCAGACGGGCGCCTCTGACCGCCGGGCCAGCCCTGGCTGACAATATCGACGAGCGCCTCCCTGAGCGGGCAACAATTTGGCGGCCGCCTTGAAAAAATCCTGCAAACCTTCTGCCGGCCGCCGAGGGCTTTTTGAGGCTTTGCCAAACTCAGGCCTGCCGATTGGGCCAGGCGACGTCCTGAAGGCACAGGACCTTTCGGCGTTTTGGAGCAATTTGGCGGAGTTTAGCGAGGCCAGATTCCAGGGCGCGCGCCCGACCTGAAACGTCGCCGGCTACGGGCTGGAAAGGCCAAAGCCGCCGCCGACCACCTCGAATCCTTCTTCATGCCCAAATCCATCTTCATGCCCAGGCGGGACAAGAAGTTCTCGCGCCTCCAGGTCTGCGGCTTCAACGCCCGCCTGCCCATGAAAGGCTTCAACCTTGGCGGCTTCTTCTGCGCGCAGGAGGTCCGGACCGTGTGCAACGACCTCGCCATTTCGTTCAACACGCGAAAATTTCAGATTTTCCCTCGCGCCGAGGACGGCAATTTGAGGCGGAAGAAAGTGACCGTGAGCTATTTTTTAATGGCTCGATCTGGATTAAGTGCAAAGGCAGATATCTTGTAGCCAATGAAATTAAATTCTGATTGACTAATTTTTTGGCATAAATCAAGCGCAGTTGGGCAAGCAAAAAACGGCCTCAGCATCGACCGGCGGCCAGCCGCCGGTCGATGCTGAGGGAGACATGCCACCCCTTGCCGCCATGGCCTGCAGGTTGCTTTGGACATTTTCGCAATGACAGGCCGCAGCCGAATGACAGGCCGCAACCGGGAGCTCATATGGGGGCTCAATTCGGGCAAGGCGTCCGGTCCGTCGGCTGGCGGCGGGCCGCCGAAAAAAGAGCCGCCCGGCGTCGCCTTTAGCGGGGCGCCGGGCGGCTCTCGACGTCGAAGCGGCCGCTGAAGCCGCGACCGGGCCTTGGTTTCTCGAGGCGCCTCGTCTCAGGCCCAGGTCACCAAACCCAGGGCGTAGGGGTTTCCGAGCTTTTCGCGGTTGGGCGTAATCCGGATGGTGTAGCCGAAGCGGCCCGGCCGCCGGCAGTCGATGCGGCCCTGATAAACCTGCAAGCCGGCCTCCGACTCGCCCGTGGTCGTCAGGAGCAGCGTTTCGCGGTCGATGAACTCGCCCTGGTGGTCCATGGACCCGAAATAGGCCTCGACCGTCACGTCCTCGGGCTTGAGGGACCCCAGGCGCACCTTGGCCGTGAGCGCGACGGTCTGGCCCACGGTCTTGACGTCGCCGCAGTCTCCGTAAAGCTCCGCCACCGACATCTCGTTCCAGGCGGTCATCAGTCGGCTGCACCAGGCGGCCTGCTCGGCGGCCGGCCGGAAATTATGGGCGGTCAGGCTGTTGTACCGTTGGGAGGACTGGCGGTAGAAACGGTCGAAATAGTCTTGGACCATGCGGTGAGAGCTGAAGCGCGGCACCAGATCCTTGATGCTGTTGCGCATCATTTCGCACCAGGCCACGGGGATGCCGTCGGATGTGCGGGTGTAGAAGGCGGGGCCCACCTGGCGCTCCAAAAGGTTGTAGAGCGCTTGGCTTTCGGTGTAATCCTGGAGCTGCTGATCGGCTTCGACCTCGCCGCGGCCGATGGCCCAGCCGTACTGCGGCGCGTAGCCCTCGTCCCACCAGCCGTCGAGCACCGAGAGATTGAGGGCTCCGTTGGCCAAGGCCTTCATGCCGCTGGTGCCGCAGGCTTCCAGGGGCCGGCGGGGGTTGTTGAGCCACACGTCGCAGCCGGAGGTCAGCAGCGAGGCCAGGTGAATGTTGTAGTTTTCGATGAACACGATGCGGTTTTGAAAGCGTTCTTCGCGGGAGTAGTGGATGATCTGCTTGATGAAGGCCTTGCCCTCGTTGTCCTGGGGATGGGCCTTGCCGGCGACGATGAGCTGGATGGGCCTTTCGGGGTGGTTGAGGATGGCGGCCAGGCGTTTGGGGTCGGAGAAAAGCAGCGTCGCCCGCTTGTAGGTGGCGAAACGCCTGGCGAACCCGATGGTCAACGTGTCCGGGCTCAGCAGTTCCATGGCCTTTTGGAGGGACGAGGCCGGCGCGCCCTGGCGCTTGAGCTGGCGGTGCTGGGCCCGCCGGGCGAAGGCCACCAGGCTTTCCCGGCAGTGGCAGTGGGCTCGCCACAGCTCGGAGAGAGGGATCTGGCTGACGAACTCCCACACATGCTCGGGATCCGGATCTTCCTTCCAGTCTTGGCCCAGATAGCGGGAGTACAGGCGGGAAATTTCTCGCGAAGCCCACGTGGAGACGTGGACGCCGTTGGTCACCGAGTCGATGGGCGTGTCCTCGACCGGAGTTTTGGGCCAGATGTTCTGCCACATCTGGCGGCTGACCAGGCCGTGGAGTTTGCTGACGCCGTTGGCGTGGGCCGACAGCCGCAGCGACAGCGGCGTCACCCCGAACGGCTCGCCGTCGTCGCGGGGATTGATGCGGCCGTAGCCCAGCAGCACCGGCCAGCTGATGCCCAGTTCCTTGGCGTATTCTTCCAAATAGGCCCGGGCCAGATCCGGGGCGAAGGTGTCATTGCCGGCCGGGACCGGGGTGTGGGTCGTGAAAACCGTCGAGGCTCGAACCACTTCCCGGGCCGCGTCGAAGGACAGGCCGTGGTCCTTGCGCAAAAGGTTGATGCGCTCCAAGGCCGAGAAGGCGCTGTGGCCCTCGTTCATGTGGATGACCGTTGGGACGATGCCCAGAGCCTTCAAGGCCCTGACGCCGCCGACGCCCAGCACGATTTCCTGGCGAATGCGCATTTCCCTGTCGCCGCCGTAAAGCTGGGCGGTAGTGCCCCTGATGTCGGGGGGGTTTTCGGCCAAGTCCGTGTCAAGCAAATACAACGGCACCCGGCCGACCTGGACCCGCCAGACGGCCACGGCCGCTTGGCGGTCCTTGAAGCGCACGTTGACCTTGATCGGCTGTCCGTCAAGGTCGGTCATCTGAGTCAAGGGCATGGCGTCGAAGGAGTTGGCGGGATAGCTTTCCATCTGCCAACCGTCGTTGTTGAGGTATTGCTCGAAATACCCTTCCTGGTACAGCAAGCCCACGGCGACCAGAGGAATGTTGACGTCCGAGGCCGACTTGAGGTGATCGCCGGCCAAAATGCCCAAACCGCCAGAATAGATCGGCACGCAGGTCGTCAGGCCGAATTCGGCCGAAAAGTAGGCCACGCAGGTGTCGGCGGCGGACTGAGCCGGGACCTTCATGTAAAGATCGAAACGATGGGCCGCCTCCTCAAGCTGAGAAATGAAGCCCGCGTCATTTTCAAGCTCGTCGAGACGCTTTTGATCCACTAAACCCAAAAGAAGCACTGGATTATTGTTGGTCTCGGCCCAAAGTTTGGGATCAATCCGTTGAAAGACGTCCCGAAACTCGGATCGCCAGCTGAAGATGACGTTGTAGGCCATGCGCTTCAACGGCGCCAACCGTTCCGGTATCCTAGGAATGACCTTGAAGGTCTGCTTGGCTTTCATAGCATCTTCTCTCCTTGCGAAGGGTAAGGTTGGGTCAGCGGCGGCCGGCCGTCGAAGGCTGCGGGCGGGAAGCGCGGCCGATATGTGTTTGTTATTAACTTTTTAGCAAAAAATATTTTTTAGCTTGATGAATTCAATAATACTTCGAAATAGCCGTCAAAACTAGCCGTTTTCGGACCTGACCTGGATTTTTGCTTAAAGGTCTTTTTTGCGGCCAATGTCCTTCAAAGCGGTGGTTCGCTTTCGTCTGACAGGGCCTGGGTCGTTTTTCGGCGCCCGTGAGCCTGGTTCGGCTGCCCTGAAAGTCGCCGCTCCAAGGCGGCCCGGCGGGCGGCGAACGCCCGGGCGGGGGGCCCCCCGGGAGCGGCTCGGCGGC
>JAISZC010000002.1 GCA_031269485.1 Deltaproteobacteria bacterium
CCTGGCCTTCGACGTCCCCGAGCTCAAAGGCGGCGCCGGCCTCGGCGAGCTCGGCGTGACCGTGGCGGCCGGCGAGGCCGTCAAGGTCGACGTGGGCGTCCAGGGCCACATCGGGGGCCGCCGGGGCGTTTCCGGCAGCGTGGTCTTCAACTGCGAATTCTGAGATATGAGGGTTCCGGGCAGGGCAGGCCGCTGGCGGCCCGCTCGACCGGAGAGGCGCCCTCGGGCCGGCTGTTCCTCCAGGCGGCGGTCCTGGGGCGCCTTTTGTTGAGGTTTATTGGGTTTTAACGGCGTCCTTGGGAGTTCGACGGCCGCGAACACGAAAACAACCCCTGGTTGGCCAGCTTGGCCGTGACGAGCCGGCGGCCCGTCGGACAATGGGCTTGCCGGGACGGTCCCGACCTGGGGGATTTTAGGAAGCGCCGAGGAGTCGAGGCGCAGTCGCCCGGCGAGCGCCCCGTCCGTCGATGGTCCTGGCTCGACGTCGATCCGACGTTGGTCTGTCGCCCTTTCGTCGCTTCCTCCCGTTTGAGGCCTTGAGCGACGGGCCGCGGGGAGTCGAGCGCGGCGGCCGGGGGGTTTCGCGGTTGGGGCCCCAGCCGCGCAAATTAGAAACGGCGTCCGCGAGACGCCATTTTTTTTCAGAAAAGCCCGGGCGGCCTGGGGGCGCCGGCGCGGCGTCGACGTCCAGCGCGGCCTCCCCGGCGGACTGGCCTGTCCCCGGCGGCCGTCCTTGGCGACGCCAAATTGGCGCCTTCGGTCTTGCTCCGAGTTTGGACCGGACGGACAGGGCGAACCTCGGAGGTCTTCGAGGGCGGCGTCGAGGCGGGGGAGGCGGGCCTGCGGCTGAGGCCGTTCAAGCCGTCGGCCAAGGCGAGGCCTCGGCGGGCAACCGGCCGCCGGCCATGGGCCTTGGGCTTGGAGGTCTCGCGCGCCAAGGCGCGAGCCCCAAGCGGGCTCGTTGTCTTTTTCCGGCGCGAATATCGGCAATTTTAGACCAGTTTTCGCGTTTTATTGCCGTTCAGTTTTGGCCTGAAATATGATATGGTTGAGGTCTTGACTTGCGCCGTCTCCGGCCGGCGAAGTCTTCCAGTCGACGTCGGCCTGCGGCGGCCTGGCCTCGGGCGGCCGTGAACCAGGCCCGGCGGCCGCCTGCGCGCCGCCAAGGGAAACCATCACCAGGCGATGAGCTTTTTTTCCGACATGGACGTCGAGCCAGACGACGGCCTTGAGCCTTCCGACCGGCCGTCGGACGGACGGCCGACCGACGACGCCTGGTCTTTGTCCGGCCAAGCCGCCTCGGCGGATCTGGGCCGCTTTCTGACCGGACGTCGCGGCCTTGACGTGCAGGCCTTTCTGGCTCTGGCCAGAGAGATCGGCAAAGCCTTGTCGACCTTCAAGCCCCCTTTGGATTTTCGGCCCGCGCCCTTTCCGCCTGACCCGCCCCTCAACGCCGACCTGGCCAAGGCCATGGGCGCGGCCACCTTGGCTGATTTCTTCGCCCAAACTCCCGTAGCCGGCCTCGTCGCTCATTGGCAGCCGCAGATAAATTTTCCCCGCGGCCCGGCCTCCATCAAGCCGGCCTTGACGGCCCTCAACCAGGAGCAGGCCGCTTGCGAGCGCCTGGCCCGCCGCGAGCCGGCCCGCGGCGACCGGCGAAAGGCCCAGATCTTGGCGGAGAAGACGGCCTTGTTTCGGGCCCGCGACCTCTTCGCTCAGCTGCGCGAGCTCGCCGACGAGTGGCCCGTCGAGGTGCGCGGCCGCCTCCAGGAAGCCCGCAGCCTGTCCGACGCCGCGCGTCTGCTTTTTCAGCTCCAGTCCTCCGGCGAGGACGACGGCTACGACGGGTCCGATCTGGTGCTGACCGATTTGGCGACCGGCCTCAATGAACGCCTGCGGGAGCAGCGTCGGGCGTTCGAGGGGCGTCTGAAATGGCGCCGCGAGATTTTGGCTTTCCACGAGGAGATCGAGACCTATCTGGCCGCGGCCGGCCGGGAGGAGGGCCGCGGCTGGGCGGCGGCGGTCAAAAAGGTCGCCCTCAAGGCGGAGGATTTCGAGCGGCGGCATCGGGAGCTCAGCGCCAGGACCGCGGAGGCCGCCAGCCGGCTGGAGGCCAGCCTCGACGAGCTGGCCAGGGCCGAGCGCCTCTTGGCCGGCAGCGGCCCGAGCGCCGTCCGGGAACGGGCCGAGATTCTCCTGGGCCACGTCGAGGCGCTGCGGCGCTCGGTGCTCAACCGCCGCGCCGAGCTCGCCGAGTGCTGGCGCGCCACGCCCTCGCTGGTGGGCCGGCCGGCTTTTCTGGACAAGATTTACGTTTTTTCGGCCGTCAACTTGGGCCGCGCCCACATTCTCCTCGAAGAGCTCGTCGGCTCTCTGGGCCGCTTCGCCGGCTGCATGTCCAACACCCGCACCCTGCGCGGCGCGGCCAAGGAAGCGCTGGCGGTTCAGGACCGTCCCAGCGACTTTCCGGCCCTGCTGCTGCGGGCGCGGCGTCGTGTCGCCGCCCTGGCCGGGCTGATCGCCCAGCGGGCCAAGACCGATCGGCTGCAGGCCGAGCTCGAGGAGGTGCGCCGCCGCGACGCGGGCTTGTCTGAGGCCCTTGAAAGCCGCGAGGCGGAGAATCGTCGGCTGGCCGAACGTCTCGAAGCGCTGGCCGCCGAAGGGCAGGGCGCCGAAGAGGCGGATCTGCTGCGTCGCCAGCTTCAGGCCGTCGAGGCCGAGCGTGGACGCCTCGACGAGGAGCTCGCCGCCGTTCGGGCCCGTCTCAACGACGCCGGACGCCTCAAGGCCTCCCTGATCAAGTCCGCCGTCCGGACCAAGCGGGAGCTGGACGAGGCGAGCGCCGAGAAGACCGAGCTGGAGTCGAGCCTGAAGGCCGTCAACGACGAGCTGGGCGTCGTCAAGCGCCGCCACTCGACGTTGGCCGCCCGCGCGGCCCGCGACCAGAAGCTTTTGAAGGAAGTCAGCGCCCGGCTCAAGGCCCAGGCCCAGGGCGGCCTCGACGCCGACCGCGCCACGTTCGACGCCTCCTTGGCTCAGGCTCGGGAGGAGCGCAGCCGGCTGACGACCCTCGTCCATCAAAGCAAGGTAGCCATTGAGAGCCTGGTTGCCGATCGCCGCAAGCTGGCCGCGATTCAGGAGGAGCTCTCCGCGCAGCTCGACGCCGTCAAGGCCCGGGAGGCCACTTTGAACGTGGAGCTGGCCGGACGCGAGGAGGAGCTCAAGGAGGCCGTCCGCGTCCGCGACCAGCTGGCCGAGATGACGGCGGCCCAACGGACCTTCATCGATCGCCTGACGGCGGCCTATGTGGCGCTCAAGTCCTCTTGGAGCCGGCGCGGCGTCAGTCTGGCCGAAAGCGAGAGCGAGCGCGACGGGCTGCGCGTCAAGCTTGACAAGCAAAAGCGCGCCCTGGTGGATTTGGCCACCAAGCGGCAGCAGGTTTTGGCCGAGCTGGGCGAGTCGGCCAAGCGGGTCGAGGAGCTCGCCGGCGAGCGGGAGAGCCTGCTGGCCGAAATCGCCAAGATCCGCGAGGAGGCCGGCGGCCGCGAGGAGCGGGAGCGCCGGCTGACCGAGGAGCTCGAGGCCCTCAAACAGGGGGCCGATCCGGAGCTCAAGCCGCTGGTTCAGCTTTTGGGGTTGTGCCTGTGGCGCAGCCAGGCTCAGATCAAGGCCGTCCAGAGCGCCGCCGACGAGCGCCTCGGCCGTGAGCGCCAGGCGGGCGAGGCCCGGGAGGCCGGATTGCGCATCGCCGCCGCGGCCAAGGAGATCGATTATTTGGAGCTGCTGTCGACCCGCGACAAGGAGCTCTCCGAGGCCGAGGCTCAGCGCGACGCCCTGAAAGCCGAGCTGGAGGCCCTCAAGAGCGACGAGGATGCCAAGAACGAGGATCTGATCAAGCGCTCCTGGCTCTGCCAGCAGCTTTCCTTGGCCTTGGCCGCCGCCGGGCTCAAGAGCGAGCGCCTCCAGCGGGGCTTGAAGGATTTTCGGCGGCGCATGAGCGTCCAGCGGGACGAGGCCCAGCAGATCAAGACCGAGCTCGAGGAGCTGGTCAAGAGCCAGTCTCAGGCGTTGGCCGACCACAAGGGCTGGCTGGCCGAGCTGGTGCCGCTGGTGGGCTTTTTCCTCGACAGCGGCCGCGAGCTGTGGACCGGCAAGGGCCGCGAGGACGTCCGGGACGCGGTGCTGTTTTTCATGCGCAAGGAAAACGCCGAAATGGGCGAGGAGATCGAGCGCCTCAAGTCCGAGCGCCAGTCGCTGACCGCCGAGCGCCGCGGCTATTTGGAGCTCCACGAGCGGATGCGCGCGCGTCTGGCCGAGCTGCAGCCCCTGACGGCCGCCATGGTGACCAAGTTCGTCGAGTCGGCCGCCGCCTTGGCCGCCGCCCAGAACGAAAGGGCCGACCTTTTGCGCCAGATTGCCGAGCTCAAGTCCGCCTTGCCGGAAATCAAGCTCGCCGTGGCGGAGAACCTCCAGGCGGGCGGCGAGCCGGCCGAGAGCCCAGCCGCCGGGGCCAGTCCGGCGGCCGTCACGGCCTTGACCGCCAAGCTCAACAAGGCCCGCCGGGCGCTGACGATTCAGACGCAGCAGACCTCCGAGCAGACCGCCGCGGCCCAGCTGGCCCATTCGGATCTGCGGCTGGCTCGCTTGGAAAACGAGCGGCTGACCAAGACGCTGGCCGAGGTGGAGGCGTCCTTGCGGCGTCAGGAAGCCGACGTGGTGCTGGCCAAAGGCGAGGTCGGCCGGGCGGTGCAGGAGCGGGATCGTTACCGCGCCGAGCTGGAAAAGAAGATGGGCGAGCTCGACGACGTCCACGCCCGCCTCAAGGCGGCTTCCGAGGCGCCGACGCCGACCGACGGACGTCTGGAGGCCGCCTGGGCGGCCATGACCTATCTGAGCTCCCGGGCCGGCGACGCCGTCAACGGTCTCCAGACCAGGCTCGACAAGCAGGCTAGAGACCTCGAGGAGGCCTACAACGAGCTCCAGTCCCGCGAGGAGCGCATCAAGACCTTGGAAAAGCGTCAGGACAGCCTGTCTCTTTTGTATTGGACCATGATGTCGCTGGCCGCCGAGGCTCTGACCCTGACGCCTCAGGACGAGGCGGAGCTGTTGGCGATGGAGGCCGCGCCGCCGGCCGCGCCGCCGGTGCCCGAGCCGGCCGGCGCCGCAAGCTCGGACGAGGCGACGGATCAAGCGGCGGCCGAAACGTCGCCTGGCGATGCGGACCGGGCGCTGGACCAAGCTTCCGCGCCGGCGGACCAGGTTTCCGCCGCCCCGGAGGGCCAAGCGGCCTCGCCAGCCGAGCCGCCGGCCGAAGGCAAGGGCGGCGGGCTGTTGAGCGGCTCCTTTTTGTCGGACCTGCGCAAGGCGGCCCGGCGCAGCCTTTTTTCGCTGTTTCTGACCGGCGGGCTGGTCCTTTTTCTGCCTGACGGCCTCCAGGCGAGCGGACCCATCGAGCTGGGCGGCCCGGACGCGCCCATGATCGTCGATCCCGGCGCGACCGCCCCCGTTTCGGTCGCCGGGCATGTCGTGCGCTGGCCTTCCCGCTACGTGGGCCGCACGCTGGACGTGAGCTTTTTGTCGCCCGACGAGCGGGCTCGGGGCCCGGAAGGGATCGAAGCCGCGGTCAAGGCCGCGGTCGAGGCCCAGGCCCGTCGCTGGAACCTGCCGCCGGACGCTTGGGTGCGGCTGATCCAGCGGGTCAACGGGCCGCGCTCGACGGTGCTGCTTTCCGGCTACGCCGGCCGGGAGGCGCCCTCGCGGCTGATCGTCCCGCACATGCCCCGCTTGGCCCAGGTCTTGGTGGTCGCCAAGCTGGCCCCGGAGCTGGCGACGAACTTTCTGCTGGCCGTCGACGGGTTCAAAGACGGCGAAGGATTGTATTGGGACCGGCTTTTCGTCAAATTCAAAGACATGCTCGGCGACGACCGCGAGGCGCTGCGGGCGTTGGCTCAGCACTTGGCCCGCCGGCCGTCGCGGGCGCTGCACGTCGAGCCGGAATGGGGCGGCCGTTTGAGCCCCTTTCTGGATTTCGAAAAAATGAACCTCGCCGGCGCCGTGGCCTTTTTGGCCGAGCACGTCAGGACCAGCTGGGGACAGGCGCCCTTCAAGCGCCGCCTGCCGGGCCATGGGGAGCCCGAGCGGCTGGCCGCGGACTTGATCTTCACGGCCAAGCTTTATCGCTTCCCCAGGACCTTGGCCGCCGTGCTGGCCCAAGAGGCCTTCGACTCGCGCGGCGTCTGGCCCGCGACCATGGAGGTCTACGCCTGGGGCGGCGAGATCGTTGATCTCATCGTCTTCGGCAGCCTGCTGTGGGACCGCTCCCGGCCGCCGCTGTGCGATCTCGACATGCTCAGCGGCGGCCTGAGAACCGAGCGTCCTTCGAGCGTCGAGAAAAAGCGGCTCTTGCTGGGGGCCAGCCTGCGGCGCTGGCTGACCTTGCGGCCGGATCTCCTCAGCCAGGCGTCGGCGATCGCGGCGGACTCCACGGACTTCGAGGACTCCGGCCTAGCCGCCGGCGCGGCCGCGAAGGCTTGAGCCGCCGGACGACGCTTCCGGCCGCCCGCCTTACGATCCCTTCGCGTCCTTTCGTCGCCGGCTTGGGCTATGGCCGGCCGAGAACGGCGGCTTTCGGCGCCGAGCTTCGAGCCGGACGGAGCTGAAGGCCTCCCCCTGCGCTCCCTGAATTTTGCTCGAGCCGCGACGCCCGCGCCCGCGCCCGCGGCGACGAGAGGCGAGGAGGCGATGACGAGGGACGAGGCGAGAAGGCGGGAAGGCGACGACGAGATGATGATGATGACGATGACGATGATGATGATGATGACGACGGCGACGGCGATGAAGCGATGAGACGACGGCGATTTCGCCCCGACCGGCGCCGCCCAGAAAACGAGGCTCTCGATGACCCAGTCCGCCGCGGCGCATTTGCCGCCTTTGACCACTTTCGCCATCGGCTCGGCGCCCTTCACCGACCCGGACGAAGCCCTCAATCTGATGGCCCGCAGCCTCGACGTCCCGACCAGCCCCCAGCTGGTGCGCCTCAGCCCTTGGGAGGACATGCTTCTGGGGGCGGTCCACGGCCTGCCTGGCTTGACCGTCGACGCCGCCGCCCGCCGGATCGTCGCCTCGACTGAAGGCCGCGAGCTGGCCTTGGCCGAGTTTTACGAGCGTTTTCTGGCCGGCGAACGGGATTTTTTGGCCCTCGGGCCGGAGTCCTCCGCCGGCTTTTCGGCCTTTCTCCGGCGCGCCGCCGCCGACCCCAGCTTCGGCCCGGTCGCCCTCAAGTCTCAGGTGGTCGGCCCGCTGACCTTCGGTCAGGCGGTCAAGGACGAGGCTGGCCGGAGCCTGGTCGACGACCCCGCCCTGCTGGAAGCCGTCGCGCTGGCCTTGGGCGGCAAGGCGGCCTGGGAGGCCGAACGCCTCAGGGCCTTGGGCCGAGCGCCGGTGATTTTTTTTGACGAGCCTGGCTTAAGCGGCTTCGGCTCGGCCTTCTCCACCCTCAGCCGGGAGACGGTCGTCTCCGCGCTGGGCGCGGCCGTGACCGAGGCCAGACGGGGCGGGCCGGTTCTGGTGGGCTGCCACGTCTGCGGCAACACCGATTGGGGCCTGTTGACCGAAGTCGGCCTCGACGTCATGAACTTCGACGCCTACGAGCATTTGGAAACCGTCTGCCTTTATCCTCGAGAAATTAAGGCCTTCTTGGAGGGCGGCGGCGTTCTGGCTTGGGGCCTGGTCCCCACCACGAGCTTTTCCGATCGCCTCGATGCCCGCGTCCTGTCCGATCTGGCCCGCCGGGGGTGGGCCGCGCTGGCCGCCAAAGGGCTGGATTTGGAGCTTGTCCAGGCCCGGACGTGGCTGACGAGCGCCTGCGGCTTGGGCGGCCTGAGCCCGGAGCAGGCCGGCGGCATATTGACCGTGCTCCCGAAGGTGGCTCAGGAGCTCAGATCGGATCTGAAAAATTCGGCTTGAAAGTCTTGAGAGCCTCGCGGCGGCCGCCTGCCCCGCGCGCCGGCCGAACCTCGGGAGACGGACCGCTGACGTCGCCCGCCCGCCCGCCCGTCGGACCATCGGACCATCGGACCATCGCCCGCGGCGTCGGCGGCTCGGCCGCGTTTTTCAGCCGCCTTGCAGACCGGGCCGTTTACGGTCCACCTTGGGACCCGGGCCTTTCAGGCCGCGGGCTTGACGCGACATGGCCAAATCCGAGCTAATTGATTTCAGCAGCCTCAAAAACCTCGACGACGGGGACGACGAGGAGACCGCGGTTCGTCGGGCCCGCTCGGCGCAAGCCGGCCGCGGCGGCCGCCGTCGCAAGAGCGCCAGCCCGCCGGCTGACGACGCGCCCGGACCGGACCCTGCGGACCCGATTCTCCCCAAGCCGCCCAAGCCTCCCAGGCCTCCTCGAGTCAGGAGCCTCAAAAGCCCCAAAGCCAAAAGCTCCAAAGGACGGCTCGCGCGCCGCTGGCTCCCGCCCGAGGTCCCCTGCCTGCTGGCCGTGCTTTTGGCCGTGATCGTCTTTCTCGCCCTAATCTCCTACCGGGCCTCCGATCTCGTCGCCGCCGAAGGGGCCGACCTCCGCAACCACATGGGCCTGTGGGGGGCTCAGCTGGCCCATTTTCTAATAAAACGCTTCGGTCTGCTGGCCTTCTGGCCGGCCCCGGCCTTTTGCCTGGCCGCCTTCCTCGTCATCCGCGGCGGTCGGGACCGCTTCTCGCCGGCGAGGCTCATATCGGGCCTGGCCCTGGCCCTGGCCGCCCTCTTGGCTTTGGCCGCCTTGATTTGGCCCGGCCCGGAGCTGACGAGGCTGTGGCCTGGCGCGCCCGTTGGCGGCGGGGGCGACTTGGGGGCCTTCTTCGTCAAAGGCCTCAAGGGCCGTCTGGGCGCGGCGGGCTGCTTCATCGCGCTGCCGCTGATTTTTCTGGGCGGCGTCTTGTCGGCCTTCAGCCTCTCGCCGGCCGCGCTGCTGGGGCTTTTCGGCCGGCTTAGGCGCTGGCGCGCCGAACGCTCCGTTCGCGCCGCTCGCGCCGAGCGCGTCGAGCGTTCCGAGCGCGCTGAACGCTCCGAGGATTCGCCGCGTCGCGCGGCGTCCGAGCGCGACTTGGGCTTGGCCGACGATCTCGAGGCGGCCGCCGACGCGCACGACGAGCCGGCCGAGGACGCGGAGCTCGAGTCGGACGAAGGCGACCTGCCGTCCACGCCTCTCATCGTCGAAAAAATCCGGCCGCCCAAGGCCGACCGGCCGGCCGCCGCGCCGCTCCGGCCCAAGGCCGGCCGACCTTACCGGCCGCCGTCGCTGGATTTGCTCGATCCCGTCGCGGAGCGCACCGACTCGGGCCTCAGCCGTGAAGAGCTCACGGCCAACGCCAAGCTTTTGGAAAAAAAGCTGATGGAGTTCGGAGTCGACGGACGGGTTTTGGAGGTGTCCGGCGGTCCGGTCATCACCATGTACGAATTCCAGCCGGCGCCGGGAATCAAGATTTCCAAAATCGTCAACTTGTCCAACGACCTGGCCATGGCCATGAGGGCCATCTCCATTCGGGTGGTGGCGCCTATCCCGGGCAAGTCGGCCGTGGGCATCGAGTTGCCCAACCCCAAAAGGACCGTGGTGAGCTTGCGGGAGGTCATCGAAAGCCGAACTTTCCAGGAGCTCGACTCGCCTCTGGGGCTGGTGCTGGGCGTGGACATCACCGGCCAGCCCATGGTGGCCGATTTGGCCAAAATGCCTCATCTGCTCATCGCCGGGGCCACCGGCAGCGGCAAGAGCGTGGGCCTCGACTGCATGATCATGAGCATCCTGTATCGGGCCACGCCCGAGCAGGTCCGCTTCTTGATGATCGATCCCAAATGCGTCGAGATGGCCCTTTATCAGGATCTGCCGCACCTGCTGCATCCGGTGCTGACCGATCCGGAAGAGGCCACCACGGCCCTCAAGTGGGCGGTCCACGAAATGGACTTGCGCTACAAGCTCATGGCCGAAAATGGCGTGCGCAACATCCATTCCTACAACGAGCGGGTCAGGCAAGAGCTGGCGGCCGGAGGCGGGGAAGAGCCCGAGGATTTGCAGGAAATGCCTTTCTTGGTCGTCATCATCGACGAATTGAGCGATTTGATGATCCTGGCCCCCAAGGAGGTGGAGATCTCCATCAACCGCTTGGCCGCCAAAGCCCGGGCGGCCGGCATTCATTTGATATTGGCCACCCAAAGGCCCTCGGTGGACGTGCTGACGGGCGTCATCAAGTCCAACCTCCCGGCCCGCTTGTCCTTTCAGGTGGCCACCAAGGTCGATTCCCGGACCATCTTGGACCGCATGGGCGCCGAGCAGCTGCTGGGCAAGGGCGACATGCTGTTCATCCCGCCGGGCACGGCCAAGCTGTGCCGCTGCCACGGGGCCTACGTCAGCGACGAAGAGAAGAAGCGGGTCGCCGACTACGTCCGGCAATGGGGCCCGCCGGAGTACATCGAGAGCCTCACGCCGCCGGAAAGCGTCGAAGAGGGCGCGGACGGCGACAAGGATCCCAAGTATCAGGAAGCCGTCGATTTGGTGCGGCGCGTCGGCAAGGCCTCCATCTCCATCGTGCAGCGCCATTTGCGCATCGGCTACAACCGGGCGGCTCGCATCATCGAGGACATGGAACGCGAAGGCGTGGTCGGGCCGCAGGACGGCGCCAGGCCGCGGACGATTTATTGAGGGGCGCGGCCGCCGGCCTGCGGCCGCCAAAGCTCTCCGTTTGACGCGGCTAAAAATATTTTAGGCGATCAGGCTGGGCGGCCGTCCAGAATCGCGCGAGCCGCCCGCGCCTGCCGAGGCGGCTGGCGAGAATTCGGCGGAGCCTGGGCAGTTTCGGCGCCGAAGCTCGGCCAAGCTCCGCCGCCTCAATGACGCCCATCGGCGAACGTCCAGATTCAAAGACGCGCCCCCAGAGGGGCGGGGCCTGGCTCTTCGTTCCGCCAAGGCCCGCCGGCCCGCGCGTCGGAATTCGGGTCCTCGGCGGTTGGGAAGCCGCCAAGCCGCCAAGCCGCCAAGCCGTCAGAACGTGGCGACAGGACTCCTCCGGAGCGCAGATCGATTCTGGCCGCATTTCGCCTGGGACCAGAGGAAGCCTCGGGATTTGGCGCGTTTTTTCAGGGAGGAGACGATGGCGTCAAACCGCGAGAGCGTGAACGGCTCGCGGCGGCGCCGCCGCCGGTCGGCCGGCCGGCGCGCGGGTCAACGGGCCGCGTCCCGGCTGCCCGGCCGAAGGCTCGCGGCCGGCCCCAGCTTGAGCTGAGGCCGGTAGTCCTTGTGGCCCATTTCCGCCGCGATTTCGCGCCAGGTTTCGACCACCGCCTGATTGTCCGGGATTTCGTCCTCCAAAGACAGCAAACGATCAACCTCCGCCCGAGCGGCGTCGCCGACGCCCGGCCGTCCGGCCTCCAGCCATTTTTCATGCGTCAGCTGCCGGTCAAGGGAGCTTTGATGGATCTCCCCGCTGCGGACGTATTTGAGGGTATGGCGGCAGCCGAGAAAATCGCCGCCGCCGGCCATGACTTGTCCGATGACCTCCTTGGCCAGCGACTCCTCGTCGACTTGGACGCCGGCCGTTATTTTCTTCGTCATCCGGTACATTTCGGCGTCGATCGCCAGCAGTTCCAACGACGTGACCCTCGCATGGCTCAGGCAGCCCAGCCCCGAGGCGAAATCGGCCTGGGCCAGCATCGCCTGAAGGGCGCCGAACGCCTTGTCGTAGCCGGTCTGCACGTCGTTGGCGTCGTGGCCCGCCGTGGCCATGCCGTAGACGTCCGAAGGCAGGCCGTATTTTCGGGCCAGTTGGACCGCCGCCGCGCCCAGAAGCCCCTTCTCGGGCCGGCCGTCCATGTGAAGGCCCGAGCGCATGTTGGCGAAGCCCAGGCGCGCGCCGTAGACCACTTTGGCCTGCGCGTCGATCAGCCGCAGCAAGGTCAGAAAGGCCAGCGTCTCCATGTTTTGGGTCGTCAACCCCCCGGCCATGGACATGGGCGCCGTCAGGCCGAGAATGGGGCACGGCAGGCTCAGAAGCGGGACTCCGCGCCCGGCCGAGGCCTGCATCGCCTCGACGCAGTCGTCGTTGAACGTCAGCGGGCTGATGGGCGACAGCACGATCATCGCCCCGGGCTCGCGACGGACGGACTCCGGCCCGCCCTGGGCCGCCTCCAGCAACCTGATGGCCGCGTCGGTCTCCCGGCCGTCGAGCACCGGAATCCCCGCGGGCTTGCCGGAGTTGAGGAAGGCGGCTGCGGCCGAGACGACGCGGGCCAGGCTCGCGGGGGCGTCGGTGGGGGTCACCAGAGGGTAGACCGCGTCGCAGACGTCCAAACGCTCCAGGACGCGGAAGCTGCGGATCAAATCCTCCAAGGTCGAGGGCCGGGGCTGGACGCCGGGGGCGTCGACGATCAGCGGGGCCGAACCGAAGTTGTGGACATGGCGGCGACCGGCGAGGAGCTCGAGCGGCTCGCCCCGGCTGGCCGAGCGCAGCGAGAAGGGCCGATTGCCGGCCAGGGCTTTTTCGACCAGCTCGGGCGGCAGGCCCGTCAACCCGCCCGGACGATCCCGTCCGCCGTGGCTCAGCAGGATGTCCCGACCTCGGGCGCCGGTTCGGACGCCGGTCTCCCACAGCAGCTCCAACGAGGCGGCGTGAATTTTGTCCACGTCCTGCGGCTCCAGGACGTTAAGAACGCTCGCGATCATTGCGGTCCTTTCTTCGGTTCTGGCCTTCGGTTCTGGCCCTGGCCTTCGGCCTCGCCTTGAGTCCTCGTCTTGGGGCCTGGCCTCGGCTCTTGTCTTCGGCTCTTGTCTTGGGCCCTGGTCTTGGGCCCTGGTCTTGGGCCCTGGTCTTGGGCCCTGGTCTTGGGCCTTTGGCTTATTGCCTTCGACCTCGTCGGCCCTTTCCTCGTCCGGTCTTTCGGCCAGCCCAGGGGGCGGCCGGTCCCGTCCGGCGCCGTCAGGACCTTGCGGGGCCTTCCGGGTTTTTGCAGCTTTCCGGAGCTTCACGGTCCGCCGAGTCCGGCGGCGTCTTCGTCAGATGCTCGGCGAACCAGTCGGCGATTTCCTTCAAACGCCTCAGGCGCCAAGAAGGCCGTCCGTGGACCCGAAAGCTGTGATCGGCCGTCTCGAAGACCGTCAAGCGGGCCTTTTGGCCGTGATGCTTCAGGGCCGCGAACAATTGCTGGGCCCCCGAGGCCTCGCAGACGTGGTCGCGGCCGCCCGCCAGAATCAAGGTCGGAGTCCGGACCTGATCGGCGTATTTCAGCGGCGAGGCGTCCCAGAGCTTGGCCGGATCGGTCCACGGGTCGGCCCGGAAGGCGTCGTAAAGCCATTGGGCGCCTATTTCCGACAAAAGAAACTGCGAGATCAGGTTGGCCTCGAAACGTTCGGCCGCCGCCGCCCGGAAGACGTCGCGGCGCCCGATCAGCAAAGCCGTCAGGTAGCCGCCGTAGGAGCCGCCCATCACCCCCAGGCGCCGGGGGTCGATCCAGGGCTGGGCCGCCAGCGTCCGGTCCAGAAAATCCATGACGTCCTCGACGTCGGCCTCTCCGTAGCGGCCCCGGAGGTCGGCGTAGGCCCGCCCGCCGCCCGTCGATCCGCGGGGATTGCAGAAAAGCACGGCGAAGCCGCGGGCGGCCAAGAACTGCAGCTCATGGACGAAAAACGGCCCGTAGGCCATGTCCGGGCCTCCGTGGATTGACAGCACGGCCGGGCGCTGACGCCCGTCCCGCCAGCCGCGGGGCTTCAGCAGCCAGCCGATGGCCCCGCGGCCGCGCGCGACGCGCCGCGGGCGGGCCGGCGAGATCTCGGCCATCGCCTGAGCGTTGAAGGACGTCAGACGCTCGAGCGAGCCTCGGTCCCAGCGGTGCAGCTCCAGCCCGCCCAGGCGGCGCCAGCCCAGCACGTAGAGGACGTGGGGGTCGTCGCCGGCTATCTTGACCTCGGTGGCCGAAAAGTCCGGCGCGGTGAGCGGCCTCAACGAGCTTGGGCGGAAGTGGCCTTTCATGACCGGGCAATGGTCTCTGACGGTGGCGATCGTCAGCAGGCCGCCCTGATGCGGAATAATGTCCATCGAGCGGGGCGCGTCGAGCAAGACGTCCGAGGCCAGGCTGTTGAAAAGACGGAGTTGGCCCGAGCAGTTCAGCGACCCCAGAACGCGCCCGTCGGGGCCGATCTTGTCTATCCGGGGATCCTCGTAGAGACCGCGCCGCTTGAGATCGTTGACGGCCACGAGATAATTCTCGCCGTCCCGGACCGCCAGGTGATGCAAAAGCCCCTCGCCGCCGGCGAGCAGGCGGCTCGAGCCGGCGGCCAAGTCGAGCAGCAGGACGTGGTTGCCCGCGCTCGTCAGGACGTCGAACTTGCGTCCGTCGCCGGCGAAGTCGACGGCGCGGCCGACGAGCGTGATCTGCCCGCCGGACAGGCGCCAGGCCCCCACGTCCAGCTCCGGCGGGGTCAGGCGGACGATTTTTTCGCCGACGAGCCGGAAGAGCGAGCGTCGCAGTCCCGCGGCGGGACCCGTCCCGTCGCGCCAAAAGGGCGTCTCCTCGGCCGTCCAGACTTCCGCGGAGGGCGCGTCCTGCGGCCGCAGGGGGCTCGGAGCGGCGAAGACCAGGCTGCCGTCGCCGGCCGGGGTCACCTCTTCGGCCGCCCCTGGCAGGACGACGACTCTTTCCGTCCGGCCGTCGCGGACGTTGAGGACCCGACAGGTCGTGGTCCGTCCGGCCCAGTCGCCGGTCGTCCCTGCCGCCTCGTCCTTGGTCTCGCCCTTGGCCTCGCCTCCAACTTCGCCCAGGCCGGCGGCGGACCCGTCGGCCGCGGTCGTCGGGCCGTCGCCCGCCGTCGCGGTCGCAATGACGGCCCGGTCGTCGTCGAGCCAGGCGTAGTCCTTGATCGACCACGGCAGAGACAGGCGCCGCAGGCCCTGGCCGTCGGAGCAAAGGCAAAGGTCGGTCCAATAATCGTCCGCCTCCAGCCGGACCGTGGTCGCCAGAAAGGCGGCCTCGCCGCGGGGGCTCACGGTCAGGCGGCGGAGGTAAGTCAGCCGGGCGAAAAAGTCGATGGGCGTCAGCTTCATGGCTGCCTTAGGTTTTTTGGCGGGCTCGCGGCCGCCGGAGGGCAGGCGCAAAAATGGCCCGGCGAAATTTCGATCTGCGGCGGGTCCGCCGAGCACTCCGGGACGCGGCGGGGACACCGGGCGGCGAAGCGGCAGCCGGGCGGCGGATCGATGGGGGAGGTCAGCTCGCCTCTGATGACGGGCTTTTTCGGTTCGCCGCGCCGCAGCCGCGGTCGGGGCACGGCGTCGAGCAGGGCTTGGGCGTAGGGGTGGGTCGGCCGGCTGAACAGCTCCTTGGCCGGGGCGCGCTCGACGCAGCGGCCGAGATACATGACCGCGATTTCGTCGGAGATGTGCCGCACCACCGCGAGATTGTGGGTGATGAACACGTACGTCAAGGAAAGCTCTTCTTGGAGGTCCATCAAAAGGTTCAGGATCTGGGCCTGGATGGAGACGTCCAGGGCCGACACCGGCTCGTCGAGCACCAAAAATTCCGGCTCCAGGGACAAGGCTCTGGCGATGCCCACTCTTTGGCGGCGTCCGCCGTCGAGCTCGTGGGGATAGGCGTTTACCAGGCGGTCGGCCAAGCCCACCAAGTCCATCAGTCGGCTGACCCGACGGCCCCGGTCCGCGGCCGAGCCGCCCAGGCGGTGGACGATCAGGGGCTCGGCGATCAGCTCGCCGACCGACATCCTGGGGTTGAGCGACGAATAGGGATCCTGAAAAATGATCTGCAGCCGCCGGCGCGCGTGTCTTAGACGCCGGCGGCTGAAGGTCGTCAGGTCCTCGCCCCGAAAAAGCACCCGGCCCGCGCTGGGCTCGATGAGCCTCAGCAGCAGCCGGCCCAGAGTCGACTTGCCGCAGCCCGACTCGCCCACCACCCCCAGAGTTCGGCCTCTGGCCACCTGGAGGTCCACGCCGTCGACCGCGTGCAGCAGGCCCATGGGGGTCTTGAAAAATTTGGCCAGCCCTGCGGCCTCGACCAAAGGACCGTCCGTCGCCAGGGCCGTCATGGGCGGCCGTCCAGCCGGCGGCTCGGCCGCTCTGTCCATCCGCCGCCAGGCCGGCCGCTCGGCTCTTCGCCTGGCTTGAGGTCCGGCTTGAGGTCCGGCCCGAGTTCCGGCAGATGGCATCTGACCATGTGGGTGGAGCTTAGAGCCGCGGCCGGCGGCCGTCGCCGCCGGCAGATTTCTCGGGCCAGGGGGCACCTGGGGACGAACGCGCAGCCCTCGGGCAAGGCCGTGGGGTCCGGCGCCAGTCCCCGAATGGGCGACAGCCGTTTGGCCTCCCCTTCGAGATCGGGGATGGAGCCGAAGAGGCCGTCGGTGTAGGGGTGGCGAGTCAGGCCTTCGTAGACGTCTTGGGCCGTCCCGCCTTCCGCCGTTTCGCCGAAGTACATCACGGCCACGGAGTCGCAGCACCGGGCCACCACGCCAAGGTCGTGGGTGATGAGGATCATGGCCATCTTCAGCCGGGTCTGGATTTCTTCGATCGTTTCCAGCACCTGGGCCTGGATGGTCACGTCCAGCGCGGTGGTGGGCTCATCGGCGATCAGCAGCTTGGGCTCGCAGGCCAAGGCCATGGCGATGACCGCCCTTTGACGCATGCCGCCGGAGAACTGGTGGGGGTATTCATTTTTGCGTGACGGCTGGACTCCGACCAGAGCCAGCAGCTCGTCGGTTCTGGCGGCGGCTTGCCTCGCCGACAAGCCGGCGCGGTGGACCTCCAGGGCCTCGGAGATTTGGGCGCCCACGGTCAGGCTGGGGTTGAGGCTGGTCATGGGGTCTTGGAAAACCATCGAAATCTGCTCGCCCCGTATGGACCTCAGCCGTTTCTCGGGCAGCTTGAGCAGATCCTCGCCCTCGAAGATGATCTCGCCGCCGACGACGGCCCGCCTGGCGGGCAACAGGCCCATGACGGCCAAAGCCGCGGTGGTCTTGCCGGCCCCGGTCTCCCCGACCAGTCCCAGCGTCTCGCCGCGCCTGACGGTCAGATCAAGTCCGTTGACCGCCCTGACGAGGCCTTCGTCGGTCTCGTAGGCGACCGTCAGGCCCCGCAGGCTCAAAAGCGATTCGGCCGAATCCAGCTCCGACCACACTGCCGCCCCTCCTTGGCCGCCCGGGCCGGCCGCTTAGTCCCTCATCTTGGGATCCAACGCGTCTCTGAGCCCGTCGCCGATGATGTTGAGGGCCAAGATCACGTAAATGATGGCCAGGCCGGCGAAAATGACCATCCAGGGCGATTGGCGCATGAAGGCGCCGCCTTCCGAAAGCATGGCGCCCCATTCCGGGTCCGGGGGCATGACGCCCAGCCCCAGAAAGCTCAGCGCGGAGGCCTGGAGGATGGCGTAGCCCACGCCCAGGGTCCCCTGCACGATGAGCGGCCCCATGATGGAGGGCAGCACGTGCCTGACGAGAATTCGCAGGTGACCGCAGCCGATGGCCCGGGCCGCCTCGACGTGGTCGAGGTCCTTGACCGTCAGCGTGGCCGCTCTCATGATGCGGGCGAAGATGGGCAGGTAGGCCATCGCGATGGCCATCGTCAGGTTGACCACGCCCGGCCCCAAGGCCGACACCACGGCGATGGCGAACAGGGTGGCCGGGATGGCGATGAACATGTCGACGAGCCGCATCAGGACGTTTTCCGCCAGACCGCCGAAGTACCCGGCCGTCGCCCCGACGACCAGCCCGCCCCCCAGGGCGAAAACGATGGCCGTCGCGCCGATGGACAGCGAATATCTGGCGCCGTAGAGCAGGCGGGCCAAGATGTCTCGCCCGTACTGGTCCGTGCCCAGCCAATGACCCGGGCCAGGGGGCCTCAATTTCTCGAGCACGTTTTGCCGGACCACGTCGCGCTCGTAGTCGACGAAAAAGCCGGCCGCGACGGCCGCCGCGATCATGACGATCAGCATGACGACGCCGGCGACCGCCAGGCGATCTTTTTTGAAGCGCCGCGCCGCGCTGGCCCACTGTCCTCGTTTTTTTCTCGGCGGCGACGGAAGGTCAGGAGGGTCAAGCGGCGCCGTCCGAGCCGGCCCGTCCGTCAGATCCGTCCGGTCCGTCCGGTCCGGCGAGGGGTGGGCGCTCATGGTTTGCGGCCGTACGCGACCCGGATGCGCGGGTCGAAGAAGCCGTAGGACAAGTCCACCGCCAGCGTGACCAAGCTGAAGGTGAAGGACAAAAACAGAACGCAGCCCATGACCATGGGAATGTCCTTCATTCTGATGGAGCTCAGCAGCAGCGAGCCGAGGCCGGGCATGCCGAAGACCGCCTCGGTGACGATGGTGCCGCCCAGGAGCATCCCCAGGTTGATGCCGATGGAGGTGACGACAGGCATCATGGCGTTGCGCAACGCGTGGCGGACGATGATCCGCCTCTCCGGGACGCCCTTCGCCCTGGCGGTGCGGATGTAGTCCTGACGAATGACCTCCAGCATGGTCGAGCGAGTCATGCGCAGGTCCACGGCCACGTTTACCAGGGCCAAAGTCGCGGCCGGGAGAATGAAATGCCGCCAGCTTTCGGCCCCGGCCACCGGAAGCCAGCCCAAGTGGAGAGAAAAGAGCAGGATCAGCAGCAGCCCCAGCCAGAAGGCGGGCATGGCCACGAAAATTAGGGCCAGGACCATGATCGCGGAGTCGAAGGCGGAGTATTGCTTGATCGCGCAGAGCACCCCCAGCGGAATCGACAGCGCCGAGGAAATCAGCATGGCCAGCAAGGCCAGCTTGGCCGTGGTGGGGAAGCGGGTCAGGATTTCCTTGACGACCGGCAGCTTGGTCTTGTAGGAGAGCCCGAAGTCGCCGCGCGCCGCGCGGCTCATGTATCGCAGATATTTGATCATGAAGGGATCGTTGAAGCCCAGCTTCTCGTTGAGCTCGTGGACGGCGCTCTCCTCGGCTCGCTCCCCCAGGAACAGCCGGGCCGGGCTGCCGGGGCTCAAGGACATGACCGTGAATATGATCAGGGAAATTCCCATCAGCACCGGGACCGTCATCAGCAGACGCTTTAAAACGTAACGAGCCACGTTGCTCCTTGTCTCAGACGGTTCGGCCGCCAGACCGACCGGTCGGTCGGAGGACGATCTCTTTCGGTCTCCCGCCTTCGCAGGCTTTCAGCTCGGCGGCGTCCTCGAGCGGCGGCGGCAGAAGAAGCGTCGCTCGGCGTCGACGGCCGCCACGCCTTCGAATCTTCGATGAAGACCGTCGCTGAAGACCAGATTGGCGGCGTTCCACGGCAGCGGCACGTCGGGCGCCTCGGTCCTTGTTTCAGGCTATTCGGCCGCCAGCCAGCCAGCCAGACCGACCGGTCGGTCGGCGGACGAACTCATTCGGACGCCCGCCTTCGCAGGCTTTCAGCTAGG
>JAISZC010000103.1 GCA_031269485.1 Deltaproteobacteria bacterium
CCGTGCTTGGCGATCTGCTCGAGGATGGGCAGCAGATCTTTCATGTTGCTGACCTTCTTTTCGACCAGCAGCAGGTAGGCGTCTTCCAAATGCACGACCATCTTCTCGGCGTCGGTCACAAAGTAGGGGCTGAGGTAGCCGCGGTCGAACTGC
The DNA here is from genome assembly GCA_031269485.1 of Deltaproteobacteria bacterium. GTDB lineage: Bacteria > Desulfobacterota > Desulfarculia > Adiutricales > Adiutricaceae > JAISZC01. The sequence goes on from JAISZC010000103.1 coordinate 154, forward strand.
ATGCCCTCGACCACGTCCAGCGTGGTGTCCATGCTCTTGGCTTCCTCGACCGTGATGACGCCTTCCTTGCCGACCTTGTCCATGGCATCGGCGATGATGTTGCCGATGGTGGGATCGTTGTTGGCGCTGATGGTGCCGACCTGAGCGATCTCCTTTTGGTTCTTGGTGGCCTTGCTCATCTTGCGGAGATCTTCGGTGGCGGCCAATACGGCGGCGTCGATGCCCCTCTTGAGGGCCATGGGGTTAACGCCGGCGGCCACCAGCTTCTGGCCCTCGCGGTAGATGGCCTGAGCCAGGACCGTGGCCGTGGTGGTGCCGTCGCCGGCCAAATCGGACGTCTTGGAAGCTACTTCCTTGACCATCTGGGCGCCCATGTTTTCGAACTTGTCTTCAAGCTCGACTTCTTTGGCCACCGTCACGCCGTCTTTGGTGATGGTCGGCGCGCCGAAGCTTTTTTCCAAAATGACGTTGCGGCCCTTGGGGCCCAAGGTCACCTTGACGGCGTCGGCCAATATGTCAACGCCGCGCATGATGGACTCGCGGGCCTTAACGCTGTATTTGATCTCTTTAGCGGACATAAACGATCATCCTCCTGATTGGAAAGCTGTTGCCGATGGTTTCGCCCGGGCTGAGCCGGGGGATTGATTCAGGCGTCGGCCGGTCGGACCGAAGCGGAGCCGGCTTTTCGCCGACGTGGGGCCATTGGCCTACTCGATGACCCCGAAGATGTCGTCTTCACGCAGGATCAGGTACTCCTGGCCGTCAAGCTTGATTTCGGTGCCGGCGTACTTGCCGAAGAGCACGGTCTCGCCGGCCTTGACGCCAGCCTTGACCCTGGCGCCGTTGTCGAGGAGCTTGCCCTCGCCGACGCTGACGACCTTGCCCTGCTGGGGCTTTTCCTTGGCCGTGTCGGGGATGATGATGCCACCCTTGGTCTTTTCCTCTTCCTCAAGGCGTTTAACCAGAATGCGATCCGACAAGGGGCGTACGTTCATGTCATGACTCCTTTTGCTGCCTGCCGTGATGAATTTCCCGCCCCTTGGAGGGGCGGAGCCATAGAACGGACCGCGGCCCCGCCATGGCGCCGCGGCGTTGTTGGTTAAAAATGCGGGCCGACGGAGGCTGGCGGCGGAAGGCCGCAAGGGCGGTTTTTTAGCAGTCCTGACCTCCGTCTGCCAGGCAAAAGCAAATATAACCATTGGCGGCAAGTTGTCAAGGAGGATCGGCGATTTTTTTTCGACGCCGACGGACGGCCGGCGCCCGGGCCGCTCAGCCCCGGGCGCCGGCCCCGGTGTGATATACTGTTGCTCGCCCCTCAAGGTCATCGCGTGGGGCTCAAAGGAGGCTTTCATGGTCAGGCCGGCCTGTCTGATAATCAGAGACGGCTGGGGTCATCGGCCCGAAACTGAGGGCAACGCCGTGGCCGCCGCCCGGACGCCATTCATCGACGCGCTGACTGAGCGCCGGGCCTCTTGGACCCTTTTGGACGCCTCCGGCGAGCCGGTTGGCCTGCCCGACGGCTATCAAGGCTCCAGCGAGGTCGGACACCTCAACATGGGGGCGGGCCGCGTGGTCGTCCAGGAGCTCAAGCGCATCGATGACGGCCTTCGGGACGGCACGTTCTTTCAGCTGCCTCGCTGGCGCGAGCTCATGGAGGCCTGGCGGGCCGGCGGCGGGACCCTCCATCTGGCCGGGCTTTTGCAAGACGAAGGCGTCCACGCCCACCAGGAGCATCTTTTTAAAATCATGCGTCAGGCCCGCCAGGAGCGTCCCGACGGCCGCCTGCTCGTCCATCCCTTCCTCGACGGCCGGGACACTCCGCCGCGCTCCTCGCCTGAGTTTTTGGCCAAGCTGGAGCTGGTCATGGCGGAGACGGGCCGCGCGGCCATCGGCTCGCTGATGGGCCGCTACTACGCCATGGACCGCAGCCGCGACTGGACGCTGACTGATCGGGCCTACGCGGCCCTGGTCTCGGCTCGGGGCCGGCCTTTCTCCGGGCCGCCCGCGGCGGCGGTGGAGGCCTGCTGGCGCGAGGAATTCACGCCCGACGGCTTCGAGATGAGCGACGAGTACGTGCCGCCCCTCGTCAACGAGGGCTACGCGGGCCTGACGGACGGCGACTGCTTCGTCCATTTCAATTTTCGGCAGGATCGGGCCATTCAGCTGACCCAGGCCTTCGTGGAGGACGCCTATCCGGGCCATCGTGACCGCCGCCCCCGGCTGACCTATCTGGGCCTGACGCGTTATTACGACGAGTTTAAAAATTATCTGCTGGGCCCCATGGGCGGCGACGAAGGCCTGCCCGGTCTGTTGGGCGAGGCGGTCACCCAGGCGGGCCTCAGGCAGCTAAGGCTGGCGGAAACCCAAAAATTCAGGCACGTCACCAGCTTTTTCAACGGTAAATCCACCAAACCCTTCCCCTTGGAAGATCAAAAGGAGATCAAAGGCCGCTTCGATCCGGCCTCCTTCGCGAGCCACCCGGAAATGGAGGCCGAAATCTTGACAGACGCCTTTTTGACCTGCCATTTGCCGCAAAATTATCCCTTCATCGCCATCAACTACGCCAACTGCGACATGGTAGGGCACACCGGAGTCCTAGAGGCGGCCGTCAAGGCCGTGGAAATCGTCGACCGCTGTCTGAGCCGCATCGTGCCGCCACTGGTGGCCGCCGACTACCATGTGTTGATCACCGCCGACCACGGCAACGCCGAAGAAATGATCGACGCGCAAACAGGCCTGGTCAAGACCAGCCACACCCTTTTCCCAGTGGAATGTTTCTACGCGGCCAAAAACCCCCTCGCCGGCATGGCCCAAAGACGAGGCAAGCTCGCCGATCTGGCCCCCACCCTGTTGGAGCTCATGGGCTTGCCCGTCCCCCCGGAGATGACCGCACAAAGCCTGCTGGGCTGAGAGCCTCCTTTTTTGGCCGTTTGCCCCGGCGCCGTCAGGCGCCGGTTTTTTTTGGGCCTCGGCCCGCTCGGCCACCCGTCCGCCCCCAAGAACCTCCAACGAACGACGTCGAGGGAGGGGCGGGCTTAGACGCCAGCCTGTCATTGATGATCAATTATGCACATTATTTTTTAGTTGACAAAATTGAGATTTTTTGTTACCTTCAAGCTGCCTCATTGGGTTTATCGGGGCCCAGGCTCACCCGGCCCTTTTCTTCAGAGCATTGCCAAGGACGCGCCCCATGACCGCCCAGACGCTCGTCAAGTTAACCGACGACGATCGCCGTCGACTCGGCGAAATAATCGACCGCAACCGCCGAAGCGCCAAACGCAGCAACACCCGCATCGAGCGTCTGGCCATGGCCTTGCTGTGGTCCGACTGCTCGCCTGAAGGCCCAAGCTGGAGCGCCGACCGCGTGAGCGAAGCGCTGGGGCTCACCGCCGCCAACCTGGAGCGGCTCAAAAGACGTTTTTTGGCCGGCGGGGTCGACGGCGCCTTTACGCCCGCCCCGTCCGAACCCCGACCATCCGGTTCCGTCGTGGCCGACCCCGTGTTCGCGGAGCGGCTGGCCGCCCTGGCCGCCTCCAAGGCCCCCGAAGGGCACGAACGCTGGTCGGTGCGTCTTCTGGCCCGCGTGGCCGTGGAAAAGCGCATGGTGGACTCCATCTCCCACACCACCGTCTTCCGTATCCTCAAAATGCGCCAGACCGCCTCGTGACGGCGGTCGTCAGGTCCGACCATGCCCGCCTCTCGGGCCTGAAGCCTGACGGCCGAGCGGCCAGGGCCTTTCCAGCCTCTCAGCAGACCAGCCGCAGGGCCTCCTCGAAGGCCTGCCGCTTGAGCGCTCGGGCCGAAGACACTCGACTCGAGCCGGGCTTCCGCCAGGCTCCGGCTTCCGGGCCTGACTGGCTTCCGCGCATATTCCGTCACGGCCTTGAGCCAGACCATGGCACCGCCCCGCATGCAGCCGCACGATTCCAAATCCCCGCCGCTGGCCTGGCGGAACTCGTCGATAAAATCAAACATCAAGGCGTTTTGACACGGGGCGCAGTTGCGCCCGACCACGCCCAAGCCTCGTCGGCGTCCAACCGGACGAAGGCGTAAGGCCCAGGGACGTCGTCAAAGACGCCGCCTCATTGCGTAGACCGGCCGCTTGACGACCTGCCAGCCAAGCCCGGCCAGACGCATGGCCTCCGCGGCCGTGATTGGCGCGGTCAATTCGACGCCCGGCGACCGCTCTCCGACCAGCAAAATGTTACGGCTCCTTCGCGGTTCGGCCGCCGCCATGACCGGCCGAATGCTTCCGTCGCCGGCAACCTCAAAGCTGGATTATTCCGCCGTCAGTCATTTTTTCGACCTCCCTGAGATTGATTTCAACGGTTTTCGCAAACGGAAGCGACGTCCGGACGCAGGGCCATTCGCCTGCCTTTCCAAATTTCGAACCGCCGCCGGCGCTTCGACCGATCTTCCTCGGCGTCTTCCTCGGCGGTCCAGGGCCAAAAAAACCTCCTTGCCCTCCCCAAGGCGCGCCGCCCGAGCCAAGCAGCCGGACCTCCGAGGCGCAGGGCTCGACTGGCGGCCCAGCTCCCGCGGCATTCGCGGCCGTGGACGCCCCCGGACGGCGTTCTTTCGCCCGGCCTCGCCTGGCCGGGTTCGAGTTCGCCAGGGGCAGCTCGACAGCGTCCTTCGCAGCCGAGTCGGGCTCTGCCCCATCCGTGCCGTCGGCTCGTCAAGCTTGGCCGATCAAGAAGCTTGGCTGATCAAGGCGTCGGCAGCCGCCAGGCAAATAATGGAAAAAAACGGCTCGTTGACCGCGAAGGCGAGAAAAACGCGGGAAAAAAGACGCCGGACCGCTCCTAGGCGCCAAGCTCGCTGGGACGGACAAGGCATCCGCCAGTCTGAAAAAGCCGCGCCGTCGGCCGGGCGCTCCGAACTCGGTTGGGCGGCCGACGCGGAGCAGGGGAAGCGCCGGGGAGGCGCGCGCCGGCAAAACAGCCAAGCCAACTTTAGCCTGGAGCTGATTATCGCCCGGCCTCAGGATGGCCGATCGCCGTCAAAAACCAACGGCAAACTTCGAGCGGCGCGTCGGGTCCCCCGGCGGCTCCGTTTTTTCGTCCGCCTCCCGACCGCGTCTCTCTGGAGGCAGACGTCTCAGGCGCCACATCGAGGCCTGAGCCGGACGTCTTTAGCCCATCTTTAACATTTCATGAAGAAAAAGGCTGTGGTGGAATTAGTTGGTTGGCCTGGGCGGTCTACCCTACAAATTTTAAGGATATAGCATCAATTATTAAGGCCTTATTCCGTGTCAGTCCCAAGATCCTGCCTATTTACCCCACGATTCGGTGGTGGACGGGCCCTCATGTTAAACACCGGTTAGGGCACCGGATTTCCGTCTGGGCGCGACGGAATCCACGCCTGGGCCCAAAAAAATCGGGGGCCGAACTTGCCGTCGCCCAAATCCGACCGATAAAAAAACCGGTCATGGCCAAATCGTCAAGTTTTGACGCCTATTATCAAGGGATTATTTTAATCATCAAGCTGAAAATGGGAATTTTGCCCATCGATCAAATCTGCGCGCTCAAAGACGCCAAGCCAAAAGCCCGGCCGTTTCTCGCGCCCCACCTAATCTCTGGGCACGGCCATCATGCGCTCGACCGCCCGGAGGGCCGGCCGGCGGATTTCCTCGGGCACCTTGATCTCCGGTTCGAGGGTTTCCAAAGCTGTCAAAACGTCCGTCAGAGAGATTTTCTTCATGTTGGGACAAATCATGGGGGTTTTAGGCGTCCAAAAAATCTTGCCAGGGTTATTCTTTCTCAGCGGATGCAGCACGCCCTCTTCGGTCAGCACGACATACTCCTTTTCGGCGCCTTCCGAACAACGCTTGATGAGGCCGCTGGTAGAGCTTATGACGTGGGCCTCGGCCTGCACCTTGGGGCGGCACTCGGGGTGCGCAGCCACCACGGCCTGAGGATGCTCGCGCTTGAGCCGCAGGACCTCGTCAAGGCTCAGACGGTGATGGGTGGGACAAAAGCCCGGCCAGGTCAGCACCTCTTTGTCGAGGGCGAATTTTTGGGCGTAGGAGGCCAAATTTTTGTCCGGAGTCATCAGGACCTGCGAAGCGTCGAGCGATTTGAGCACGGCCGCGACGTTGGCCGAAGTGCAGCAGACGTCGCTGATGGCCTTGACCGCGGCAGGGGAGTTGACGTACGTCAGCACCGGCACCCCGGGCAGCTCTTTTTTGCGGGCCGCCAAGTCCTCGGGGGCCACCATGTCGGCCATGGGGCAGCCGGCGTCTAGGTTGGCTAGCACCACCTTTTTGTCGGGGCACAAGATGCTGGCCGTTTCGGCCATGAAATGCACCCCGCAAAAAATGATGACCTTCGCCGGATTTCTGGCCGCCTCCTGGGACAAGCCCAGCGAGTCGCCCACGAAATGGGCCGCCTCGTGAATCTCCGGCCGACAATAGTAATGAGACAGGATGACCGCTTCGCGCTTGACGGCCAGCCGGGCGATAGCCGCGCTCAGCTCGGAGAAGGCTTGTTCGGGCATGCGTGTCCTCCGGCCCACGTCAGGTCGGGGCCCAGTTCGGCGAGGTCATGGTCCGGAGCGCGCTTTGGCCGGCGAGCTCCGGGAACGGCGAATTCAGGGCCAGACCGGAGAAGGCGGGCGCCTCCGAGAGCCAAGCCGGCCGAGCCGAGCGCGTCTTGGCGGCCGAGCCCGGCTCTCAGGCTTGGCGTTGGCGCGGCTTCGCTGAATTCGGCTGAAATTTTTTCTTGCCCAGGCGTCCGGCAGTCGTCCTGGCTGGACTGTTGCCTCGGCGGCGCGTCCGCCGTCCGGGACGCAGCGTCGGCGCCGAGACGTCAGGCCGGCGGCGGAACGCCAGTCATTGCTCTTCCTCGACGACCGTCACGCCCCTGGGGATCTTAAACGTAAAAAGCCCCTCGGACTGCTGGGGATCGACGATCAGCTCGTAGAGGAAAAAATCGGTCTTCTCGCCGGTGGGCGAACTTAGCCTGAAGCCGGCAAGCTGGTTGTCCGCGTCGGCGTAGACGACGACTCTGCCGGGGCTCTGCGGATCCTGCTTGGATTTGAGAGCCAGGCCCGTTAGGCCTTCGCGGGCGTCGGCTGGGCCAACCGCGGTGACCGCAAAATTGTCCCGCAAGGCCTCCAAGCCGGAAAAAAAGGACAGCAGAGGAGCCAGCTCGCCGGTCAAGTCGAGGTTGCGGTAAACGTAGACCAACTTTTCATCTGGGATGTGCCACCAGACGGTTTCGCCGTCGGTGACCATCAGCTCCTCGTTCGGGGCGCTCTGATCAAGCCTCAGTTGGGCCAGACGGCGCCACTGCAGCCGACCTCGGGCCGTCTGCACGGCCTGATGCCCGAAGACCGAGTCGGAAGCCGGACTGACGGTGGTTCGGACGTAGTCGGCCGCCAGGGACGTCAGCCCCTGGTAGCGGGCGCCCAGGCCGTCGAGGGCCACGTCGAGCGCCCGGCTCGAGTTGGGGGCGGCCGCCGCCGAGCCGGCGAAAGCCAGGGCCGCGGCCGCGAGCCCCAGCCAGAACGGGCCGGCCGGCCGGCGACCACCGGAGGCGGCTTTTTTGAAAGCCCGTGGAGAGGCTGAAAAAAAAGTTCCGTTCAAAATGGTTCGCTCCCGTCGCCGACCGCCAGCCATCGGCGGGAAAAAAGGAGGCTTCATTCGACGGCCAGCTGAAGCTGCTCGACTCGGTAGCCGTTTTTCTCGAAAAGCGCCGGCAGCCCGTCCGGTCCCACCAAATGGGCGGAGCCCGCCACGGCGAAGGCCTCTTGGCCGCGAGGACGAAAAAACGGTTTGAGCCTCTCAAACATCAAAAAATTGCGATCGTGGATCAAGCGGTCCATAAGCGGCATCAAATCAGGGTTACGTATATAGTTTCGGAAATAAACGTCGTAAAACCCATCCACATCGCCATCACGCCAAGCTTTCGTGAGTTCTTCAATGTCTTTGGTTGTCTCCTCGTCCATCAATACACTCTTGAGCATCAATATGCTCTCATTTTCGCTCATATTGGTAAAAAGCGAAATCTGTTCTTCAAGGGTCTCCAATTCATTAATCGGCAGCCCTTTGGCCTTGGCCCGTTCCAAAAAATGAATATCCACACCTAATTTTTCATCATAACCCAATCTTTTAATGATATCAATCTCTAAAGTCAGCGCAGTTAACCAAGGTTTCATAAAACTTACGCTCTGTTTGTCGAACACTGAGTCAACTAGCTTAGCTTCCAGCAGGGTGGTCATTTCAGCGTCTAAATCGTCCCATAGAGTGCGTCCATCAAAATATACACCTTTTTTAATAAATTTAGAGGCCTTCAATGCTTCGTCAGTCCTGGTTACGTCGACTTCGACAATCAACTCCTTTGAATTTTCAAAAATTTCGTTAATAGTTCGGTTCAACGGATAAAATGATTCGCTGGCCACGTGAATCGAGCCCAGCAGATGAAGACGTCGTCCGTCCAGGGCCTCGATGGTCCACAAAAAACCGGCGTCCGCCTGGGCCGTGGCGACGGTCCAAAGCAGAACCGCCCAAGCCAGCAGAGCCGAGACGAAGGCCGGCGATCGCTTGAGTCGTGGAAAGCTCATTAAGGGCCTCGCGCTGAGAAATGTCAACCAAATCCGAGCCCGCCGAAGCGGTCCGCAGAGCGCCGGCTCGCAGTTTTGGTCCGGTGGCCGCCAGCTCTCCGATCGGCGAAAAGTATATCAAGGTCGTCCTCGCAAGACAAATGTCGCCTCTCCGGCGTCGAGGTCCGGCTGGACGCCGAGCTTGCCCGTCGCGGCCCGGAGCAGCCATTTTTCGTTTGGGGGCCTTTGCCCGCAACCAGAGGTCAGTCCAGGCTTGTACCTGCGGAAAGCTTGGGCTTGCGGAAAGCTTGGACCTGCGGAAAGCTTGGACCTGTTGAAAGCTTGGCGGCCAGCAGCTGACGAGCGTATCGGCTTCGCCTGGTCCCCAAGCCATTGAGCGACTGGCGAGCCAATCGACCGCGCAGGCGCGGCTGGACGCCTGTTCTTCATGGCGTTTTCGGGATCAGCCGGTCGCTTGGGGCCATTTTCGAGGCCGAAAATGGTTTCGTTCTGCGCCACGTTGGCCCTTGACGAGCAAGCCAAAGCCGCGGTCGCGACATTCTCGAACAACTTCAGGCCCTTTTGGCGCAACCCCCCTTTCAGCTTGACGGCCTTAACAAATAACACCTTGATAATATGGCAAACCAATTTCGGCCTGACCAGGGTTTTGGCCGCAAGGTCAAGCTTGCCGACGACGCGGGGCAGGACAACCGCGAGAGCGCGGGGCAAAGCCAGCCGATCGGCCGCAATGGCGCTCAAGTCCGGGGTGTGCTATCATCTTGAAAAATCGCTTCAGGAGAACCTCAAACGTGCGAGTCGACGATTACCGAAACGCCATCACCCTGGCCGCCAAAGACTTGGCCGCCCGCGATCCCAAGCGGACGGCCGAGCTGTCCGGCGCCGTCCTCGGTCCCGAGTACCTGACCTTGACGTTCATGAACCGCCCGGTCAAGATCGCCCTCGACGGCTACACGGTCTCTTGGGCCGACCACGCCGAGGAGTTTGCGCTGACCGACGCCGTGCTGGTTCTCCACTACCTCCAGGGGGCCAAAAACCTCGAGCCGGCCGGGGAATTGACGGCCTACCGCCAGATCCCCGGCGGAGAATTCTACACGGCCGCCTTCCGCAAGAGGGCCGAACTGCCCCTCATCAGCGTCTTCGGCCGCCGGCCGGGCCTGCTGACCCAAGCCTCGTCGACTCTAGGCGGCGTGGCGAAAACCGCTCTGGGCGACGAGGCTTTTCTTTTTCGCGTCCTGCCCCAGGCGGAAATCGCCGTCATCCTCCATTACGGCGACGAAGAATTCGAGCCCGACGGGCAGGTTCTCTTTGACCGCAACATGAGACTGTGCTTCAATATCGAAGATTTGGCCTGGCTGGGCTCGGCTCTGGTCTATCGTCTGATGAACGCCGCTCGCCGGCTGTGAGGCCGGCCAGGACCGGCCAAAGCTCCGCCGTCTCGGCCCCGCCCGCCCGCCCGCCTGGCTGGCAGCCGCCTGAAAAACCCTCGCC
>JAISZC010000143.1 GCA_031269485.1 Deltaproteobacteria bacterium
GGAATAAGTTTGGAAAGGTCATAACGCCTATGTCCGGAAGTCGTTCGAGCAGGCGTCAGCTTTCCCGCCGCCTCCCAGCGCCGAAGCGTAGTAATGGAAACACCCAATGCTTTTGCAGCGTCGCCTATGGCAACAATAAGTACCCATAATGGATATTATTGCATAGGTATGGATAGATGTCAAGAGAACTGTTCCAACCCCGTTCAAATTGTCATCGGCGTCGAGCAATGGCGGCGGCCAGACGCCGCAGCCGTCGGCCGCCAGCCTGGGCCGAGCCAGTCTTCCGACCCCAAGCGCCGTCCGAAAAAAGACGAAGATTGCCGCCTCTGGTCATAAAGGCGATTTGTTGAACTCCATCAATAATTTGACGGCGACCGGCCAGCCTTTTGCCGGTTTTTTCGTCAATTCCGACGCGACGCCCGCGAGGCGACGGTCCATTCGCGCTTGGTCGCCGAAGGGGCCGGACAAGGGCCGCGCGACGCCGCGGCGGCAAAAGGCGCCGCCGACTTGAGGCCGTCTGGCCTCAAAGCAGACAGCCGACCAGAGCCAGATTGTGAAAAGCGTTGCGCTGCCGTCCGTCGCCGTCGAGAACCGGACAAAGCTCCCCGCCTGAATAGGCGAAACAGTACGGCAACTTGTCGCCCAAGGCGGTCTCCAGCTCATGAATTTCCCGCAGATAGCTCAGGCCCAGAGCCCTGTTGCGGGTGACGCAGCTGAAGATCAGGCAGAAGTCGAAGGACTCGCGCTTGATGTTTCTGATCAAGCCGCGCATGTCGTCGATCACGTCCAAGACGTCAAAGCCGCCCAAGCCCAACGTGGCGTTGGGCGGGACGTCCAACGAGCACAAGACGTGGCCCTCGGCGTTCAGCGAGCTCGCGACCATGGGCAGATCTCGCCAATGGTCGGGCGATTCGATGAAGATGGGAGTGGCCCGAGCGCCGGTGATGCTGCCGTCTTCGTCGACGAGGCCCAAGCCGGCGAAGTATTCGAGCACCGGGCGGCCGTTGACCTCCTTGATGAGGTTGCCGTCCGAGGAGGTGATCAAGGCCCGATGACGCAGGCGCTTGCCGCCGGGCGTGCTGAAGAAGAAGAATCGAGGCTCGGCTTGGGCGTCGATGAGCACCAAAGCCACGCGGTTGGTGTAAAGCGCGCCGTTGAAGAGCAAATCGGCCTGATCGCGCGCGTAGGTGTAGCTGGACGCGTAGCTGCCCACCACCGGCCGGCCGTCGGAGGCCTTGTCGAGCCAGTTGATCAAATGGTCGCCCTGGGGCCGGGCTCGGGAGCTGAAGGCCAAAATGAGCTTGGGCGGCCGGCTCAGCTTGGCGGCCAGCCGCTCGTAGAGCTCGACGATCGGTCCACGTTCGTCCTCGTCGCCGATTTCCTCCGACAAGCCGGCGACGAATTCGTCCTCGTCGCTGGTCAAGGCCGTCAAGGTCGTGGTGAAGGTGTCGTAGACCGGATCGCGCCGAACGGAGGGCACCGAGGTCAAGGGGCTGACGATCCCCGTCACGTCGAAGGGGAGCGCTCGGCAAACCGCCGCCAGCGGCTCCAAAGGCTGCAAGGGGCCGAACATCAGACCGACGGCGTGGCGTTTGAGACGATTTTTAAGGTCCAGCTGGGCCAAAAAATCCAGAACGCACAAGTCTGGCTCGTCGGCTTCGGTTGAGGAGGCGGAAAGGACGCTGATCATCGGCTAACGGTCCCATCGGCATGTTCGCGGGCCGCCGGGAGGGCGCCCCCGGACTGAGCGGTTAAAGACGGCGTCCGGCCACTTGGGCCAACTGTTCCTCCACCGCCTGGAAGGCCTCGACCACGTCCGGATCGAACATGTTGCCTTTTTCCGAAATGATGATGCGGCAGGCGTCGCTGTGGCTCATGGGCCTTTTGTAGACCCGCACGTCGATCAAGGCGTCGAAGACGTCGGCCACCGACATGATGCGGGCGCAGAGAGGAATGTCCAAGCCCTTGAGGCCCTTGGGGTAGCCGCGTCCGTCCCAACGCTCGTGATGGCTCTCGGCGATGGTTATGGCGTAGTCGTGATAATCCTGAGGCGGCACCCGAGCGAAGATGCCCTTGAGGATATCCGCGCCGATCGTGGTGTGCGTCTTCATTATGGAGAACTCCTCGTCGTTGAGGAGGCTGGGCTTTAGCAAAATGATGTCGCTGATGCCGATCTTGCCCACGTCATGGAGGGGCGCGGCGCGGGACATCATGTCGGCGGAGCGCTCATTGACCTCGCCGGGATACCGCCCCATCTCCAAAAGCTGGTTGGCCAAAATGCCCACGTAGCGGGCCGTGCGAGCCACGTGGCCGCCGGTGTTTTCGTCGCGATACTCGATCATGTCCGAGAAGGAGGAAATGATGCTATCTTCCAGGATTCTAACGGTGTTCTCTAGCTCACGATTATAGGTCGACAAACGTAAATGCACTTCGATACGGTGATGAAGAATGTCACGATCGGCTGGCTTGGCTATGAAGTCCACCGCTCCGCTTTTCAAAGCTTTGACTTCGATAATGGGGTCGGAAGTGCTGGTCAAGATGATAACTGGAATATGACGCAAAGACAAATTTTTCTTGATAGCCGCCAGAGTCTCAAAACCGTCCATGACGGGCATGTCAAGATCTAATAAGATTAAGTCGGGTTCCGATTGGAGGCAAATCAGCAAAGCTTGATGACCTGATTTGGCCAAAGAAACATCATAAGACTCTTCTAATTGGGCGCTTATTTGCTGAAGGTTCGCTAAATTATCGTCGACTACGAGTATTTGCTTCATTTTAGTCCCATGCATGCATGACGGCAAAAGCCGTATTAGGACGATAGCCGAGCCGCCGACCAGCCAGCCAGTTGGCGCTCAAGGCGCCCGCCGCCTCCAAGGGCGGCGCGCTCAGGTTTTGAGGCGGCAAGGCTTGGTCTTGCGGGCGGCCTGGAGTTGGCTCAAATTTTCCCGCTTTGCTTGTCAAGATTACCAACAAAACCGCCTGGAATCAAGCCGTATTTCGGCCCAATCGACGACGGCTTTTCGTCGTTTATTGACGCACCCCAGCCTCGGCGCGCCGTCCCTAGAGTCGCCCCAAGACCGCGGTCTCAGGGGCTTTGAGCCGGTCTCGGACGCGGGCTCGGAGGCGAGCTCAAGGACCGCCGGCCGCTCCGCGGCGGTTTCGGGCGGCTTCGATTTCGGCGGCCTGCGAGCTCGGCCCGCCGCCTCCACCAGAACCTGAGCCGAGAGCGCCGCCTGACCGGCGCCAGCCCCTGACCGGGCAACGGGAGTCGACAGGTCGCCGGGGCGGCGCTCGCCCAGATGCGCCCTTTGACGGTTGTCCGCCATTGTTTCCGCGCAGTTTTTCATGACCGGACCGAGCCGGACGCGGCCGCTTTTGACGCGGCGCGAGGGACCGGCCTGCGGCTGTTTGGCTTATGGCGACAGCGTGGCGCAATTCGCCGGCAGCCGTCATGCGCGAGCGCCCCTGAGCGTCTTCTTGACCTCGGAGGACCTCATGACCGCCCCAACGCCCAAGACGTCCAACGCCTCAGGCGTTTGTCCGCCCTCGGAACATTGCATGAATCCCGTCCTTCCGCGCCTGCCGGACGTCGAGAAGATGATCGAAGGCAAATATTATTTCGCCATTAACGCCCCACGCCAAGATAAAAATACAACTTTTTTGAACGCTTTGACCGATGAAATAAGCGCTAAAGGAAAATATATGCTTTATACTGTACTTTATAGGTTTATATGACGTTGACGACGTAAATAGAGCTATATCTACAGTAGCCTCCCGGATAATGGATGATTTAGATTCTTATGTAGTCGATGTCTTCTAAATCTTCGCCTCAACCTATGATAATAACCTAAAGCCAAATTTTAATACTATAATTCGTAGCTTATTAAGAAATTTAACGGCGAGCCTCGACAAAGATCTAGTTGTTTTCTTTGACGAGGCCGATTGTCTTTTCAGCGAGCCACTCAGGCCTTTTCTGGGGCAAATTCGTTCGGGTTGCAACAGTCGTCATCGCTCGCCAAAGTCCAAATTGCCACGTTCGTTAGCCTTGGCGGGCAGGCGCGACATCTGCGACGGTCCAGGTCCGGCCGGAGACCGAGTCCCGAGGTCCGGCCAACCCCTTCAACATCAAGGAAGGGACCTTCATCTTGGCCAATTTTTCCAGGACCGAGATCCTTTGTCGCCAGCACGCCGAGGCCCAGGTTTTCGAGGCTTCGGCCGCGGACCAGGCCTGGCGTTGGTCCGCGGGCCAACCCTGGCTGGTCAACGCCCTGGCCGACCAAATCGTGGTCGAGGACCTGAAAAACGACTTCTCAGTCCCCGTCGCCGGCGAGCATATGGACCGGACGGCCGAAACCTTGATCCTGCGCCGCGACGCCCGCTTGGACCACCTGCTCGAGCGCCTCAAGGAACCCGGAGTCCGTCGGGTGACGGAGCCGGTCATAATCGGCGCCCGGCGCTTGCCGGTCCCGGCCGCCGAGGACGGCAGGCGTCATGTTCTCGACCTTGGCCTCTTGAGGCGGGATGAGGATTCCCGTCTGCAGGCGGCCAATCCAACTGGACATGACCTCGCCGCTGAAGTCCTTTCAAAAATAAGGCTGTGGCATTAAATATTTAGTCAGTTGGCCAGTCTACGCTACATTAGGCCGAAACCCGCCAAAACTCCGCCAAACCCCGGAATAAATTGGGATTAAATTTTTATCAGATTTTCTGCCCCCAGCGCGAGTGAAGCGTGACAAATTTGCTGGAAAGTTTGCTAGGCTGATGGCTAAACAATTTCCATGCCAACCGGTCTTCCCTGTCGGGCCGGCTGGAGATCGGGCTGGCATGCCACTGCAAATTATATTGAGAGTTTTGTGCGGGGCGCGAGGTTCAATTTGAGAGTTTTTTCTCTCATTTGAGAGCAAGCCTGGGCTAGGGGCCTCACCCGAGAAAGTCGAGATGGGAGGCCAGCCGACGAGACAACGTACGTTTGTTCATCAAGCCTAAATTATAGAAAATAAAGAGCAAAAACGACAAAAACGGCGCCGCGCCGGCGCCCCCAGGGCGCCCGGGCTTTTCTGAAAAAAAAAAGGCGTCTCGCGGACGCCGGTTCAAGTTTGCGCGCCAACGCCCCCAGCCACGGAGACCCGGCCGCGAAAGGCCCATAAAACGCCGCCGGACTCGACGCCCCAAGAGCGTCGCTCAAGGCCTCAACCCGGAGGAGGACCGACGGCAAGCCAAGGACGAACCTGCGGAAGACGCCGCCTGGACAACCTCCCCTGGCGGGTCGGCTCCTGGGCGCTTTCCAAAAGCCCAAAGGTCGGCCCGACGGCCGCCTCGGCGAAAAACTCAGTGCCCGACGGACGCCGAACCGCCGCGGATCACCAGGCTCTTGCCGTCGCGCCGCACGCGTCCCGAATCAGTCAGGCGCTTCATGGAGCGGGTCACGCTCACCCGATGGGCCCCCACCAAAAACCCCAAATCCTCGTGCGTCAGCTGGAGCTCCAAGTCCCAGCTGTCGTCGGGGCGTCGGCGGCCGTGGCGGCGGGCGACGCCGAGGAGCACGGCGTGGAGCTTTTCCTCCAAATGAGCCAGGGACAAGGCTTCGATGCGCTCGGTGAGATCGACGAGGCGGCCGGCCATGGTCTTGACGACGCTGAGGCCCACGGCCGGCATCTCCAAAATGATGCTCTCGAAGGCTTGGCGGGAAAAGGAGCACAACGCGACCGGCTCCAGGCACCAGGCGCTGACCGGGTAGCGGTAGTCGTCCTGGAGGTCGTTGAGAAGGCATTCGCCCAAGTAGTCGCCGCTTTTGCGGATGTCCATGATGATTTCCGCGCCGTTCTCCATGGCCCGGCTGAGCCTGACGCGGCCGCTTTTGATGAGAAACAGGCTCTTGGCCTGATCGCCTTGCAGAAAGACCGGACGGCCGGACTCGAAGGTCCGCCGGACGGTCCGGGCGGCCACGGACGCGAGCTCCTCGGGCTTGAGGTCCTTGAAGATCCACAGCTGGCCCATGCAATGGTCGGACCAGTCGGGGCAATCGGGCCGGTTGCGATTGCAGGGACAACCCATGGACGCTCCCAGGAGGCGGGCCGGCCCCGTCGACGCGAGACGCGTGACGAGGGCCGGCGACGCCGTCAGGCGATCTTTTTCCCGGCCTCGGGACCGGGGGTGAGGCTGAAGACCTCGGAGACGACGATCTTGACCACGTACTTGGGCGGCGCGCTCTGAGGCAGCGCCTTTTTGACCTCGGCCGCCGTCTCCTCGTAGAGGGGCCCGGAAGTCAACAGCTCGCAGCGGCCTTTGAACTGATAGCCCTTGGGGCCGTCGGCGACCGCCACGGCCACTTGGGGGTTTTGCTCCATGGCCGCCCTGGTCTTCAAGGAGAAAAGGTCGGCGAAGACCAAAGTTTGGTCGTCGACGGCCGCCAGAGTCCCTTTGGGGGCCAGGTTGGGGACGCCGGACTTGTCGGCGGTGGCCACCCAGGCCACCTTGCCGACCAGGAAATCCTTCATTTCCTTGGTGAGAATGCCCATGTCAACTCCTTTATATATTGAGTCGTCCCGAGGCCGGGACGACGGTTGCGAACGCGGCTGGCCGGCCCGCGAAAACGCCGGACCGGCGCCCGTCGGCGACAAAAAGCCGACGCTCCGCGCCCTTCGGTCATCATGCCCCAGCCGGCGGCCAAAGTCGGTAGCGATTGATACACAGACGGCCCGAAAAACGCCGAATTGGCCGGAGGCGTTCGGCGTCGCGAGCCGGCGGGCCGGGCGGGCGGCCAAGAGGCCGGCCGAGGAAGAACGGCCGAGGAAGGGCGAACGGCTGCCCCGACGCCGGAGCAAGGAGGCCTGGCCAGCTTGGCCTGGCGGGCCTGGTCGACTGCTTGGAAGCTGGGCGGCTAGGCTGGCCGGTCGCCGGCCGGAAGCGCGCCGGCCGGACAAGCCCGACGAGCCCAAGGCAAAGAGCCCGGCTGGCCGCGGCCGGTCGCCTCCCGGCCTGTCGCTTGACTGGCGGCTCTCGGCTGATTGGCCCGCCGAGCGGGTTTACGGCGCTCAGTCGCCGGCGGCCTTGAGCTCGTCCTGGCGAGCCCGGCAGCCGGAGCGGACGGACGGCGCCTGACCGGGCCCCGCGGCGGCTCAAGAGCCGTCAACGTCCCAGCTTGTCGATGACTTGGGCCAAATAGGGAGAGTCTTCCAAAGCCGCCACGCGCTCTTCGTCGGGTTCCTCCGGCCGGCGTCGGCGACCGCCCAGACGGCGCCGAAGGCTCAGGAGCCGTCGGCGCAGGCGGGCCTCGTCCGGCGCTTGAGCGGCAAAGTCGCGCATCAAGGCCGCCGGGTCGGACCGGCCGCAAGATTGACCTTGAGCCGGAACTTGCTCCCGGCCTTGAGCCGAATCGGGGGCCTGTCGCTGAGCCGGCGCCTGTCCCTGGACGTAGCCGGCGCCGCGCAAAATGCGGAGGGCCAGCCGGGTCTCGTCCGGCAACCCGGCCAAATCGTCCTCCGGCAGAGGCCGGCCGGCGCCCGGCAGGCCGTCAAACAGGCCCTCCTCCATGGCTTCGCGGATCTTGCGCTCGGCCACCAGGGCCACGACGTCCACCGGCTCGTTCATGCCGCCTCCTGCGCTTCGGCCGTCCGCCCGGCGTCGGCGGACGCGGAACCACGCGGCCGCCCAGCCGCCCAGCCGCCTGACTTAATTCTACTCCTGGCTGCCGCGACGGACAACAGGGCGGGCGACGGCGAACCGATCGGCGGATGGGGCGACTGGCTTGGGCGGCAGACTTGGGCGACTGGCTGAAAGCAAAGCCCGACCGTCGCCGGTTTTCAGGAGGCGAAAAGGGCGGCGATTTCGCCCGAATCAAGCGCCTGTAAGGCTTGACAGCCTAAACAGGTCTGATAGACTTCCCTCAAGCCGCCCCTAGGCTGAAAACGCCGCCCGACGGCCCCTCCAACCCGGAGGGCTGGCGGCCCTTGAGGGATGTCTTCGGCTTGTCGAGGCTTTGGGGCGGCCTTTGCATTTTTCGGGCTCAGCGTCGCGGCCTTTTTGGGGGCGTTGCCGGGCGACTGTCGACGCCACTTCAGCCAGGCGTCAAGGCCTATTGCAGACAAGCTTTTCGGACCGCGACGAGGAAGCCAGCTCATGGCGGCGCGGTTTTCGGCCTATTTTTTTCGGCCCAAATTTTCGCCCAGGTTTTTGCGGCTCAGGTTTTATTAAACTGGCGCTTGGCCGCGGGCCGACGCCACCTCCGTCGGGGCCATCCCAAAAAACCGCCAAGCCCTCAAATCCGGCCTGGCTTCGCCTGCGCGGCCAGGCAAGCCCAACTCGCCCGGCCCGCCCAGTTCGGCCAGACCGCCGACCCAGGCGAGCGGCGCGACGAAAGGAAGCGACCTTGCGGTTCGTCGATTCGGCCAAAATACAGGTCTCTTCCGGCCATGGGGGCGCCGGCTGCGTGAGCTTTCGGCGCGAAAAATACGTCCCCAAGGGCGGACCGGACGGCGGCGACGGCGGACGCGGCGGGGACGTGATCATCGAGGCGGCCGGCCAAAAGGAAACCCTGCTGCGATTTCACTTCAACCAAATTTTCAAGGCCGGCTCGGGGCGGCCCGGCGAGGGCCGCCAGCGCACGGGCGCCGACGGGGCCGACGTGAGGCTCCTGGTGCCGCCCGGGACCGTGGTGCTCGACGCCGACTCCGGCGAGCGGCTGGCCGATCTGACCGAGCCCGGACAAGTCTTCTCGGCGGCCCGCGGCGGCCGCGGCGGCCAGGGCAACGCCAGGTTCGCCAGCGGGGCGAGACGCGCGCCGCGCTTCGCCCAACCCGGCGAGCCCGGCCAGGAGCGGCGGCTGGCGCTCGAGCTCAACCTCTTGGCCGACGCGGGCTTGGTGGGCTACCCCAACGCCGGCAAGTCCACCCTCATCTCGAAGCTCTCGGCGGCCCGGCCCAAGATAGCCGACTACCCTTTCACCACGTTGGTCCCCAACCTGGGCGTGGCCGCCGCCGGCGAAGACCATTCCTTCGTGCTGGCCGATCTGCCCGGCCTCATCGACGGGGCCGCCCAGGGCGCCGGCCTGGGGCACCGCTTCCTCAAGCACCTCAGCCGCTGCGCGGTGCTGGTTCATCTCCTGGATCCGACCCGTCTCGACCTGCAGAAGCCGGATCGGGACCTCACGGCCCTCGTCAAGGAAATCAAGGCCTTCGACCCCGAGCTGGCCAAAAAGCCCAAGCTGGTGGCCATCGGCAAGATGGATCTGCCGGAAGGCCCGGCGGCCCTGGCCGCCTTCAAAAAGGCCCGCCCGCGCACCCCGGTGGCGGCTTTTTCCTCGTTCACCTCCGAGGGCCTCGAGGAGCTGCGCTGGGCCATTTGGCGGATCGTCAGCCAGGCGCGGGACCGTCAGCCGTGATGACGGCCCAAGGCCCCACGAGGCGGAGTTTTTCGACCCAGATCCGGCCGAGCCAGCACGGGCCGAGCCTAGGCCGCGCGGTCCAAAGCCCTTGGAGCTGGCGCGCTCCGGGCCAAGACCGCCCAAGTCAAAGCGCTGCAAGCCAAGGCGCTCCGACCCAAGGCCCGCCAAGCCAAGGCCGTCAGTTCCAGACCCGCTCCGGTTCGCCCAACTCGCCCGGCCCCGCCGGCTCGGACCGTCTGCTGAAGCTGTGGTGCCTCCTCGCCTCGGCCGCGCTGATATTCGCCGGGCTGATCCTCCACGCTCTGGCCGGGCCCATCCGCTCGGGCTGGCTGTTTTGGAGCTTTTTGGAAATTCTGGCCCTGGGCCTGGCCGCCAAGGAGTCCTTTTCGCCCGGCCCTGCGGTGGCCAGGCTGGCCCGCGCCACCCCCGCGGCCATCGACCGGGCGGCCTGGACGGTCATGGCCGCGACGCTTTCGCTGGACGCCGTGAACCTGCTGGCCGGACTGGCGCCGGAGGCCGCCGAAGCCTTCGTCTTCGGCAATTTTCGCGTCAGCCTCTGGGGGGCCTTCGGCGCGTCGATCTTCGTCGGACTGACGCTGGCCCGCGACCGCCCCACCCGTCCCCCGGGCGCTCCCGCCGCGGCCCTGCTCGTCCACCTGCTTTTGACCCTTTTCGGCCACGACCTCTTCGCCTACCGCACCCAGGCTCTGAGCTTCGGGCTGGCCGTCGTCTGGTTCGGCTCGGGCTTCAAGTTGCGGCTCGGCGCCGCCGCCGCGGCCTTCGCGGGCCTGACGGCCGAAAGGCTGGCGACGGGCTCCGGCCTTTACGCCCTGTTCGAGGGCTCCAACTGGCTGACGCCTTTCGACGGCCCGACCGCGGCGCTGGACATTAGCCTCAAGCAAATGGCCTTAATGCTGGCGGGCGCGACGGGGCTGGGGCCCGGCAGCCTCGCCGGGCTGGACTTTCCCAACCCCGAGGCCATGCACGTCCACAGCCTGGCCTACCTCGACGCGGCCGGCGGGCTGGTCGCCATGGTGACCTACGCGCTGCTGAGCTTTTCCCTGCTGTTCGTCATGGGCTGCCTGATCCTCAAACGGCTGACCCACGGCTGGCACGCGGCCCTGGCCATCCCGACCTGGCTCTACTTGGTGGCCTGCCAACTCCTGACGCTGAAGCGCCTGACCTCCTATTCCGATTACAGCCAAACCCACGGCCCGGCCTTCATCGGCGGCGGGGACACCGGCTTGGAGATCTTGCTGCTGCTGATCTTCATCGTGGCCGTCCCGGCCGGCCCGTCCGAGCGCGACGGCCCCGCCGGCCGGGACGGTCGCGACGGCCGGCCCGTTCCGCCAGGCCAAAGCGCCGGGCCGCCCGCGCCGACGGGCCCGTCGAGGGCGACGGACGACGAGACGGCCGGCCAATAGGGCCGACAAGACGGACGACGGCGAGCCCGTCGGTCGGCCCGGGGAACGAGACGCGCGGCGGGCTCTCGGAGGAACGCCTCAGGGCGAGGCGCCCTGCCGACCCGTTTGGCCGGGAACAGGGGCGCAGCCCCGTTGCGGCCAGCCCGCCAAGAGGACGAAGGGGCGGACGTGACCGCCGAAAGGCAGCTGCGAGCTGGCCATCCGGCCGGCCCTTCTTTCTGGGGCCGGCGTTGGCGGCTTGGCAGGCTGGGCGAGCCGCGCCCGCCTGCCCTTCAAGCCAGCCGAACCTGATTCCGCTTCAAGTTGCCGCGCATATTTCCTGAGACGGGCTGAAGGGAGCGTCGTCCCTCCCCAGACTGGCGGCTGCGCCCAAGGACGGAAGCCGAACGAGACCGCCCGCGGCGGCCGTCGTCGTTGACGGGCCGCTCCCCGGAGAGGAAGAAGGGCTTGATGAAAGAAAAACGCACCATCATCGCCTGCGGAATATTTCGCGACGAGCTCGAGGAAGCCCTCAAAGACGAAAAACGCTTCGATTTGGACGTGATCTGGCTCAAGCCCGGCTTCCATGTGCGGACGGATCTGCTGGCCGCCAAGATGGCCGAGCTCTTGGGCGAGCTGGACGAAGAGCGACGCCGCGGCCTGCGAGTTTTTTTAGGACGCAATTGCCTGCTGAGCTTCGAGTCGGCAAAGGTCGACTTCCGTGTCCTCCCCACCGACAATTGCTTGACAGCCATGGTGGGGCTCCCGAAATTGAGGGAGCTGGAGGCCAATCGGACCATGGTGGTCACCCCGGCCTGGATTAGGGAAATTTACCTGGCCCGCGATCCGGAGCTGATGATTTGGGACGAAGCCGAATTTAGGATGAATTTTGGACGCTACGACCGACTTTTGGTGCTCGAGGCCGGATTGGCGCCGCTGACCGACGAAGAAACGCTGGCGGCCTTTGATTTGGCCGGCTCAATAGTGGAGACCTGCCCCATCACGTTGGATTTCTTCAAAAGCCTGACGAAAGAGTATTTGACCTGACGGCGGAAGCGAGGCACGCCAAAAGTTCAAGGGAAATGAGCCGCCGCCGTTTTCGACCAGACCAAGGCATGGGGGCGGCGCTCGGACTTCTTTTTGAGGTTTGGTCCTCGCCGCTGGCCGCGCGTCCGCCACGAGGCCAAGCCTGATCGATGTGCAAAAACCCCGGTCAGGGCCATAATTGTCAAATTTTGATGTCTATTATCAAGGTAATATTTTAATCGTCAAGCTGAAAATGGGGTTTTTGCACATCGAGCAAGCCTGGATGGCTGATTGATTGATTGACTGACTGACTGACTGATTGATTGATTGACTGATTGACTGACTGACTGACTGACTGACTGACTGACTGATTGATTGACTGATTGATTGGCTGGCTTGGCTGTTTCGTTGACCGGCGGCCGGGCCAAACTCGTCGACTGCCGCTCCGCCGAGCCCCGGGCCGCCAACTGCCGGCCATCGGCGGCCCGA
>JAISZC010000144.1 GCA_031269485.1 Deltaproteobacteria bacterium
GCTGGCCCGCGGGCGACTCGCCGGCCGCAAAGTCGGCCTCGCCCGGCAAGCCGGAAAAAAAATCCCCGTTTTCAGCGAACTGCGGGGATTGACCTTCCACGTTCCGAGGCTGTCCGGCGGCGGTCTCGCGCCGCCGAGCCAGGCCCGACGGCCGCCGGCCCCTTCGGTCTTTCCTGGTCCGAGACATGCGAGTTGACCGACGCGCCCGGCCGCGTCACCAGGGGGGCAGCCTGAGGGCTTCCGGAAAGGCGCCGTGCCGGCCGGCCTCCGCCTGGGCCGCGCCGGCGACCAGCGTTTGGGCCAGACGATCCTGCTCCTCGAGGGCCTGCGGGTCCCAAATCTGCAGGTGGCGCCCCACGCCCGCGACGGTCACGGCCTTGCCCAAGCCGGCTCTGTCCCTCATCCCCGCGGAAATCTGCACCCGACCCAGCCGATCCACGGTCGTCGGCTCGATGTTGGCGAAAAACATCCGTTGGGCCTCCTGCATGATTTGGGTGCTGGGAAAGCGGCGCTCGTCCTGCCAGAGCTGCTGCAGCTCCAGCCAATATTCGGCCGGATAAAGGGAAACCTTCTTCAAGCCCGGCTGATGGCCCAAAAAGACCCGGTCGGCGAACTGCGAGGCCCGGAGCTGATCGCGGTGCTGCACAGGCAACGTCAGCCGCCCTTTGTCGTCGAAGACATGATCGAAGCGGCTGAAGAACAGGCGACCGATGCTGGGATTGCCGATGGCTTCCATGAGCTGCGCTCCGGCCGTGGCGGCCGACCTTGGGGAAGTCCCGCTCCTTCGCCTGGCGCGGGCCTGGGAGGCCGCCACGGGCTGAGGCGCGGTCGAGAAGTCCGCCCCCGCGTCCTTTGAGCCGACGGGGGCATTCGTCTAGTTGACGATAGAGCAATTTCACCCACTCGTCAAGCGTAAACTTGGTCAAAAAGCCGCAGAAAGGCCCTATTTCACCCATTTGCCCCTCGCCAGCTTCGCCCCAAAAATGCCTAAGCCATCCTATACTGAACATGCTTCGCGATCAAGGGCCATATCTGGACCCGACCAGGGGCGAAAAAAATTTTTTTTTGAGCACTTTTGGTGCGCCACTAGACGGTCCGCCGGCCAGGCCTTTCGGGAGGCTGGCGGACCGGCCCCCTGGGGTCCCAGGGGGCCCTGGACGGCCGCCGGCCAGGCCTTTCGGAGGGCTGGCGGACCGGCCCGCTGGGTTCCCAGGGGCTCGCTGGGCGACCGCCGGCCTTGAGGCTAAAAAAGAATCAAGCGGCCCCAGGGCGGACAAATGAGGCCAAATTTCATCAAGCGGGACAAAAACGAGCTCAATGAGGCGCTTTGAGAGCCGTCAGCGTCCCGCCGGCCGACAGCCGTTCAGCCGCCGACCGAGAATAACTGCGAGCCTTTTGTTTTTGGCTGGTCGAAAAAAGTCGGGTCGGCTCAGACTGTTCCGGCGAGGTCGAACGGCCGCTCAAATTTAAGGCGTCCACGGAGCCTTTGGGCCGTTATTATGCATATTAACCTAAAGAGTAGGGCGTATCAATATTTACGCGATTTATTTTATTTCAGGAGGAAGACAAGGGGACGGCTGAAGACGAAATTAGGAAGTTTGGCGTGCGATTGGGGGCTGCGTTCGGGCCGGCCGCCTCGCCGGCGCGGCCGGAGGCGACGCCGAACGAACCAAGCGCGCGGGCCAAACGCTGGGACGAAGGCGCGGCGCCAAAGGCCTGGCGCCAGGATCCGGCGACGAAGCGTGACGAAGCGTCCGGCCAAGACCGCGGAGCGCGACCGCGGCGCAAGTTGCGAGAGGCGGTTGCCTGAACCCGGAACGCGGCTGAAGGGACGATTGATTGATTGATTAGCTGGCTGGCTGGCTGGCTGACTGACTGACTGACTGACTGACTGACTGACTGGTTGGTGGCGGGCGGGCGGGCGACGGATGACCGGGGCAGACGGGGCGATCGCCCGTCGGCGCCGAGGCCAGGCGCCTGGAAAGGCCGGACGCTCAGGCGGTTGGCCGGCGGACTGGCTGGCCGTTTTGTTTCAAAAAAAAGCTCGGCGCCGTCGACAGGGCCGGAACGCCGAGCGAAAAAACTCGGGTTCCCTGACCTCCAGGCCCGCGCAAACTGGGGATTCCGACGGCTGGACGCTGGCGCGGCCAGCGCCGGCGGTCGCCGCTTTCAGGGATGGACCCCGGGCCGCAAGGCCCAAGCCTGCCTGTAGGAACTCTTGGTTTTCGCGGCGAGCTCCTTCAACGGGGAATTTTACGGCCTTGAGCCAAACCCGCCTCTTCCCGCGGGTCGTTCGGCGAAAGCGTCGCGAAAACGGAAGCCAGCCTTCCGGGCCCCTTCGACAGCCTTTCTCCGCGGGGCCGGCGCCAGCTGGCTCTCCAGAAGGCTCGCCGGCGCTCTGACGGAGGGGGCAAGGCGACGGTTGAGCGGCCTGACCAGCTGGGGCTTGTTGGCGGACCATGGCCGCCGCGGCGACGGCAGGCGGCCGTCTCCGTTTCGGCGGAGGTCCGCCCGCCCGGCTCGACCTGGCCCGCTCCACCCGCTCCGCCAGCCCGCCCGGCTCGGCCTGGTCCGCCGCCCGGCCTGGCCCGCCGCTCCGCCCGCTCCGCTCAGCCGACCTGGCGCCGGAGCTCGGCCGGTCCGAGCTGGACGCCGTCGGACGCGGTTCGGGCCACGGACATCATAAGCTTGATGCGGTTGAGCTGGTTGACCTCGCTGACCCCGGGATCGTAGTCGACGGCGGCCAAATTGGCCTCGGGGAAGCGGCGCTTGAGCTCCTTGACCACGCCCTTGCCGGTGATGTGGTTGGGCAAGCAGCCGAAGGGCTGCAGGCACAGGATGTTGCTGACGCCCTTTTGGAGCATCAGAGCCATGTCCGCGGCCAGGTACCAGCCTTCGCCGCTTTGGTTGCCCAGCGAGACCAGGCTCGCGCCGGCTTGGCGCAGCTCGTCGAAGGCGTTGAGATGGCCGAAGCGGGGATGGCGCTCCAGCGCCTGGCGCATGGGGGCGCGGTGCTTTTCGATGAAGCCGATGAGCCAGCTGTTGAGCCATTTGGTCAGGCGGGCCCCGGCGAGGTGGTCGCAGCGGTAGACCTCGTCGTAGAGGCAGTAGAGGAAAAAGTCGGTCAGCTCCGGCAGCACCGCCTGCCCGCCCTCGCCTTCGACCAGGGCCACGGCTTGGTTGTTGGCCTCGGGATGGAAGTTGATGAGGATTTCGCCCACCACGCCGACCTTGGGCTTGGTCGGGGGGGCGAGGTCCAGAGAAGCGAACTCCTCGGTCATGCCGGCGACGTTGCGGTCGAAGGCCCGGCGATCGCCGGCGGCCACGGCCGCCTCGGAGAGCGCGGCCCACTTGTCGAAGCACGCCTGGACCTCGCCGGGCCGCCGCTCGTAGGGCCGGGCCCCCAACAGGAGCCGCTGGAGCATGTCGCCGGTCAACAGGCCCAGCAGCACGCGGCGCCAGCCGGACCGGCCGATGGTCAGGCCCGGGCCCTCGGTCGGGCCGGCCAGCGACAGCGGCCAGACGGGCGCCTCGGCGAGGCCGGCGTCGTCGAGGG
>JAISZC010000189.1 GCA_031269485.1 Deltaproteobacteria bacterium
GGAGAGCGGCTCGAGCCCGCGCCGCTCTCCGAACCGACAGCCGTCAAGCCTGAACGGTTTTTTGAGCTTATGAAAGCCCTCAAACCTGACGACGGCGGCGTCCAGCTGCTCGGGCCGGCCGTCGAGCTGTTGCCCGAGCCGCCCGCAGGTTTCGTCAAAAACCCGCCTGAACCGCCCCGGGCCGAGGTCCTGGCCGTCTTGGCCGCGCGCCGCCTGCGGGACGGCCGTCTGGCGGACAGCCCGCCGACGCCCCTTTACGGGCGTTCTCCGGAAATTTTCCAAACCTGGACCCCGCCGGCCAGACTGCCCTGAACCGGCCCCAAGCTGCGGTTTTGGGCCGACCGCTCGGACGGCGCCGCGCGGGCCGAGGCGGCCCTCGGAGACTTGCGGGCGGCACCCGGGGGCAACGTCAGTTCTTGGCCTGTGGACTTTGAAGGCTTGCTGGGGTAAAATTGATATGTGACCGGCCGGCGACGGCCAACCCGTCTGCGGCGAGTTTTTCCCCTAGCCTTTAATGTTTGACGTCATAACGACCATATGACTTGCGAACAAGTCTAAAATACAAAATTTTTGCGCAATTTTTATAAATAAGCCTAAACTTTTCAAAAATACTTAGACGATTAAAGCGTATTTTATTGGTTAATTAAACAATTTATATAAAAATGAAATAAGTTTTAGGGCCTTTGAATTGGTCTTTGACCGTTTGAACGTTCCCAGGGCGAGTTGTCGGCTAGGCCAGGCGCTCTGACGACGCGCGGACCGCCGGTTCGCGGCGGCCGTCGACGGTTTGGACGTCGAGTTGACTGGCGGCAAATTGACCGACAGAGATTGGCCACGAAAGGCGCGGCTAATTGAGGGGCGGTGGCTTGATGGATTCAGAGCTGGACGAAGAAATAAGCCTTGACGACCCCTACGAACGGCCCGGTCCGCCGGCCACGCGCCCCGAGGCCCTCCCGCCGGCCGCCCGGCCCGTGGCTTTGCCGCCTTCGTCCCAGCCGGCCGACTCGCTGAAGGCCTACTTGGCCGAGATCAGGCGTTTCAAGCTCTTGGATCGGGCCGAAGAGGCCGCATTGCTAAAAAGGTACAAGCGCACCGGCGACAAGGAGGCCGCCCAGCGCCTGGTGACCAGCAACCTCAGGCTGGTCGTCAAAATCGCCATGGAGTTTCAGAGCCACTGGCTCAACAATTTGCAGGATCTCATTCAGGAGGGCAACGTCGGGCTGTTGCAGGCCCTCAAGAAGTTCGACCCCACCAGAGGCGTCAAGTTCAGTTATTACGCCTCGTACTGGATTAAGGCCTATATTCTTAAATATATTATGGACAATTGGCGCCTGGTCAAGGTGGGCACCACTCAAGCCCAGCGTAAGCTGTTCTTCAACCTCAAAAAAGAGCAAGAGAAGATGCAACGCGAGGGTCTCGAGCCGGCGGTGCAGCTGGTGGCCGAGCGCTTGGGCGTTTCGGAAGGCGAGGCGCGGGAGATGGAGATCCGGCTCCAAGCCGGACGCGAGACATCGTTGGACGCCCCGGTGGGCCACGATTACTCCCAGACCCAGGTCAGCCTGCTGCCTTCTCAGGAGGAGGGGGCCGACAACTTTCTGGCCGACGCCCAAATGCGGTCGCTGGTGGCGGACAAGCTGGTGCGCTTCCGTGAGACGCTCACTGAACGCGAGCTGATCATCCTCGATCGCCGACTGTTGACCGAGGAACCCGTCACCCTGCAGGATTTGGGCGAAGAATTCGGCATCAGCCGCGAGCGGGTGCGCCAGCTCGAAGAACGCCTCAAGAAAACTTTGGCCAACTATCTTCTCAAGGAATTGCCGGAACTGGGCTCCAATTACTGAACTACCGTTCAAATTATTTTCAACATTGTTGAGATAAAAAACCAAAATAGAGTCGCGACGATAGCAGTCCTACATATATAAATTGGAAACCGTGAATCTAATTTTTTATGTGTTTTGTTTTTTCTTATAATAACAATTTATTGATGCCAACTAACTCAAGCAAAGTGATAATTCACACAATATTGGCAAGCTTTGAATGATGAAAAGATGATTTCTATTTCAATAGCCTTATAAAGCAACTTAATTCAATCAGAAACAGCGTTGAATAGTAGATAGTAGATAATAGCTCCTCAATCGAATGTTTAGCCTTTATTAATATTAAATAAGAAGCTTATTGCTCTATTAAGATATATGAGTCAAAATATTGATAAAAAAGAAAATTATTGTATCTAAATTTTATATATAAAGCAAATAATAGTTATTTAAAATAAATTGAATAATAATCGTCAATAAATTTGAGTTTGCGTTCGCTAAAAAGAATTAATCTGTCGAATTATATCTATTATACAATTTATTTAAAAGTAATCACAATTAAGTATGTCCATTGTTAATAATTTTATTATTAAAATATCGCTATGCTTATATCAATATATCAAAAAACAAGACTGAACTAATACAAGGCGCATTCATACGCTAGACTAAAGTCTACCGGTTTTCGGCGGGCGGACCTCTAAATCAGCCGGCGCGGATCGGAATCGACCTCATGGAAGTTCTTGCTGCGGTTTTTTCATGGATGCGGCGCTTGTCCGCCCTGGCGAGCCTTACAGCCGTCAGCCTCATCTCAGGCTGCGCCTGGAGCTTGGCCGGGCAGGCCGACGCCGGGGCCGTCGACAGCTACTATTTTTTTCTGAAATCCCAGTACGACGAGTTCCAGCGCCGCGACGACCTGGCCGCGGTTTCCATCAAAAAGGCGGCCGAGGCTAGCTCTGGCTCGGTCTACCTCAACATGGAGGCGGCCAAGCTTCTGAGCCGCGCCGGCCGCGTCGACGAGGCGGTCCGCTACGCCGACCGGGCCGTGGAGCTCGACCCCGCCGACGTCGACGTCCAGCTGTTCGCGGCCTGGCTGGCCGCCGGCGCCGACCAATGGGAGAAGGCCGAAAAACATTATTTGGAGGTTTTGAGGCTGGAGCCCCAAAACGAAGAAGCCCTGTCGTTTCTTGGCGCTCTGTACGCCGAAAGCGACCGGATGTCGGAAGCCTACACGACCTTCCTCAAGCTTGGCAGCCAAGTGCCCGACTCCTATCTGCCAGATTATTACCTGGGCCGTCTGGCCCAAAAACGCGGCGAGCTCGCCGAGGCGGTCGTCCAATTCAACCGCGCTTTGGCCAAAAACCCCGAATTTCCCGCCGCTCTGGCCGAGCTGGCGGCCATCCACGAGCAGGAGGGCCGGCTGCGGGACGCAGAGCGTTGCTACAGGCGGCTGATGAAGATCCGCCCCGAGGCCACCGTGCCCCGCGCCCGGCTGTCGCGAATTTTGCTGAAGACCGGCCGCCGGGCCGAGGCCGTGGCCCTGTTGAAGGAAATCAGCGAAAAATCTCAGGACTCGCTGCACGCCGGCATTCTGGCCGGCTTGGCCTACATGGAGGAGGGCATGCACGTCGAGGCCTCGGCCGAGTTTCGAGCCGCCCTCAAGCGCGAGCCGGACAACGACCAGGTGCGTTATCTGCTGGCGTCTTCGTTGCTTGAGCGGGGGGAGCGGGCCCAGTCCAGCGAGCTGCTGCTGAAGATCCCGCCGACCAGCCCGCAGTACGTCGACGCCCGGCTTTTTTTGAGCGCCATTATGGTCGAAGACGGCCGTCAGGAGGGAGCCTTGAGCCTCTTGGCCGAAGCCCGTCGCCGGCTCCCCGGCTCGCCGCAGCTGCTGCTGGCCCAGGCCACGCTTTTGGAGGAGCTGAAGCGTTTCAAGGACGCCCGTTCTTTGTACCTCCAAGCCGTCGAATCCTTTCCCCAGTCGGCGGAAGTGTTTTTTCGGCTGGGTTTCGCGGAGGACAAGCTCGGCGACAAGGCTGCCTGCGTCAAGGCCATGCGTCGGGCGGTGGAGCTCGAGCCGGAGCACGCCGAGGCCCTCAACTACCTGGCCTACACCTGGGCCGAGCGCAGCGAGAACCTGACCGAAGCTCTGACCATGGCCCTGAAGGCCAATTCCCTGAAACCCGACAACGGCTACATTGTCGACACCGTGGCCTGGATTTATTTTGTCATGGGCGACTTCAAGAAGGCCTTGCCGCTGCTGGAACGGGCCGCCAAGCTCTCCAGCGAGGATCCGGTGATCATGGAGCACCTCGGTGACGCCCTCGCCAAGCTGGGGAAGGGGGAGGAGGCCAGGCGGGCCTATTTGCGGGCCCTGGAGAAGGGCCACGAGGCGCCGGACAGCATCAATGAGAAAATTGAAAAAACCAGCTCCCATCCTTAAGCCGCGGAGAATCGGGCGATCGTCGGCCTTCCGGGCGCCTGCCCCGGCGGCGGCTCTGGCGGCCTTGGCGGCCTTGGCGCTTGTTGCCGCGGGCTGCGCCGGACGCCGCGCCGCGCCGATCGGCCCGCCTTCGGCCGAAGGGCCGGCCTTTGAGCTGGCCGACCGGCTGTGGCGGGAGGCCCCGGCCTCCTTCGCCGCCCGGGGTGCCGCCAATTATCAAGACGGCTCCGCCAAAAGCTTTTTGCGTTTCGAGCTCGCCCTTCGGCGACCCGGCGATTTTTCCTTCACCGTCTTCGACCCCATGGGCCGGCCGGCCTACCGCGTCGTCTCCGACGGCCGCCGCCTCGCCGCCTTGGACTACGGCACGGCCGTCTGCGCCGTGGCCCCCGCCTCGGCTCAGGCCTTCGAGCGCTTCATGCCGGTCAAGCTGGAGTTGGCTCAGCTGATGTCCATTCTGACCGGCGCGCCGCTCCAAGCCCCCGCTGCCGCGGCTTCGGCGGCCGCGGACGACGGGTCCGTCCAGGAGCTGCGGGTCTGGGCCGCCGAGGCCGGCCCCGACGATTTTCAGCGGCTGGAGCTCTCCTGGGAGGCCGGCGAGCCCCTGCTTCGCCGCCTCGGCTTCGGCGGCCGCCGTGCGGCCGCCTTGACCGCCGCCTTCGACGGCTTTCAGCCGACCGGGCGGGAGGACGCGCCGGGCGGCGGAACTCGGCTTTTTCCCCGCAAGCTCACGGTCGTCTGGACGGGCGATCGGCCCCGCTCTTTGGAGGTGCGTTATGACGAAGTCCGCCTGGGACCGGCCTTGAACGAAGAAATTTTTCGCGTCGCGGCCCCCGAGGGCTTTAGTCGGGTCGACATCTGACAAAAAACGCCGCTCTAGCCGACGACGCGACGTTCGACGGCCTCAAGGGCGCGGCTGCCTTGAACCGAAAAAGTAAATTAACAAATTGTACCGAGAAAATTACAATCAGTTAGCTCGCCATATTTCAATCAGCCTGTTATTTAGCTTAATGCAGGTAAAAAATGATAATCATCAAAACTAAATTCGGACATTCTGACAATAATATTGTATAGGCTAAAAATTATGAAATAAAATTTGATATTTTATAGCTTTAATCTTTTAATCTTGTTTATCGCTAAAAACTATGCTATTAATAGTCAAAAAAATCGTAATCAACTATATTTAAACTATTAATAATAGATATATAGCCGATAACATAAAAAAAATAAAATGTCAATAAAATCATAAAATAACATTTTAAATATTTAATTGATTTTAAATTATAAGGTAAACATGATAATAATTATATCTTTTCTTGGTTAGTAAAGAAAAAATTATATAAAATTTTGATAATTTATCTTATTATCGTCCAACATTACAGATTTCAGCTGATTATTCTCCTCAGCCCGCTGGCCCGGCCGGCGTCAAAACGGTGAAAAATGACGGTCAGAGATTCCAACGCCAAAAAAAAACCTGTAAGCGTCTTAGACGCCGATTCAGAATATGACGACCTCGATTTGCAGTCGATCATCAAAAAGCTCGACGAGGCCACGGCCGAATCGTTTCCGCCGCCAGACCAGACCTTCGCGCTGACCGCCCGCCCGGCGGCGGACGCCGCCGCGGAACCCCAGGCCATCGAGCTGACCGAGCGCGTCGAATCCGCCGAACTGACGGAGTTGACCGATCACTTTGAGCTGGACGAGCGCGAAGAGGATGGTCCGGAGGTCATCGACTTGGTCGACGAGCTTGAGGCGCCGGCGTTGGATCTGGAGCCTTTGGAACGGCCCGCCGTCGCCGAGGTTTCGGGGTGCGCTAGTCGGCGGAACGCGACCGTGGCCGAGCTCAGCGCTGGAGAACTGGCTGACATAATTGAAAAAGCCGTGGAAGGAGCTTTGCGTCGATTTTATTCGCGCGTTTAAGCCGGCCGACCGCCTCGGTCGCCATCTCCAGCCAGGCCTCGGCCGAGCCCCAACTGGGCGAAAGACTTGGCCGCCGTGGCCTCGACGGTCTCGCAGGGAATTCGGCGCTGACCGAACGGCCGTCGCCAGGGCCCCTGAATCAAACTCGTCTTCTCTGGACGTCGGGCATCTTCGACTTGCGCCGGACCTCGATTGGCGCCCGCGGCCATGAAAACGCCAAATCTTGGCTCCGCTGAATTCCAAACAATTAATAAAACGCTATTTACGTGGATAATGCCCGTTATATTTATGATTTGATTCAAAAGAGAGACCTTTGACCTGGCCCAATCTCGAGGTAAAGGCGTCTCTTCGCCGTTGTCGGCCAAGTCTGAGCTCAAGCCGGGCGATGGCCTTGAGGAGGAGTTCCTAGGCGGTCCTGGACGCCGTACATCGAAAAGACGGACAGGCTTTGGAGGCGGCGTTTCACGCGTTCCTGGCGACGGTTCCTTGCAGGTGGCGCACGCCCGGCGAGGGTTTTGCAAAACTGTCTTCTGGCTGGCCATGAGTTTGGCCAGTCAAGGGATCTCGGTCGAACGCCAAACCGCGACGGAGCGGCCGACGCGGCATTGTTCTAGGACGACGGAAACGTCTTGGTTTAAACATTCTCAAGCTCGTGGAGGGGGACAGTCCGGCGCCAGGTCAGGCGACGGCCGCCCCGCCGGTCAGGAGCGACGAGGACGTCGGGAGCTTTTTCCGGCTGGGCCCTGGCGTCGTCGAAGCCTTGAGCCGAGTCGCGGGTTTCGGCGGCCGCCGCGAAGGCCATGACCCAAATCGACGCCAAGGGCCACGCGGACGGATTCGCCTTGCCGGAGCGGAAGGTGTTTAAGCTGGCCTTGGCGTTCGCCGGTCGGACGACGGTGAAGGCCGTTTTCCAAGGCGCCCGGCTCAGTCAAGGAGGCTGACCGACCCGAGAATGCGTTCGCTCGGCGACCTTCGACGGCTTTTTTGGGCTCTTTGACGACGGCCATCAGGCCAAAAAAGGCGTCCGGACGCGCGGCTCGTCTGAGGCTCGACGAATGGCCGCATTGCTGGCCAAGGCGACGCGCAGCCTGCAGGACGTCAAGGGTCCGAGAGCGCGAGATCGCCCGCGGACAGGAAAGCCATCGACGCCGCGCGGCCACGTCCCTGAGGCGGCGTCCGCTTGATGGCGCGGACCAACTGCGGATCGGCGAAGATCAGGCGCGCGGGCGCAGAACCGACGCCTGGCCGCCCTCCGCAGAAAAACTTCGACCGGGCAGGCCAGGTTGGCCTTGCTTGAAAACGGCAATTGGGTTATAATTTCAACGCTTCGAAGGCTTTCGGAGAGGCGGGACGACCGCGGCGCCAAGAGGCGCGGCGACCGGTTGACGGTCTCGGCACGTCGAGTTTGGCGGCCGAGCTTTATTTTCATGACACGTTTTCTTTGAGCGGGTTTATGAGCAAAAAAGTTTCCATCAAAACGCTTTTGAGAACTGATGATGCCTTTTTGACCACTTCCGAGAAGCTTTATAATTATTGGCTGACTCATGCGGGACTCATCATCGGCGCGGCGGCCGGCGTGGTGGCCGCCGCCTTGATCGTGGCCGGAGTCCTGCAATGGCGCGGCTCCAAGGCTCAGGCCGGCCAAGAGGCCTACCTGCGGGCCTTGACGGGCACGGAAGTCGCCTCGGTCGTCGACGGCCTCAAGCAGGTCCGCAGCGAATACGCCGGCGATCCGGCGGCCCGTCAGGCTTCCTTCGCTCTGGTCAACGCCTATCTGTCCGAAAACAAGGTTGAGGAGGCGTTGCCGTTGCTGGAGGAATTGGTCGGCGCCCTCAAGCCGGCCGAAGAAGGCCTCAGGCCTTTGGCGCTGTCGGCTTTGGGCGGCCTGTACGAAGAAAAAAAGGAGCTTGACAAGGCTCTGAGCCATTATCAAGCCGCTTTGGCCTCGGCGCTGGGTTCCGTTCAGTCCACGGAAGCCTCGCCCTACGCCGACGCCTTCCTCTCCGAACTCTACGCCTCCGTAGGCCGGGCGGCCTTGGGCCTGGGCCGGATCGACGAGGCCAAGAAAGCTTATGAGGACCTCATGTCGCGGACGCCCGAGACCTTTCGGGCCTACATCGCTCAGATCAAGCTTTCTCAGTTGAGCAGGTCCGCCGGCTCGCCCAAGGAAATTCAGCCTGCCGCATCCGAGCCAGCCGCGCCCGTGACGGCCGTCGCCGCTTCGCCGTCGCCGGAAGCCGCGGCGCCTTCGGAGGGCGACGCCGCCGAGGGCGTCGAGGCGCCGGCCGACGACGAGGCGGCCGCCGCCCCTGTTGCCGTGCCGGCCGACGAGGCTGGAGGTCAATAATCGCCCGCCTCTGAAAGGGTCGAGACCATGGCTGACGATCGGTTTTCGAAATTCGACGGACCGGCTTTTGAGAATTTGCCTGGAGCTGACGGCCGGCTCTCGCCTGAAGAGGACCGGCTGTTGCCCGACGACTCGGAGCTCGAGGAGTTGGATCTCGCCGACGTGAAGGCGGGCGTGTTCGGTCCGTATTCCGACGACGATCCGTCATCCGCCGACCCGGCGACGAGTCTCGACGACGAAGACGAGCCGGAACTGCCCGGCAGCCGAGGCGGCGGCGGTCCTCTTCTCAAGGTGCTGGTCGGAGTCTTGACCTTGGCTCTGGTCGCCTGCGTGGGCTATTGGCTGGTCGGCGGACCGTCCCAGGAACCGCCGCCGGCTCCGCCTCGGCCGGCGCTTGTCCAGACCGCGGCCGCGCCTGAGGCGGCGGCCCCCGTGGCGGCCGCCGTCGAACCGACGAACGAAAGCGCCGCCGAGCCGACGACCCCGGCCGAGAGCGCGACGACCGTCGAGCCGACGGCCTTGGGCGAAGAGCCAGCCGCCGCGTCGGACCTTGTGTCTTCCGAGGCGCCCGACGCCGGTTGGACTTTTTCGCCTTCCGGGACTCCTCAAGCCGCTGCGCCCGGCGACTCATCTGACAGTCGCCCTGAATCGTCCGGTTCGACGGACGCCGACGGCTCTTTTACTCCAGCGGCTCCTGAGGCTCCTGAGGCTGCGGCGGGCTCCTCCGAAGATTCAACCGAGGCCCACGTCGGGACTCAAGCCGAGCCCGCCTCCGAGCCCCATGACGCCGGCTCCGGCGACGCGTCGGCGCCTGAAGGCGGCTGGCCCGTTGGGCTGGCCTTGGTCGACGCGGAGACTTTGGCCGCCGAAGAACGCCTGACGACGTCTCCTGAGGCGACGACGGAGGCGGTGGAGGCGGTGGAAACGCCGGTCCAGCTTGAGGCGCAACGCCAGGCCGAGCCTGAAAGGCCGACTGAAGCCTTGCCGCCGGCCGCCTTGCAGACTGAGCCCTCAGTTTCGCACGGCGTTGCGTCGCCGGCCGCGAAAGACCAGCCTGAGGCTCAGTCCTCAATTTCGTCTGAAACCACGCCGTCGACTGCCCGGCCGGAGGTCCAGTCCCCAACCGCGTCGGCCGCCGCGCCTCCGGCCGCGGCCGGACAACAGGCTCCGCGCCAAGCAGCGGCGGAGACGCCGTCGCCTCGGCCCCCAGACGCGCCGGCAGCCGCGGCGCGGCCTGCCGCTCCGCGGTCCGACGCGCCTGCGCCGGTTGGTCCGGCTTTCGACGGCCAGGCCGCCGGCGTCTGGGCGGCCAATCTCCATTCTTCGCCCAACATGACCGAATCCGAAGCCGTCTGGCGGCGTCTCGCCGATAAAACCAGCGCCAATCGGCTCTACAGTTACGATGCAACGGTCAACGGCCAAGTCCATCGCCGCATAAGGCTCGGTTTTTTCAAAAGCAAAGCTGAGGCCGAAGCCGCCGCTCTAAAATTGTCAGAGGCCGCCGGTCTTGGCAAGCCGTGGCTGCTCCAACCCGGCGAGGACGAAGTCGCCCGCTACGGCGCCGCCGAGAGCGGACAAGCCGCTCTTTCGCGGCTGTGGGCGGTCAACATCTCCTCCACGCCAAGCCTTGAGGAGTCGGAGTCCATTTGGAGCAGCCTCAACCGGCCGGAAGCGATCGAGGTCCTCAAGAAGCTCGAGGAGCGCCGGGCGCCGGGATTGTCGTCTTTGAGCCTGTACCGTTCTGAAATTTTAGTTGACGGCAAGCGTCAACATCGGATAAGATTGGGCTTCTTCGAGCGGGGCCCTGACGCGGAAAGCGCCGGTCAAGCGCTGGCGTCAGCCGCCGGGTTGGCCGAGAGCCGCATAGGCCGGCCATGGGCCGTCAGGCCGGCTGTGGACGAAGAGAAGAATTTTTCTAAAAATTTTAATTAACTAATATTATACGGTTAGGATCTGTTCAAAGACGTCAAGCAAATGGCAATAAAAGCGAGCGGGCATAGCTCAGTTGGTAGAGTACGAGCTTCCCAAGCTTGGGGTCGCGGGTTCGAGCCCCGTTGCCCGCTCCATTAACGAATTGAAAAGCAAATATTATTTTTTCTTTTGATTTTTAATATCTCTTTATACATTTAGAAAACTAACTCTATAATTTTAAATGATATTGTTAAGTATTAAAATTTTGTATTAATTCGTAACTAAAACACATATTAATATCTCGCCTGTTAAAAATCAATAATCATCCCTCCTAATATTTTATTAACACCCAAATATTTATCCACTCTAAATCTATTTAGTCGCCCTTGCAAAAGGGCCTATCTACCCGGAATGGCAGGATAAATCCTGTGAAATGGCCCCT
>JAISZC010000074.1 GCA_031269485.1 Deltaproteobacteria bacterium
CGTGTGCTCTTCCGATCTGGCAGATCAGCTCGTCCCGGAGCGTATGAAGGGCAAGGTTCGCGGCGGAGAATCGGCTTGGCCTGAGCTAGAGGATCGTCTTGGCCCGCGGCGGAATATCAGCTCGTCCCGGAGCGGAGGAAGGGCTAGGTTCGCGGCGGAGAATCGGCTCGGCCTGAGCTCGTGGATCATCTTGGCCCGCGGCGGCAGATCAGCTCATCCCGGAGTGGAGTAAGGGCTAGGTTCGCGGCGGAGAATCGGCTTGGCCTGAGGTAGAGGATCATCTTGGCCCGCGGCGGCAGAGCAGCTCGTCCCGGAGCGGAGGAAGGGCTAGGTTCGCGGCGGAGAATCGGCTGGCTTGAGCTCGAGGATCATCTTGGCCCGCGGCGGCAGATCAGCTCGCCCCGGAGCGGAGGAAGGGCTAGGTTCGCGGCGGAGAATCGGCTGGCTTGAGCTCGAGGATCATCTTGGCCCGGCCCGCGGCGGAGAATCGGCTGGCTTGAGCTCGAGGATCATCTTGGCCCGGCCCGCGGCGGAAAATCGGCTCGGCTTGAGGTCGAGAAGCATCTCGTCCTGCGGCGGCTGATGGGTTTGGCCCGGGGCGGAGGATCAGCTCGACCGGGATTGAGTGTTGGCTCGGGGCGGAGGATCCGCTTGGGCTAGGTGGAGGCCGGTTAGGACGGGACAGAAGATCGGCCAGGACGGTTGTTGGCTGGCCTGCCATCCGCCGTCCTCAGTTTGACCGCGTCGACCTCCCTTTCCTGGGGCGCCGTCCGGCGGGCGCCAAGGCGACTCGAAGTCCGGTTCGGCGGGGCCTAAGCTCGTCGGCTAGGCTTGACAAGTTTCCAGTCTGTGCGCTATAATGAATCCGTAATTACAGCCGCAAAGAAGGAGCACTTAGACAATATAAGCTGTTTTTTTTATAATTATAAATTAAAAATTTTTAAAGGTAACGTCGTCAAACGCCGCGTTCGATGTCCGTCCCGTCAGAGACCGGACGGCGCAGCCTCTTGAGGGCGCGCCTTCGCTGAGGCCAGCTAGGCGCCAGCCGCAGGATGAGTCCGTGACCGCCCCCTTGCACCACATAAACCAGATGATCCTGCACTTGCCGACCTTGGGCGGCCTTGCGGCCGCCCAAGCGCAGTCCGCCGAGGAATTGGACCGTCTGTCGCGGCAAGCGGAGGCCCGCAACCTCCATCGCGACGTCGTTGAGGTGGTGGCGGCCCTCAAGGAAGGCGTGGCCTTGGTGCCGACGCACCCGGATTCTGAGCGCCGACGCCCCGCCGTCCGCCGGTTGCGGCGACGCGGTCCGCTCCAGGAGGAGCCGGAGCCGCTAAGTCTGACCATCGAGCCAGTGGTGGATCTGCGGGTTTGAGCGCGGCGGCAAGCCTGAGCGGCGTTAGGCCGTGATCTAGGACGTTGATTTGACGACGAAGACTGAAAACATTAATTTAGATTATAATTTTTTTTAATGCTGTAAGACTGCAGACCATCATAATAATGATAGTGAAGAATTTGAGTTTTTTAGTCAGAAAATATATGGCGACGAGCAATGAAACCAACTAAGGTCTTGGTTCTGCGATGGGCCAAGAAAAGATAGTTTCAAGATAATATGTACGAGACCTCATGGTATTTGGAGCGATCGCCAAATGGGAAACCACGAGGGCATAATCTGGATATTCTGATCGATCAGGCTAATCCGCTGGTTATTGGCTATCTTTGCCAAAGTAACTCATAATTTTGAACATTTTAGGTGTAAATATTAGCATAATAATCTTGTGTTACCATTAGAATAGCATATAAATATCTAAGCTTTGACGAGCATTATCATGGGATTATTTGATTCATCAAGCTGAAAAAGGGGTTTTTGCGCCACGATCAAATAGGGGAAAATAGGCCGGTGGACTGGGATCTGAAAAATTTCATGGTCCTCCAAAGCGTTTTGGAGGTTCTGTTGCTGGTTCTCTTGCTGGCCGTGCTGGTCCGGACCGGCAAGCGCGGCGGCGCGGTCGAGCCGACGGGCGTCCCGGAGAAGCTGTCGGCTGGCGTCGAGCGTTTTTTGACCGAGTCGGAAAAAATCGCCAAGACCTTTCAGGCCACGCTCAGGGACAAGAAGGATCTGACGGCCGACTTGATCCTCAAGCTGGATCGGCGTCTGGCCGAGTATCGGGAGCTGCTGGCGGCGGTCGAGGCCGCCGTCCGACAGGCCGAAAAAAGGCTCGAGGAGCTGGGCGGCGCGGCCAAGGCCGGCGGCGACAAGGCCAACCCGGCCGCGCCTGAAGTGCGGGCCCTGGTCTTGCAGCTGTCCAAAAAGGGGCTCAGCGTCGAGGACATCGCCGTGCGCTCGAGGCTGCATCGCGGCGAGGTGGAGTTGATCATCGATCTCGAGCACCAGTTCGGCCTGTGAGCGGCCGGCCGATTCGGCGGGCTCGGCGGACGAAACGCCGCGCCTCCGAGGCGGCCGGCGGTCTCCGCGGCCCCGGCCGGCGGCTCGTGGTCACTGCATGAGAACCAGCCACACGAAGGCCCCCGTCGCCGCCAGGGCCAGCATGAAGTTGCACAGTCCGCCGCACAGAAAGCCCAGCAGGGCGCCGGTTCCGGCGGCGAGGGCGCCCTTGAGCTCCTTGCGGGCGAAGACCATTTCGAAGAGCGTGGCGCCCGCGAAGGTGCCGATGATCAGGCCCGGCAAGCTGAAGAAGATCACGCCCAAAATGGCGCAGACGACGGCGCCGATGATGCCGGCCCGGCCAGCCCCGAATTTTTTGGCCCCCACCAGGCTGGCGACTTGATTGAGGACCACGCTCGCCGCCACCGTCAGTCCGACGACGATCATGGCGAGCCGGCCGTAGGACTGCCAGCCGTCGTAGAGGCCGAAGGCCAGATAGGCGAGCCAGATCAGGGGCAGGCCAGGCAGGATCGGCAGCAGCGAGCCGGCGACGCCGACAAGCATGGCCGCCAGGCACAAGGAGAGGACGAGCGCAGTCATGACGCACCTTTGATCGTGGCGGGAAAACCCGGGTCAGGGCCCAAATCGGCCAGCTTGGACGTTTGTTGGCCGGGGGTTGCTTGGTTCGTCCAGCTGAAATGGTTTTTTTTCGCCCTGATCACCTTTGATCGTTGTGCAAAAATCTCATTTTTAGCTTGACGGCTAAGATTAATGCCTTTATAATAGGCGTCAAAACTTGACGATTTTGGCCTTGGCTGAGGTTTTGGCAAATCGCTCCCCTTGGGGCCCGGGCGGGCCTTGAGGCGGTCTGGCCTTCAAAGAGCTCCTGAAGGTCGCGAAATGGCTTGAAAGCCGCGGCGCCCTTGACGCGGAGGCGAGGCGGGTCTAAGCTGTAAAAAAGCGGGCCGTGGTCCGGCCGTCCGCGGTTTGGAAAATATTAAATTTCCGCTTCGCGCCTCGGCCCGAGGGCGAAAGGCCGAGGCGACGATCCGGCTTTTTGAAATGTATCACGGCCGAGCCGAGCCAGGCAAGACATTTGGCTTGAGCCTTCAGAGGTGTTTGATGCCAGACAACGTGCAAGTGCTGACCGACGATAATTTTTCCCAAGTCTTGGCCGACAGCCAGGTCCCGGTCCTGGTCGATTTTTGGGCGCCCTGGTGCGGGCCCTGTCGCGCCGCGGCGCCTGTGCTGCAGGAGTTGGCCGGAGAGTTCAATGAACGCTTGGTCTTCGCCAAGATCAACGTCGACGAGAATCAGGCGGCGCCCACCAAGTTCAAGGTCCGCTCCATTCCCTGCTTCATCGTCTTCAAGGCTGGCCAAGAGATCGGCCGCATCGTCGGTCACAAGGGCAAGCAGGCCCTGCAGAAGGATTTGGAGAAACTGCTGTGAAACCACGCGCCGCCTCCGTCAACCTCGCCGCGATCCTTTGCCTGGCTTTTGGTTTGGCCGTTGTGCCGGGTTGCGGCAAGTCCCTGGACTACGTCAAGAACATGTTCGGCTTTGGCTCCAAGGCCGATCCTTTGGCCTCCTTGAACCCCGAGGAGGCGGCCGCCTCCTTGGCCATTCAGGCGCAGGAGGAGCTTGACGCCGACGACTACGCCGATGCGGCCAAGCTCTACCAGCAACTCAAGGATCAGTATCCTTACAGCCGCTACGCCGTCTTGGCCGAATTGCGCCTTGGCGACGCTTATTTTCTCGACGGCAAGTACATTGAGGCCGACGGCGCGTACAAAACATTTGTTGACATGCGTCCGGACAACGACGCTATCCCGTATGCTCTCTATCAACAGGGCATGTGCAATTACATGACCATCAACGGGGTGGATCACGACCAGACGCCGGCCATTTTGACCATTCAGATCTTAGGCAACCTCGTCGAGACCTATCCGGACAGCAAATATGCCTCCATGGCCAAGGCCCGCATCGCCGAAGCCCAAAATTCGCTGGCCGGACATGAATTTTACATCGGCGAATTTTATTACAACCGCAAGGATTATCGGGCCGCCATGAACCGGTTTGAAGGCCTTATAGCCCATTATCCCGACTCGGGCTACCATCAGCGAGCCTTCAACTACATCGCCGAATATCGCGATTTGGTAGCCAGAGGCGAGATAGAAGAGGGCAACCAGCGCCCAGGCGAGTACGATTCGCCCTTCACCGTCACCGACGTCAACGACACTCGCTATTGAGTTTGCGTCTGGCCTTTGGCCGGTCCGTCAGGACCAATTCGAGCCCCAAACTGGGGCTCGAATTGGAAAACTTCGCGAAAATTCTTGGGATTTTTAAAGCGGCTCGGCTTAGAGTCGCTTTTGAGGCCAGCGCCGGTCTAGCAAACGCAGGGCCCGGAAATTTGGGCGCAAAAATCAGCATTGTGGTACGCCCTGGCACTTGCTTCTTAACAAGTTTTGACTGCGTTTAAAAATAAATTTTGGCAAATAAACATAAATATGTAATATACGTTTAATATGAATAAAAATTGTTGATATTGAGGTTTGGCGATTGGCGTCCCTAAAAAAACGAGCGGGGTTGCCTTGACGGACGGCGGTTCACTCCGTCCAACCGTCGGCCGGCTCGTCCGGCTCTTCGGGGCAGGCCCGGACTTTGACCCGCTCGACGGCCGGACCGTTGACCTCCACCGCCTCAAAGTCCGCCCCGTAGCCCGTCCAGACGACGCCCACGCGAGGCGTTTCCCCGAAACGGTCGGCCAAAAGCGCGGCCAGGGAGCGGTAGCGTTCCTCCGAATCCGGCTTGAGCTTCAGCGGCAGGTTGCGATCGAGCTCGTCGAGGGAGACGGTGGTCATCACCAGGGCCGAACCGTCGGGGAGCAGCTCGATCAAGGGCTCTTCGCGGTCGAATTCGTCCTGAATTTCCCCCAGCACGGCCTCCACGACGTCCTCCATGGTCAACAGACCTTGCCAGCTGCCGTATTCGTCCCAAACGAAGCCTAGCCAGATCTGTTTTTGACGCATTAGCTTGAGAACGTCGCGGATGTTCATATGGTCGTAGATGTAGGGCGCCGGCCGGACCAGGCTGCGCAGCTCGCTGCGTCCGCCGGTCAAAAGAAGATCTTTGGCGTGGATGAAGCCGATCAAATCGTCTTTGTTGCGATCGTAGACCGGCAGGCGGGTGTGGCCGTGATCGCGCATCAGGGCCACGGCCGCCTCGACCGTTTCGTCGGCGCCCAAGGTCACCACCTTGGTGCGGTGGACCATGACGTCGCGGGCCACGCGCCGGTCGAGATTGAAGATGTTGGTGAGGAACCGCTCTTCGTCGGCGTCGAGCTGGCCGTTGTCGCGCGACTCGGCGACGAGCATTTTGAGCTCCTGGGCGCTGTGCGCCGGCGAGTCGTGGAGCTTGGAGGCCCCCAGCAGCTTGAGGATGACCCGGGCGGCGACGTTGAGGAGCTTGACGGCCGGCAGAAAAAGCACGTGGCAGACGCGCATGGGGAGGGCCAGGCGCAGCACCGTGGTCTCGGCGCTGCGGATGGCCAAATTCTTGGGGGCCAGCTCGCCGAAGGTGACGTGGGCGAAGGTGATGACGACGAAGCCCACGGCCACGGAGAGCGTGTGGACCACCGTGGGGTTGTCCACGCCCAGCCAGGCCAGAGTCGGCTTCAGCACGGCCGCCGCCGCCGGCTCGCCCAGCCAGCCCAGGCCCAGGCTCGCCAAGGTGATGCCAAGCTGGCAGACTGAGAGGTAGTCCTCCAAATTGTCCAGGCCGAACATGGCCGACTTGGCGGAAGTCGCGCCGGACTGCGCCAGGACCTCCAGGCGGGTGGCTCTGATTCTGACAAAGGCGAATTCGGCCGCGACGAACATGGCGTTGAGCAGCACCAGGGCGAAGGCGGCCAGAAGCGTCAGGGCGGTGTTCATGTTGGCCGGAGCACGGCTCCTTTCGGGTTCGCCAGGACGCCTGGCGGCGTCGCGGCCGAACTGCGCGGGACCTTGTACCTCTCGGGCCCATTATAGGATAAAAAACTTCGCTATATAACCCTCCTCCTTCCCCTCCAGACAAGTCCCCTGAATTATTGAGAAAATTTTTGTCAGCCCGACTGAGCTCCACCTCCGCCAGGTCGCGCGAGATTGATGTTTCAGCGTCATAATCCAGGCTAGGCCGGGCGCCGTCGAAATATAACCCTCCTCCTTCCGGACAAGTCCCCTGAATTATTGAGAAAATTTTATCAGCCCGACTGAGCTCCATATCCGCCAGGTCGCGCGAGATTGATATTTCAGCGCCATAATCCAGGCTAGGCCAGGCGCCGTCGAAAGCCAAGATCCGGCTCGCCTCCGGCGCATTCGGCCTTTGGCAAAGTTTATGACTTATATTAGCTGTTTTGTATTTTTTAAATTTAAAATATGCTATTATAATAATATATTTTAAATAAAGTCTAATATAATACCATTTAATCATAAAAATTTATAGATATAATTTATGTAAAAGTAATACCATTGTATTAAATTTTACTTAAAATATAAGTTATAATTATAAATTAATGATTTTATGTAAATATTTAATGATTGAATAAGTTTATTTGTCTTTGTAAGTTTATAGAGTGACATTAAATGCTTATATAATCGTATAGTCGTTTAATGTTAAGTTTAAGTGCTCTATCTGCACCATGGTTAGGCCCCCTGGACAGGCCTCGACCGGGTGGGCCGGCGGCGAGCCGGACCTTGTCTTCCGACGGCGCCCGACCTAGAATGGCTCAAGATCAATCCCGCGCGAGCTGGCGGGAGCGGAGCTCCGCCGGGATGATCAAGATTTTATCAGCA
This sequence comes from Deltaproteobacteria bacterium, assembly GCA_031269485.1. GTDB lineage: Bacteria > Desulfobacterota > Desulfarculia > Adiutricales > Adiutricaceae > JAISZC01. The sequence goes on from JAISZC010000074.1 coordinate 7,216, forward strand.
ATTCAAGGGACTTGACTGAAGGGTTGGGCCTTGATTTTATGGCGCGGCTTTGTGTGATATACTTTTGAGCATTCAAAGGCGCCCAGGCGGGGCGCCGCAGGCGAGCGATTCGGCCGTTTCCGGCGGGGCGCAGGCCGGACGCGCCGCGGCCGGCGGAGACTTGACCGGGCCGCGTTCCGGCTCGTTCGGCGGAGGCGCAGCGATGGAGCAGTCAACGGACTTGAAAAATTGGCGCCACGGCGACCCTTTTTCCGTTTTGGGCGTCCGGCCCGTCCGCCGCGGCGGCCAGTCCGGCCTTTTGTTCCGCGCTTATCTGCCGGGCGCCGAAAAGGTCGAGGCCCTCTTGGACGACGGCCGGCGGTTGAGCTTGGAGCGCAGCGGCTTCGGCTCGGACTTTTTTGAAGCCTTCCATCTGGGTTCCCACGATTTCAGCCCTTATCGGCTTAAGGTCGACTTCGGCCGCGGCCGCTGCTCGAGCTTCTACGACGCCTACAGCTTCCAGCCCGTGCTCGGCGAGCTTGACCTCTTTTTGTGGAATCAGGGCAATCACTACCGGATCTACGACAAGCTCGGGGCCCACCCCATGGTCCGTCAGGGGGTCAAGGGGGTGCACTTCGCCGTCTGGGCCCCCTCGGCCGTCAGGGTCTGCCTGGTGGGCGACCGCAACTTTTGGGACGGTCGCCGCCTGCCCATGAGGCCCCGAGGCGCCTCGGGCGTTTGGGAGATCTTCGCCCCCCATTTCCGGCCCGGCGACCTTTACAAGTTCGAGGTGGTCACCGCCTCGGGCGAGCTGCTCATCAAGGCTGATCCCATGGGCTTCGCCATGGAGCTGCGGCCCAAGACGGCCTCGGCCGTCTGCGATCTCGACCGCTACGCCTGGGGCGACGACCAGTGGCTGGCCGCCCGGGCCGGCCGCGATCTGCTCTCCAGCCCCATGGCCGTCTACGAGGTCCACTTGGGCTCCTGGCGCCGCAAGCCCGACGGCCGCTGGCTGAGCTACCGCGAGGCGGCCGACCAGCTGGTGCCCTACCTCAAGGACATGGGCTTCAATTGGCTCGAGCTCATGCCCCTGGCCGAGCACCCCTTCGACGCCTCCTGGGGCTATCAGGTGACCGGGTATTATTCGGTGACCTCCCGCTTCGGCGGGCCCGACGACTTTCGGCGCCTGGTCGACCGCTGCCATCAGGCCGGCATCGGGGTCATCCTCGACTGGGTGCCGGCCCACTTCCCGCGCGACGCCTTCGCCCTGGAAAGCTTCGACGGCACCCACCTCTACGAGCACGCCGATCCCCGCCAAGGCGCCCACTCCGACTGGGGCACGCTGGTGTTCAACTACGGCCGCAACGAAGTCAAGAACTTTTTGGTGGCCAACGCCCTTTTCTTCGTGGATCGCTATCACATCGACGCCCTGAGGGTCGACGCGGTGGCCTCGATGATCTATCTCGACTACTCCCGCCAAGAGGGCGAATGGATTCCCAACCGTTACGGCGGCCGGGAGAACCTTGAAGCCCTGGAAATGCTCAAAACCCTCAACACCAAGCTCTACGAGCTTTTTCCGGGGGCCATGACCATCGCCGAGGAGTCCACGGCCTTCCCGGCCGTCTCCCGGCCCGTGCATCTGGGCGGCTTGGGCTTCATGTTCAAATGGAACATGGGCTGGATGCACGATATGCTTGACTTTATGAGCAAAGATCCTATCTATCGCCGCTACAACATGGAACGTCTGACGTTTGCCCTGTTGTACGCCTTTCACGAAAACTTCTGTCTGCCGCTCTCCCACGACGAAGTGGTTCACGGCAAAAAATCGCTTTGGGATCGGATGCCGGGTGATTATTGGCAAAAGTGCGCCAATTTGCGGCTCCTTTTAGGCTACATGTACGCCGAGCCCGGCAAAAAACTGCTGTTCATGGGCGGCGAATTTGGCCAAATTTCCGAATGGGATCACAGTCGCGCTCTTTCCTGGGAATTGCTGGAGCGGCCCGAGCATCAGGGCCTGCAAAAGTTCGCGCGGGATCTCAACCGCCTCTACGTCGCCCAGCCGGCTCTCTACGAGCTGGATCACGATTGGCGAGGCTTTGAATGGATCGATTTTCGGGACTACGACTCGACCGTCATCAGCTTCGTCAGACGCGGTCGCCAAGAAGAGGTCTTTTTCGTCTTCAATTTCACGCCCGTGGTCCGCGAAAATTACCGCATCGGGGTTTCCGCGCCCGGCTTTTGGCGAGAACTGCTCAACTCCGACTCGGAGGTCTACGGCGGCTCCAACGTCGGGCTGGGCGGCGGCCGCGCGACGGAGCCCATTGAGGCTCATGGGCGGCCTCAGAGCCTGAATTTGACCTTGCCGCCGCTGGGCTTTTTGGCCCTCAAGCGCTGAACCCGACGGCTCGCCGGGCGGGACGGCGAGCCGCCGGTCCGTCGGCGCGTCGCCTTGGCGCGGAAGGCAGGAAGGGAGCCCGACTCAGATGGGACGTCAGCTAGTTCAGAGCGCCAACGTTTTTTTCAGCCCGACGGGCGCCACCCGCCGAGTGGCCAAATTCATTTCCAACGGCTTGGCCCTCAGGCCCCGCGACTTTGACATCACCTTGCCCGCGGCCAGAGAGAAGTCCGTTCCCTTGGAGCGGGACGAATTTTTGCTGCTGGCCTTTCCGGTTTACGGCGGCCGCCTGCCCAAGCTCGTCAGGGAGTTCTTCGCCGCCCTGCCCGGCGGCCGCCGGCCGGTCGCCGCCGTGGTCGTCTACGGCAACCGCGCCTACGAGGACGCCCTGTTGGAGCTCTACGATTTGTGCCGCGACAAGGGCTACGAGGTGTTGGCCGCCGCGGCCTTCGTCGGCGAGCATTCTTATTCCCACGTCATGGGCCAGGCCAGGCCGGACGCGGCCGACGAGGAGCAGGCCCGCTTTTTCGGGTTTTCGCTGCGCCAGGCGCTGATGGGCGAAGGCAGCCTGTCGGAAAAATTCCTGCTGGCCAAAAGCCGCCGCCCTTACCGGCCGTATCCGCCCAAGCTGCCCTTCGTGCCGGTCACCTCCCGGCGCTGCGCAGGTTGTCTGACGTGCGTCAAGCATTGTCCCGTCGGCGCCTTCGCCGACGGCGATCCCAAACGCATCGACGCCGAAAAATGCATCCTCTGCGCCGCCTGCGTCAAGCTGTGTCCGGAAAAAGCCAAAAGCATCGAGGACGACGAATTTTGCGACGACATGGCCGCCTTGGCCGCGGCCAATTTGGACCGCAAGGAGCCAGTCACCTTTTTGCCTTAAGCGTCGGGCGAGCTTTAGGACCGTTCAAGGGCGGCCGGACGGCGGGGCTCGGAGAGCCGCGCTCTCCGGTTTTTTTTCGAGGCCGTCATTTTCGCCTTGCGCTCTCCGGGAGCGTTTTTTTTCGGGGCCGACAGCGTGGGCCTCAAGGCCGCGCCGGGCCCTCCGGTCGGCCCTCGCCCCGCCGTCAGACTGCTTTCAGTCCTCGCGCTCTTCAGGCCGGCCTGCGGGCCGGTCTTCAGGCCGCTCTTCAGGCGGCCAACCTGCGGGCCGCTCTTCCGGCGGCCAACCGCCGGGCCGGCCTTCCGGCCGCTCGCGGCGGCGCCGCAGGGCTTCGCGGCGGGCGTCCAAATGCTCGGCCAAGGCTTTTTCCCGGCCGCGCCGGGTGGGCCAATAATAGCGCCTCTCCCGGAGCTCGTCGGGCAGGCGCGGCTGATCCGTCAGCGCGTCGGGGTGGTCGTGGGCGTATTGGTAGCCCCGTCCGTAGCCTAAATCTTTCATGAGCTTGGTGGGGGCGTTGCGGATGTTGAGAGGAACCGGCAGCGGGCCGTGTCGGCGGACGTCTTGCTGGGCCGCCCCAAAGGCCTTGTAAACCGAGTTGGACTTGGGGGCCAAGGCCAGATGGACGGCCAGATGAGCCAGGGCCAGCTCCCCTTCCGGCGAGCCCAAGAGGCGGTAGCTTTCCAAAGCCGAGATCCCCAGCAGCAGCGACAGCGGATCGGCCAGGCCCACGTCCTCGGAGGCGAAGCGGATCATGCGCCTGAGGAGATAGACCGGATCTTCGCCGCCGTCGAGCATGCGGGCCAGCCAGTACAAGGCCGCGTCGGGATCCGAGTCGCGCAGGGACTTGTGGAGGGCCGAGATGAGGTTGTAATGCTCCTCGGCGCCTTTGTCGTAGCGCCAGGCCTTGCGTTGCACGGCCTCCTCGGCCGCGGCCAGATCGACCGTCCGCCGGCCGTCGGCGTCGGGCCGGACCAGCCCGGCCGAGAGCTCGAGCGCGTTGAGCAGCGCCCGGGCGTCGCCGCCGGAGCTGACGACCAAGAAATCCAAAGCCTCCGGCGCCAGTCGAGCCTCCAAGGCCCCCAGGCCCCGCTCGCGGTCGGTCAGGGCCAGGGTGATCAAATCGGCGAGCTCGTCGCGCGACAGCGGCTCGAGCGTGAGCACGCTGGCGCGGGAGATGAGGGCCGGGATGATTTCAAAGGAGGGGTTTTCGGTGGTGGCCCCGATGAGGGTGATCAGGCCGTTTTCGACGTGGGGCAGAAAGGCGTCCTGCTGAGCCTTGTTGAACCGGTGGATCTCGTCGACGAACAGCACCGTCGGCCGGCCGCCGAGGCGTCGGCGCGTCTGGGCCTGCGCCACGACTTCGCGGACGTCCTTGATGCCGGAGAGCACGGCGGAAAATTCCACGAACTCGGCCTTGGCCCGGTCGGTCAGCAGCCGCGCCAGGCTGGTCTTGCCGACGCCTGGCGGCCCCCACAGAATGAGCGAGGCCGTCTGGCCGAGCTCGTAGAGCCGCCTCAAGAGCTTGCCCGGGCCCAAAAGGTGCTTTTGGCCGATGAGCTCGTCGAGGTTGCGGGGCCTTAGGCGCTGGGCCAAAGGGCTCCAAGGGCGGCCCTCGTTCGGCTCGGGGGCGGCGGGCTTGGCGGCGCTCATCGCGGCGGACCGCCGACGAGCCGGTCCCGCAACTCGCGGACGCGGCGAATCAGATGCGTCAGCGAGCCGTCGTTGTCGACGACGTAGTCGGCTCGCCTGAGCTTTTCCGACATGGGCAGCTGAGCGGCCAGCATGCGCTTGGCTTCCCGGCCGCCGAGGGCCTGGTTGCGGTCCCGAAGGCGCTTGAGCTGGGCGTCGGGCGAGGCGTAGGTCAAGGCCGTCGGGGCGAAGAGCGAGTCCAAGGCGGCCTCGTAGAGCAGCGGAACCTCGATGACCGTCAGAGGCGGCCCGCCGCCAGGCTTCGGCAAAGCCTCCAGCATCAGCCGCCAAGCGGCCGGATGGACGATGGCTTCCAGGGCCTTTCTCGTCTCGGCTTTCTTGAAAATGATCCGGGCCATGGTCCGCCGGTCCAGGGCGCCGTCGGGCTTTTCTATCTTGGGCCCGAAGAGCTCCACCGCCGCGCGGCGGCCTTCAGTTCCGGGGGCCAGCGCCTGCCGGGACAATTCGTCGAAATCAATTCTGGCGGCGCCGAAGGCGACCAAAAGCTCGGCCACGGTCGACTTGCCGGAGGCCACGCCCCCCGTGAGGGCCAGCTTGACCGAGCCCGGGGCGGTTTTCAGCCGGCCGTCCGGGTCGACGGCCCAGGCCGGGGGCGGCGGGGGCGAGGGGCGGCGCTCGAGGCGGGGCCGCGGAGGCGGGTCGGAGCTCATCGAAAACTTCCTGGCGGTTGGCGGGCCTCGAGGCCTTCGGGCTCGCGGCCCCTCGGCGACGGCGCGCGTCGCCGGCAGCCCGGGTTTTAGGCCGCTTGATTATTTGTTAGTTTCAATGATAATATAAAATACCAATAACAACGTTTTAGATAGCTATAAATATCGGAATTAGGGTCTTGACGGCTCCATAGCTGCGCTCAACGTCATATATTTATCGGGGCAAGTCAAGCAATATTTTTAGGTTTCCGCTAGATTATGGCCACGGGGCGGTTTCAATAACTTGACTTTGTCCGGTTTGACCTGAAGATGCCAAAAAACATCAGCCTCTAAAGGGCTGATGATTAGAAATCAGCTCCGCCCCCAACGTCTGACGCCGATAAAATGGCGTCTAACAACAAGATATTAATACAATTTTATTTAAGTGCTCGCTGTGTTCAATGAGATCAACGTAGCGTAACAGACATGTTGTCCCGGATTTTTTCAACAAACTTATCAAATTTACTATAAAATTCAGTGCATTTCCGCTCTATAATGATAAAATAACGTGACCTGTCGCGGGGTTGGGCAAGCGCTCAAGCATCAATGACCGAACATTTATAGGCCGTGCATTTAGGCCCACGAGCGTTAGCCCCCTCATTTAGTCGCCTAACGCGTCTTTTTTGGTCTTTTATGGCCTTTTATGGCGCTTGCCGCCTTAGGCCAGATTTTTGGGGAGCTCGAAGACCGCCGCCGTTCGGCTCGCCGCCGGCCGGGCGCGGCCTCATGAAGCCAAAAATTTGAGCAAATCCGTCGGCGCGGCCACGACGGCGAAGGCGCCGGACGCCTCGAGCTCCGCCGCCGACCGGTAGCCCCAAGCGGCGCCCACCGGGCGAAAGCCGGCTCTGAGCCCCAAGGTCATGTCCACGCCGCTGTCGCCGACGTAGACGACCTCGGCCGGCGTCGCGCCCAAAAGGCCGGCCAGCTCCAGGGCGCCGGTCGGGTCGGGCTTGGGCGGGCGGCCGGCCGCGGCGCCCAGGACGGCCTGAAAGCGCCCGGGATAATAATGCTCGACGATCGTTTGGGCGTCGTCATGGTCCTTGTTGGTCAGCACGCCCAAGCGCCGGCCGCGGGCGGCCAGGGCGGCGAGGACCTCCGGCAGGCCAGGGCAGGGAACCGTCCGAGCGCAGCGGCGCCGGGCGTATTCGGCCTTGAACCTCAGCCGCGTGGCCTCGGCCAGCTCGGCGCGCCGTTCGTCGGGCAAGGCCCTCTCAATGAGCTTGAGCAGGCCGTCGCCGACCATGATTTTATATTTTTCTAAAGGGATGGCCGGCAGCCCGACGGCGGTCAGGGCCGCGTCGAGGCTGTCGGCCAAGTCCGGGAGGGTGTCGAGAATGGTCCCGTCGAGATCGAAGATGAAGGCTTTGGCGTTCACGACTTGTCCTGAGCCGGCGGACACGGCGCGTCGGGACGCCGCCGCGCCAAACCGCCCGGGGGCGTCGCCGCGCAGGCCAGCCAATGATCATGGCCAGAAAACTCGGCCTTGACCCTGGTTTTTGGTTCTTGCTCAGCTAAATGTTCAGCTTATGGGCTGGTCGCTGGCGGCCTGCAGGCCTTACCAATAGCGATGTTTCAAATATTGGGCGAGGACAGCCCGCTTTTCCTGACGGCTCCACAGCTTGCTAGGGTCGATCAGCACGTATTTTTCGGGGTTGACCAAGCAAGACTTCCAGGTTTCCAGCATGGATTTGCCGCTGGAGCGATAGGCGCCTAAAAATTGTTCATTTTCGCTGGGGACAACGTGGAGGAACAGCAGGTCGTCAGCTTCGTATCCTGGGTCCTGGTGGACTATAATCTGCTCCGCCAACACGGTTTGCTTCATGAGGCGGAAGAACGGCTCAAACCAGACGTAATTGAGAGCATCTTCGTTTAAAAAATTGCTATTTTCGATCAAGCTGAGATAGCGAGCTTTACGACTTGCCCCCTTGTTGCCCAGGGACTTATCGTCGTGCCGGTAACTTTCAGTATACACCCAGTCGATCGGAATAAGAACGCGGCGTCCGCTCTTGCGCTTGGCGATGATCAGAGCGCCCAGGCAAGTGCAGTTGACTCCGCGAGAGGAGAAGCCTTCCTTCAAGTGATTGGCGTTAGCGCCTAATGACTCAAACTGGATGAAACCCTCGAGCTTTTCAGGAATGGTAAAGACATCGGTAAATTCATTAGAAAATGTTTTGAGCAGGTTTAAGACCGCTTTTTTGTCTTGCCTTAAGGGGAATAAATGATTTAGGCAGGCGGTCTGTGTGGCTAAGGTATGACCGTTGGGGCGACTGCCAAACCACCAAGAGATGTCATTTTTCTCAAAATATTCAATTGCATTAGTTCTGATATCGGGGTAGAGGTTGAAGAGGCCACTTTGCAAGACATGGCGTTGTGGCGTCCCCTTGAACATTGCGCCGCCTGGATCACCCTCGAAGAAACCTCCTTCAACCAACTGAATCGCCCGCTTTCGTTGACTGTCGACGTAATTCACTTTATCCTCCTTGAAGTCCTGTCTGCTTACGGCAGAGAAAATTTATTAGATAAATTAACGAATATTTTTACAAAAGGTAAGAGATAGTCGCTATAGTCAATGAGGGGCCAGTGGCGGCTGGCGGCGCCCTGAACGTTGGCCGGCCGGAGGCCAAAAGAGCGTCGGCGATCAACCGGCGTCGAAAAGCCGGCGGCTGCAGACCTGAGGCGCGGCGACCGCGCCGTCCGAAGACCTGGCGCCGCCAGCCGGCGGGCTGGAGCGGAGGACGGACGGCGCGGTCATGGTGGCCTTATTCGGCCGGCGCGGTTTCGTCGGCGGCCGGACCGCTGGCGTCCAGCGAGATGCCGTCGACGGGCGTGTCTTCGGCGGGAGCGGCTTCGGCGGGAGCGGCGTCAGCCGAAGCGGCGTCGGCGGGGGCTTCGGCGGCCGGAGCGGCGTCGTCAGCCGGAGCGGCGTCAGCCGGAGCGGCGTCAGCGGGCGCGGCGTCAGCGGGCGCGGCGTCAGCGGGAGCTTCGGCGGCGGGAGCTTCGGCGGCGGGAGCGGCGTCGGCGGGCGCGGCGTCAGCCGGCGCGTCGCCGGCGGCCGGGGCTTCGGCGGCCGGGGCAGCCGGCGTTTCGGCGGCCGGGGCGGCCGGTTCTGGCGCCGGAGCCGGTCTGTCGCAGGCCACGAAGAGGAAAGCGGCAGTCAGGGCGACGGTCAAAGCCATCAAAAACTTGTTCCAACAAAGGCGTTTCATAAAACCTCCCAAGGAAAACAAAAAACGGGCTTGGCGTTGGGCCGTCAGAGCAGCGCTCGCACCTGAGGGCTTTTAGCAGGGCCGAGGCGCAGCCCAAGCGGGCGGCCCCACGTCAACCGGCCGGCTAAGCGGACGGCGATTAGACGTTTCCTGGCCAACGGTCATCCGGGACTGGACGCGCGGCAGGTTTTCTTTTCCGGCGCCCGGGGGCGCCAAAAAACTTGCGCCGCCATCATGACGGCCTTAGGCGAAAGATGCAGGCGAGCTTAAGCGGAAGCCCGGCCGCGCCGCCCGCTTCCCCGGGTCGGGCTCGGAGTTGAAGGAATTATAGGGCCAAGTTTTTTACGCGTCAATAGTTTTTTTCAAAGTTAGCCGGAATGCGTCCCGTCCCTCTGTGGAGCGCCCGGACGGCCTATCTGTTCCAGAGGTTGTTTTAGGCCTTTTGATTATTGAAAAGCCTTAAACAACGTCGAAAGAAATTTTTTTTTGAAGCTTTAGACCGTTGTCCAGCTCGACGGCGGCGTCCGGGCGTGGTTAGGGCGTGGTTCGGGCGAGGTTACGGCGCGGTTCGGACGGTCGGGCTCAAGAGGGCCCAAGGGAGGCGCCATTAATTGCACGTTGACAGCGATTGATCAGGCGGCCGGCAAAAAATGCAGGCCGCGGCTTGGCGCGGGCCTTGCGAAAGGGGCTGGCCAGGTCGTTTGGTTCCGGACGGGGCCGTCCGGCCCGCGGCCCTCCGGCGTCCGAGCGTGGCTGGCCTGGGGCTTTCGCGAGGCTGCGGCTCGGCTTGAGGCTTTCATGAGAGCATTTGGCGCCGGTTTTGCAGGCAAAGCTTCAGCTGAAACCGCCCGGGCCGCAATGGCGGGCTGACGGCAGGAGGGCATCATGGAAGAACTGAGCGCAAGCCGCGTCGCCGAGGCGACCATCCAGCCGCTTTTCGTCGGAGACGATTTGGTTCAAGAGGGCGAGCGGCTTTTCAACGAAGGCCAGCTCGAGGAGGCCAAGGCCTTGTTTCAAAGGGCGGTGGACTTGTGCCCCGGGGACGTGCACGCCTGGAACAATTTGGGCGTCGTCTCGCTGACCGAGGGCTTGTCGACCGAGGCCAAGAGCAGCCTCAAGCGGGCGGTCGAGATCAAGCCGGATTTCCTGGAAGCCAGATTCAATCTGGCCGAGGTGCTTGCCCTGGAGGGCCGCTGGGCCCAGGCGGCCAAGGAGCTGGAAACCATCTTGACCTTCCGTCCTGACGACTTGCCGGCCCTCAGGCGTCTGGCCAAGGTCTACGTCAATTTGGGGCGGCCCGACAAGGCCAAGATGCTGCTGGACAACTCCGACAACGTCGGGGCCATGAAGGCCTTCATCGACTCGCTGTGGCTGGGAGTCAAGTTTTTCACCGTCGCCGACGGCCTGTCGACGCGCGAGCGGCTTGAAAAGCTCATGCTGGCCGTGCTCAAGCTCGTCGACGGCCAAGACGGCCGCAGTCAACGCTACCGCCTGGTGGGCCGCGACAGCGTCAGCGGCCGCGAGGTCGAGCTGGAGAACTTGGCCGAGAATTTTTATTACCAGGAGACGCGGGAGCTCTGCGAGCAGGTCGCCTCCGGCAAGCCCGAGCTCGTGCTGACCATCGGCGATCATCAGGACTGGAAAGATTTTCGCGAAGCCCTCAAAAAGGAGATGAAGGCCGAGGGCGGCTGTCTGGGCGATTTCACCCAGACCAAAAAGGTTCTCAAGCGCGACGGGCGCTTCGCCAAGTACGACGTGGAGGCCACCCTCCAATATTTCCGGGCCAACGTGGGACCTTGCGATTGCCACGTCTTTCGGGCGGTCCTGGTCTGAGCGGGAGATTTCATGTCCTTCAATCCCAACCAGCTTTTGAACAACCCCGCGGCCCTCTTGTCCGTCCCGGGCCGGCGCGTCCTCCCGCCGGGCCCGGAAGCCGCGCCAGCCGAGCCCACGCCGCTGCCGCCCTACGACAAGACCATGTACGAGAACGCCTTCAGCCGGCTGGGCATGCTCAACATCGCCAACGTGGTCGACTTGGGCTGCGGCCCGGGTCGCTTCGCCGGGGTCATGACCGAGCGTCGTCAGCGCCCCGAGGTTTATCTGGGCGTGGATCGCGGCCACGATCAAATCAAGACGGCCAAGGCCGCCTTTCCAGGCTGGAGCTTTTTGTACGGCGATTTTTGCGATCCTCAGATCCGCAGTCAATACGAGCGCTACGAGGCCTTCTTGCTGCTCAACGTCTTGGAGCAGCTCGAAGACGACTTGGGCTTTCTGGCCGGGGTGCCCTCGGGCAAGCCCGTGGTCTTTTCCATGCCGCAGTTTCCAAAAGAGGGCGCTTTGAGGTATTATGCCGACAGCTCCTCTCTCCGGGAGAGATATTCGAGCTTGCTGTCGGTGCGCGCCATGGGCCGCTACGTGAGCTCCAGCGGCGAAGTTTACGCCATGGCCCAAGGGGTGCGGTGGTGAGGCCGGCCGCGGGAGGCGCCGGGCGATGATCTGCGGCGGTCTCAAGCCCGGCGAGCGCAAAAGGCGCCAGGCCGAACGGGTCAGGCTTTTGTCCGAGGCGCTGGACGTCGAAATTCTGGCTCATTTTTATCAGCGCCTCGACGTCAAGGCTCTGGCGCGTCACGTGGGCGGGAGCCGCGGCTTGCTGGCGCGCGTCGCGGCCAGCCGCGCCCGGGCCGTGATGATGTGCGGCGTGAGCTTTCTCGTCGAGGCGGCCGAACGCCTGCGGCCGGATTTGAGCGTGCTGACGCCGCGCGCCGACGCCGGCTGTCCGTTCAGCGAAATGGTCGGCCCCGCCGAGGCGCTGGAGGCCAGACGGGCGCGGCCTGGGGCCCTCTTGGTGGCCGACGTCAAGGCCGCTCGGGCGGTCAAGGAGCTGTGCGACGTCGCGCTCGATCCGCCAGAGAGCCTGACGGCCTTGAGCTGGCCGGCCGAGCGGCCGGCGACGGTGCTTCCGGCCTTGAGCTCGGGCGATCCGGACGCCCTGCCGCATCGCGACTGGCCGGGGGCCGAGTGCCAGGTACACCGTCAGGTCGGGCCGGAGGCGGTGAGGACAATCCTCCGCCAGCGGCCCGGGGCCCTGACGGCCGTCAACGCCTTGTGCCTTCCCGAGGTCAGAGCTCTGGCCGATCACGTCGGCGACAGCCAGTCCATGTGGGACTGGTGCCTGAGCTGCGAGGCCGACGACGTGCTCGTCGTCGGCGAAAGCGGCCTGGTCGAGTCGCTTCGGGCGGCGCGGCCCGAAAAGCGTTTTTGGGAGACCGACGTCGAGGTTTTTTGCCCGAACATGTAGCTCACCAACGTCAAAGATTTGCTGGCCGGCCTGGAAGCCTTCCGACAGGCCGTCGGCTCAGGCGTCGAAGCCGACGCCGGTCGGGAGATCGTCCTATGATTTATTTGGACAACGCCGCGACCTCGTTTCCCAAGCCGCCGGAAGTCGCCGCGGCCGTGTCCGCGGCCTTGGCCGCTCCGGCCAGCCCCGGACGCAGCGGACACGCGGCCTCGCTGTCCGCCTCCAAGACGGTGCATCGGGCCCGCAAGGCCGTGGCCGCCCTTTTGGGCGTCCAAGACAACAGCCGCGTCATCTTCGTCGCCAACGTCACCTGGGCCCTCAACTTGGCCTTGCGCGGACTGGGCCTCAAAGCGGGCGATCACGTGCTCAGCGGGCCTTTGGAGCACAACGCCGTCGCCCGGCCCCTCTCGCGGCTGGTCAAGGAGGTCGGCGTCGAATGGGAGGTGGCGCCCCTCGTCGCCGGTCGCGTCGAGCCGGCCGAATTCGCCCGGCGCCTGCGGCCCGAGACCAAGCTGGCCGTCCTGAACCACGCCTCCAACGTCACCGGCGCCCTGGCCCCGATCAGAGACGTCAAGGCGGCCTTGGGCGACGTGCCGCTGCTGATCGACGCGGCCCAGACGGCCGGGGCCGCGCCCTTGGACGACGCGGGCTCGTGGGCGGACATCGTGTGCTTCACCGGGCACAAGGCCCTCATGGGCCCCACCGGCGTCGGCGGGCTGTGGGTCAGACCGGGACTGGAGCTGGCTCCCCTGGCCGTCGGCGGCACCGGCAGCCGCTCCGACAGCTTCGAGCCCCCCGAATTTCTGCCCGACGCCTTGGAGCCCGGCACGGCCAACACCCATGGCCTGGCCGGCCTGGCGGCCGGAATCGAGTTCGTGCTGGGCGTCGGCGTCCAGGCCATCGCCGAACATGAGCGGACTCTGGTCAACCTGTTTCGCGAAAAAACCGCCCCGCTCGTCGGCCTGCGGATCCTCGATCCTTCCGCCCGGCGCACCGGCGTGTTGTCGCTGAACCTGCCCGGCTGGTCCGCTTCGGAGCTGGCCGTCGAACTGGAGGCGGAGGCCGGCGTGCTGACCAGGGCGGGCCTCCACTGCGCCCCCTTGGCCCACCAGTCCCTGGGCACCTTTCCAGGCGGCGCGGTGAGGTTTTCTTTCGGCTGGTTCACCTCCCGTTCCGACGCGCTGACCGCCGCCGAGGCCGTGTTGGCCGTGAGCCGCCGCGGCCGCCGAAATCCGACGGCCGGGCGCGGCCTGGTGAAGTCGCTCGGGGCGAAACCGTTCGACGCCGACAAAGAGGTCCTGGCCGCCCGCGCCGCCGCCGCCGAAGCTAAAGCCGCCCGCGCGGCCGAAGCGGAGGCCGAGGCCGTCCGCGCGGCCGAAGCGGAGGCCGAGGCCGCCCGTGCGGCCGAAGCGGAAGCCGCCGGCGCCGCCGGCGACCTCTGAGCTTGCGCCGCCCGAACCTCTCAAGCCGCCATGGACGTCCCTGAGATCATACTGGTTTTCGACACCAACACCCGCATCCTCAACGCCGAGGAGCTGCTCGAGGATCGCGGCCTGCCCTTCGAGCTGGTGCCGGTCCCCAAGGAGGTCAATCCCAACTGCGGCTTGGCCATCAGCTTCAAACAGCCCGCGCAGGCCATGATCATGCCGGCGTTGGCGGCGGCCAATCTGCTGCCGTCAGCCGCCTACCGCCGGCAGGGCGGAGTTTTTTCCGACTGGCCTCTGACTTGACGCGGAACCGCCGGCCGGGCCCTCGGCCCGACGGAATTTTTCGCCGCCTGGCGGCGGACGGTCCTGACCGCGCCCGGCTCCTCCAACGCCTGCCTTCAATCCCTGGCCCGCCGCGGCCTGCACGCCTGGGCCTTCATTTCGCTTTGACGTCCGGGCGGCTTTCGGCCGGCTTCGATTTTCTTCGGCTCGCCGCGGACTCTCGCTTTGACTCCGCCGCCCGGGCCGTCCGCCGGCCAGCCTTCCGACCGGCTTCGCCTCGGCCGGGCGGCGTCCTGGCCGGTCTCCGCCTCGCCGCCCTCCAGCCGGCCGGAAGACGCCGCCAAGCCGGCGTCTTCCCTTTGAAGCCGGCCGGTCGAGCTCCAGTCCAATTCGCCCCAGCCGCGGGCCATCAACCGCAAAAGCCTGTCCTCCACCAACGAGGCCAGCGGCATGGGCGCGCGGCTGTCGCGGGCGGCCGCCTTGACCAGGCCGATGTCCTTGAGCCCCAGCCGAACCGGAAAGCCGGCGTTCTCAAAGTTCGCCTCCAGCATCAGCCGTCCGTAGGTTTTGACGGCCGGGGCGTCGAACAGCGTCCCGCTCATCAGCTCAAAGAAACGCTCGGGGGCGACGCCGTGCTTTTCGGTCAGCGAAAAGGCCTCCGCCAGCGTTTCCAGCAAGGAGGCGATCATGAAGTTGCCGGCCAGCTTGACGCCGACGGCGCCGGCGGGCTTGAGGCCGAAGTCCCAAACGCGCCCCAGGGGATTCAGCCAAGGGCGGGCTCGCTCCTTGGCCTCCGCGGGGCCGGCCAGGCAAAGCTGCAAGGCGCCCGCCGCCGCGGCCTCCGGCCGCCCGAAGACCGGGCAGGCCGCAAAGCTCAGCCCCAAGGAAGCATGGAGGGCCGCCAGACGCTCGGTCAGCTCGACGCTGACGGTGCTCAGCGACACATGGACGGCCGAGGGCGCGGCCAGAGCCAGCCGTTCGGCGGTGGCCAGCGACGTCAAGGCCAAGTCGTCGGAGACCATCGTCAGGATCAGATCGGCCTGGCGGAAGGCGGCCTCCGGCCGCCGGTGGACCGTCAGGCCCAAGTCGGCCAGGGGCTTGGCCTTCTCGGGGTCGCGGTTGCAGACTTCCAGCGCGAGGCCAGCTTGGGCGATGGTCCGGGCCATGGGCGAGCCCATGCGGCCCAGGCCGAGGAAGACGGTTTTCATGACGGCTCCGTGAGGCCGGCGGCGGCCTTGGTTGGGGGGACGACGACGATGGCGGCGGCCGAAAGCCTGGCGCGGCCTTCCCGGGGCGTCAACGCGTCGGCCGGGGCTTTTCGGCCGCCTGAGGGCCGGCGGCCTGGCGGCGGCTCGCGACACCGCGGCGGCGCCGGCCTCGGAGCTCCCGCCTTTCCGTCGACGGGCCGAGGCGGCGCTTTGGCGCAGGGGTCCGCGAACGCGCGCGGGGCCGGCGGCTTTCCCTGAAGCCGCCTTCAAGCCGAACAGCCGGGCGGCGCCGGCCTGAAGGCGCCGTGGCCGTCCGCCGTCTTGCGGCGTCGTCTGGGCGCGGGCTCGCAGGCTCGCGGGCCGACGGAACGTCGGCGCCCGCGAGGGCGACGAAGCCGCGGGCGGCGAAGGGCCGGCGCCAGGCCGTTTCTCGCCAGGACCAGCCCTTGACAACCGCTGGCCGGCCTCCGAGTCGGGCTGTCAAAAAAATGATATACTGGCCTATGTCAATATGACGCCCGTCTTAGGCGCCGTCAAGAGCCCTTGGCAAGCTTGCCGACGGCTTGCCGACGGCTCGTCGAATGACGCGCTAGACGTCGCGCCGGCTTTGGGCCGACGCGAACTGCCCGCATATTTTGCGTTCTGGAAAGAAAAAGTGCCGTCCGATCGTCTCTCTTCCGACACCGCTTCCGAGTCCAAGCTTTCGGCGGCGTCCGCCATTTCAACGGAGGCCTCGGCGGCCTCAAGCGCCGAGGCTGGCGAAGAGTCGCCCCTTGGGCCTAGCCAAGCTCAAGCCGGCGAGGATCAGACCTTCTCGGAGCTGGCCCGGCTGCTGGACATCGAGCTGCCGCAGACCGAGCCTCAGCCGGAGGCGGCCGAGGCCCGGCTGGGCGCCGAGGTCAGGCCGGACGACGAGCCGCAGTCCGAGTCCGTCGCCAAGTCGGCGGCGTCCAACTCCAAGACGGCGCCCCGCGCCGCGAGCGTCGCGACGTTGGGCATCTCGACGTTGACGGCGACCATGCTCCTGCTCATGCTGGTCGTCGTGGGGCTGCTGGCCGCGCTGGAGATCTCCCGAATCAGCACCGTCAAGGCGCTGACCGCCGAAATAGCCTCCGCCAGCCTTCCCGAGCTGGTCGAGAGCCAAAACGTCCTTTTGGACATCGAGAATTTGCGGCGCCTCACCGAGGTGGCCTACGTCACCGGCGACCGGCGCATCAGAAGCGACGCCCGCCTCGGCGCCATGACCTTGGTCGCCGAAAGCTTGGATCGCTTCTCGAAGCTGGGTCTGACCAAAGGCGACGAAGCCGCCCGGGCCATCGGCGGCTTGGCGACCACCCGCGATCGCATGGCGACTTTGGCCGACGAGATGGCCGCCATCGAGCTGAATTTTTTTCAGGCCCTGCAGGCCTTGGCCGATCTCCACGACGACGTGGGACGGCGGCATCTGCTCTACTTGGTCTTCATGGAGACCTTTCCGACCAACGTGCCGTACGACTACGGCCGCTCCGGACTCGACGAGCGGCGCGAGGTCGAGGCGGCCGTCCGCGAGGGGCTCGACGAGCTGGCCGACTTCGTCGTCGAACTGAAGGCGCAAGGCCTCCCTCCGGCCATGGTCGACCGGCGCGCGGCCACCCTCGAGGAGATCGTCCGCGTCAGCCTTTCCAAGAAAAGCGCCTGGGACGCGCTGACCCAGGAGCTGAGCCGCCAGTGGCGGGAGACCGATCTCATCTTGCGCAGCCTGCGCGACCAGGTCAGGCTGGACTCCCAGCGGGCCGTGGGCTTGGCCCTGGAATCCATCGAGGCCTCCGCCGATTCGGCCGCCTCGGCCACCAAGGCTCTCTTCGCGCTCATCGCCGCGGCCTTCGCCTTCTTCTTCTCCGTCTTCTTCCGCCTGGTCATCTCGCCGCTGCGCTGGACCTTCGGCAAGCTGGCCGACATCCAGGCCGGCCGGCTCGACGACGGCCACGGCGCGCGGCCGCCCATCACGGTCAAGGAAATAGCCGGCATGGCCGAGCTGCTCGACCGCTTCAGCGGCCAGCTGACGGAGATCTACGCCCAAGCCAACCAGTTCGAGGAGGAGGCGGCCCGCAGCAAGGACCTCGAGGCCGTCATGAAGGCCGTCTTCGCCGCCTCCATCGACGGCTACCTGGTTTGGAACGGCCTGAGGGCGGTCAAGTCCAGCCCGCAGATCCTCAAGATGCTGGGGCTCGACGACGAGGACCAGTTCACGCGCGACGTCGCCCGCCTCGGCCTCAGCCCGGAGCACTTGGACGAAGTCTTCGACGCGGCCAGCTTCGCCGGCTCGGTCCAGGAGGAGCTGCTGCTGAGCGACGCCGCCGGAGCGCCGGTGCCTTGCGAGCTGGCCCACCTGCCCATCGTCTACGGCGGCCGGCAGTGCCTGCTGACCTGCGTGCGGGATCTGCGGGCCCAAAAGCTCAGCGAGGCGGCCCTGCGGGCGGCCAAGGATCAGGCCGACGCGGCGGCCAAGGCCAAAAGCGAGTTTTTGGCCAACATGAGCCACGAGATCCGCACGCCCATGAACGGCATCCTGGGGCTGACCCATCTGCTGATGGAAACGTCCCTCAACGAGAACCAGGCGGATTTCTTGTCGCGGATTCGCCAATCGGCCGGCAACTTGCTGCGGATCATCAACGACATCCTCGATTTCTCGAAAATCGAGGCCGGCCGGCTGGAAATCGAGATGACCGAGTTCCGGCTGGAAGCCTTGCTCAAGTCGGTGATCGACTCCGCCAGCACTCAGGCCGACCAGAAGGGCGTGGAGCTCATCATGCACGTCCCGCCCAGGCCCTGCGGCGTCTTGGTCGGCGACCCGGTGCGTCTCGGTCAGGTGCTGCACAACTTGGTCGGCAACGCCATCAAGTTCACCGAAGAAGGCTACGTGGCGGTGTCCGTCGTCGAACGGGAACGCCGCCGCTCGGATCAGACGGTCTTGCAGTTCGAGGTGCGCGACACCGGCATCGGCATCGCCCCCGGGCAAACTGAGCGCTTGTTTGCGGCCTTCTCCCAGGCCGACGCCTCCACCACCCGCAAGTACGGCGGGACCGGCCTGGGGCTGGCCATTTCCAAGCGCCTCGTCGAGATGATGGACGGGGAGCTTTGGTGCGAAAGCGAGCCGGGCCAAGGCAGCCGCTTTGTATTCACCGCCCGCTTCCGGCTCGGGCCCGCGGCCGAAGAGGCGCCGGCGCCGGAGCTCAAGCGCCGCAACGCGTCGGCGCTGGTGGTGGCCGCCGTCGAGCCCGCCCTCGACAACCTCTGCGAGCACTTGCGGCACTTCGCCCTGCGGCCCGACGGACGTCTCGACCCCGAGCAGGCCCTGGCCGAGCTGGCCGCCGACCCTGGAAAATACGACATTCTCCTCGTCGCCCAGCGGATCAGGACTTCCACCGATTTCGTCGAACGGGTCAGAAAAATCGTCGACAAGGAGCGGCTGCCGGCCGTGCTGATGCACTCGGCCTCGGCCCAGCTCAACCAGGAAGCCGAGCTGGCTTTTTTCAACGCCTTTCTGCTGACGCCTTTTTCGTCGTCCTCGCTTTTCAACGCCCTGTCCGACGCCTTCGGCGAAAAAGTCTCCCGCGCCAAGGCGGCGGCCGGCGTCCTGACCGCCGAGGCGGCCCAGCTGTCCGGCCGGTTCAAGGGTCGGCGGATTTTGCTGGCCGAGGACAACGAAGTCAACCAGCTGGTGGCCAAGAAAATTTTGGAGAAGGCCGGGCTGAACGTCACCATCGCCAACAACGGCCAGGAGGCCGTCGATTTGTTGTCGGCGAGCGCCTACGATTTGGTGTTCATGGACATCCAAATGCCGGTAATGGACGGCTTGGCGGCCGCCAGGACCCTCAGAGCCGACCCCAAGCACGTCCGCCTGCCCATCATCGCCATGACGGCCCACGCCATGCTCGGCGACCGCGAGCTGAGCCTGGAGGCCGGCATGAACGACCACATCACCAAGCCCATCAACCTCAAGGAACTCTACGGCGCCCTGTCGCGCTGGCTGGAGCCGCAGCCTTGAGCGCCAAAACCCGTTCTGTCAGACCTATCCAAATCTAACCATCTGATTTGGTGCTGACTTTCTGCTTCATAGAGGCCGGTTTCACCTTGTGACTGCCCGCAAGGCCAGAGCCTTCCTCTCCACAGACT
>JAISZC010000101.1 GCA_031269485.1 Deltaproteobacteria bacterium
TGGACTCACACCTCCACGGCCAATCGTATCGAGCTTTTGGAAGCCGACAAGGTCGACATCGTATTGGCCAACTTCACCAAAACGCCTGAACGGGCCGAGAAGGTCGATTTCGCCAATCCGTATTTTAAGGTGTCGATCGGCGTCATCTCGCCCAAGTCGGCCCCCATCACCGACGTCGCCCAGCTTAAAGGGAAAAAGCTCATCCTTAACAAGGGCTCCAGTCAGGACCGCTATTTCACAGACCACCATCCCGAGATAGAGCTGATCAAGTTCGACCGCATCTCCGACGGCCTCAGCGCTCTGCTCGACGGCCGCGCGGACGCCTTGAGTCAGGACAACTTCCTGGTCTTCGCCTGGGAGCGGGAGCACGCCGATCTGATCGTCGGCGTGCAGGCCCTGGGGCCCGACGAGACCATCAACCCGGCGGTCAAGAAAGGCAACGCCGAGTTGCTCAACTGGCTCAACGAGGAGATCGACAAGCTCACCAAGGAGAAGTTTTTTTACACGGTCTACGACGCCACCCTGCGGCCCGTCTACGGCGAGTCCATCGATCCCGGCGTCGTGCTGATCGACTGACGCGAGTTTTTTTCACCGGCGTCTGGGGGGTTGGTCGCCGGCCCTCAGGCGCGTGCCCTCCCGCGGCCGGTTCGGCCGGTTCGTAGGCCGTCGGTTTCGGCGAAAATGCGCGACGCGGTCCGCCGGGCCGCGGCGCCGAGCTTCAAGGGAATTGAAACGGCGCCCGCAAACCGAGAGCCGTTGCCCTAACACGAGAGCCATTGCCCCACCCGGCCGACAAAAGCGAAGGCCAAAAAAAAGCGGACTGGGAGGGTCCACGTCCAGCCGTCTAAAACGCTTAAAAATTTAAAAAGTTTAAATTTATAAAATATAACATCATAGACATTTTGTATGTTTAAAAATTTATAAAACTAAAATATATCTAATATGACCAAATAAGGGTGAGAGCAACTGATGTAACTTATGGATATCAGACTATTCGAGCCGGAGGATCTGGCGGAAGTGGTGGAAATGATCGCCAAGGCCTTTTTTCCGACGGACCTTTACGCTTACATGATGAAATCATTGAATTTCAGATTCAAATTTTTGATGGACGTCTTCCGCTGGCGCGTCGCCGTGGGGACGGCCTACAAGGAGACCGAGCTGGCCGTCGAGAACGGCCGCGTCATCGGCGCGGCCGTTTGGACGCCGCCTGCGACCTTCGTCGCAGGGCATTTGGCCGCCCAGGAGACCCAAAAAAAGCTGGGGCCCATGTCGGAGGCCATCGAGGATTATCCCCGCGAGGTCCAGGATCGCTGGCTGGGTTTTTTCGATTTGTTCCTGCGGGCTCGCGACCAAGTGATCAGTCAGCCCTATTGGGCTCTGACGCCCATCGCCGTCGCGCCTGATCGTCAGGGCCGCAAGGTGGCCAGCGCCCTAATGCGGAAAAAGCTCGCGGAATTTGACGCCGCCAAGCTGCCCTGCTTTCTGGGCACGCAGGACGAGTTCAGCCGCGACATTTATCTCCACTACGGTTTTGCCGTGTTCCGTCGCGATTTGATCCTGGATTCCGGCCTGTTGAGCTATTCCATGGTCCGGTCGGCCGCGGACTGAGCCGCAGGTCCGGTCGGCGCCCGCAGGGCGCTCCGGCCGGACGGGAGCAAAAGGGACGCAAGCCGTCGGAGCGCAGCATGGAACTGAGCTACATCGTCAAGTTCGCGCCGGCCTTTCTCAAGGCCATCGTCCTGACCGCCGAGCTGGCCGCCTTGGGGATCGCTGCCGCCCTCGCGCTGGGCGCGGCCGCCGCGGTGGCCATATATCATCGAACGCCGGCGCTGGACAAGCTGGCCTCGGCCTATGTCGAGCTGGCCCGCAACACCCCGCTGATGATTCAGCTCTTTTTCCTGTATTTCGGGTTGCCGCGAGCTGGCGTGCGCCTCGACGCCGCCACCTGCGCGGTGATAGGCCTGGCCTTCCTGGGCGGCGGCTACATGGCCGAGTCCATCCGCGGCGGCCTGGAGGCCGTGGGCAAGTCTCAGATAGAAAGCGGGCTGTGCATCGGCCTGACCCGACTTCAGCTCATGCGCCACGTCGTCTGGCCTCAGGCTTTGGCCGCGGCCATGCCGTCGCTTAGCGCCAACGCCATTTTTTTGATCAAGGAGACTTCTGTCTTCAGCGTCGTGGCCTTGGCCGACATCATGTACGTGGCCAACGATCTGATGATGGAGGGTCACAGCAACGAAACCAACCTCATGATGGTGACCGCCTACTTGGTGCTGATTTTTCCGGTCTCCTTGATTTGCTCCTGGGGCGAAAAGAAGGTGCGCAGTGCTGGCTTCGGCGGTTAAGGTCTTTTCCAACGGTCAAAATTTCCTGAGGCTGCTCGAAGGCCTGTGGATGACTTTGAAGCTGTCGGCCGCAGCCGTCTCGCTGTCCCTTTTTTTCGGCTTCATCGTCGGCCTCCTGATGCTCTCCTCCCGCAAAACGGTCAGAACCTCGACCAGGTTTTATTTGGAGACCATCCGCATCGTGCCGGTGCTGACTTTTCTGTTTTTGTTCTATTACCTTTTGAGCCGCACCTTTAAAATCAACCTCGAATCAGTCACCGTGGTCCTTTTGACCTTCACCCTCTGGGGCACGGCCGAAATAGCCGATCTGGTCCGCGGCGCCTTCACCTCCATCCCCCGCCACCAAAAGGAAAGCGGGCTGGCCGTCGGCCTGACCGACCTGCAGGTCCAGCTCCATATCATCGCGCCCCAGGCCGCGCGCAGGCTGGCCCCGGGCGTGGTCAACCTCGTCACCCGCATGATCAAGACCACGTCGCTGGTCTTCTTCATCGGCATCCCGGAGCTGGTCACCGTCAGCCAGCAAGTGGTCGAGGTGGCCGCCTATCAGCATAACCGCCCGGCCGCCTTTTGGATCTACGGGTTGGTCTTTCTTTTTTATTTTATAGTCTGCTGGCCCATCTCAAAAATCTCTAAAAGTCTTGAAAAACGTTGTTTATATTAAATAAATAAATAAATAAATAAATAAATAAATAAATAACGAACGAACGAACTAACTAATTAATTAGCCAGCTAAACTATCATAATTAAGACGTATGGAGGCTAAACATTGAGCGAAGACAGTTCAAATATTCTTGTTATTAAAAATTTGAATATAAGTTTTGGAGAACGCAAGGTATTAAAGGATTTAAGCTTTGAGGTGGCCAAAGGCGAGGTCGTGGTCGTCATAGGACCCTCCGGCTGCGGCAAAAGCACGCTGTTGCGTTGCATCAACGGGCTGGAAACCATTGAGAGCGGCTCCATACTCCTCGACGGCGTCAACATCGCCGAAGGCCGCATACCTTGGCCGCTGGTCCGCCAAAAGGTGGGCATGGTCTTTCAGAGTTACGATCTGTTTCCCCACAAGACCGTGATGGAGAACATCCTCATGGGCCCCGTCAAGGTCCAGAAAAGAAAGCCGGCCGAGGCCAGGGCCGAGGCCGAGCTGCTTTTGGAGCGGGTGGGGCTGCTCGATCGGCGAGACTCTCACCCCCGTCAGCTCTCCGGCGGCCAAAAGCAGCGGGTGGCCATCGTGCGGGCCTTGTGCATGAACCCGGAAATTATGCTCTTCGACGAGGTCACCGCCTCGCTCGATCCGGAAATGGTCCGCGAAGTGTTCGACGTCATGCTGGAACTGGCCAGGCGCGGCATGACCATGCTCATCGTCACCCACGAGATGGCCTTCGCGCGGGCGGTGGCGGACCGGGTCTTCTTCATCGACGAGGGGGTCATCGTCGAAAGCGGCCCGCCCGAGGCCTTTTTTGCCGCGCCGCGAAGCCTCAGAGCCCAGAAATTTTTGAATAATTTTAAATTTGAGGACGTCAAGACCAAAAAAACGTCCTTATAATTTCATATTTAATGGTTTCAATGACTATCGAAGCGAACAGCTGGAGTGAAGAATTGAAAAGGTTGATAGGAGTTAAAGTGACTGTTTAAGATCTTAAAACGACATTTTAATGAACTGAAAGGAAGCGAAAGTCTAAAAATTAATCCAAAATATTGGTCTCTATCAAATAATCTCCAAAGGTTCCCAGATGCTTTTGGAGGTTTTTGGCGTCGTGGTCCGCAAAAATTTGAACTGCGTCGCAGGTGAGCGTGCTTGCGCTGGGCCAGGCAGGCTCGGCGCGCGCTGAAAAACAAAAGGTCTGTCCAGCGCTGTCCGGCGCCTAAAACGAAATGAGCGCAAAGAGCCTCAGCCGGCGAAGTCCGGGTTTTGGCCGTAGAGCCGGGCCCCGTCCATCATGGCCAAAATGTTTTCCGCCGGCGTGCCCAGCGCCACTTCGCAGCCCGAGGCCAGCATGAAGCCCTTGGGGCTGCCGGCGGCCGCTTCCAGGCAGGCCTTGACCGAGGCCAGCACGTCCTCGGGGCGGCCTTCCTTGAGAACCTCCACGGGCGGAACGTTGCCCAGCAGCGTCACCTGGTCGCCGATGGCCTCGCGGGCCTCGGCCAGATTTTCCAAATTGTCGAGGCTGAAGCCCGCGATGCCGGTCTCGGCCACGTCCGCCCATATTTTTTTGGTCTTGCCGCAGATGTGCAGGCCCAGGCTGCGTCCACAGGCCTTGATGGAGCGTTCGACCGCTTGGCGGATGTAGGGCTTGGCGAAAATTCTGAACGTTTTGGGGCTGACGACCAAATTTGAGGCGATCGGTTCGGCCAAGCCCACGCTCACGCCCAAAGAGCCGGCCCGGTCTATGAAGCGCCCGATCGATTCGGCGGTCAGCTTGAGAACTCGATGGACGTTTTCCGGGTCGTGGACCGTGTCCCGCATGAACTTGTCCAAACCCACCAGCAACGCGGCCGCGGTGAAGGGTCCGCCCAGGCCCAGATCGACGTTGACTTCCTCGCCGATCCTGGAGCGCAAGTCCTCAAAGGCCTCCAAAAACAAGGGCAGCCGGCCTGAGAGGCTTGGATCGGCCGGCTCGAGATCGTCGAGCCGGGCGTAGTCGGTCAAGCCCGGCTCGTCAATGCGCGGCGGGCCGAATTCCGGAAAATGCAAAACCGTGCCCAAGGCTTCAGGGATGGACTGCAGACCGGCGTTGAGCGTGACGGAGTCGGGGCGGAATTTTCGGAAAACCGCCTCCAGCACGTCGGCCGCGGCTTTTGGGGAAGTGTTGTAGGCCCGATTGCTGCTGCCGAAGAGCTGCGCCGCATTTTGCCCTAAAAAAGGCTTGCAGGGCGTCCGATCGTAGGGGCGGCCGGCGGCGAAGGCCGCCAGGCGCTCTTTGGGAGTTTGGCGATCTGGGGGCGCGGCGCGAGCGGTCATTTAACTCACCTCAGGGCGTTTGCGGCTTGAGTTTTGCGTTTTCCAGCTTGATCAAACGTAGCGGCCCGACAATGTTTGCGGCTCGACGCTTGGAGGAAGCGACGTCCTGACAGGGTCGCAGCTTGGAAAAAACTTCAGCTGACGAAGTCAGGGTTTTGGCCGTAGAGCCGGGCGCCGTCCATCATGGCCAAAATGTTTTCCTCCGGCGTGCCCAAGGCCACTTCGCAGCCCGAAGCCAGCACGAAGCCCATGGGGTTGCCGGAAGCCGCCTCCAAGCAGGCCTTGACCGAGGCCAGCACGTCTTCGGGGCGGCCGTCCTTGAGGATCTCCACTGGCGGCACGTTGCCCATGAGCGTGACCTGCCCGCCTATGGTCTCGCGGGCTTCGGCCAGGCTCTCCATATTGTCGAGGCTGAAGGCCGCGATGCCGGTCTCGGCCAGGTCCAGCCAATTTTTTTTGGTTTTGCCGCAGATGTGGAGGCTGACGCTGCGGCCGCAAGCCTTGACGGCGCGGTCGACGATTTGCCGGAGGCAAGGTTTGACGAACGTCCTGAACGTTTTGGGGCTGACGAGCAGAGTCGAGGCCATCGGCTCGGCCAGGCACACGTCGGCCCCCAGGCCAACGGCGCGTTCCACGAACCGGCATATCGATTCGGCGGTCAGCTGGAGAACTCGGCGGACGTTTTCCGGATCGTTGACCGTGTCCCTCATGAATTTGTCCACGCCCACGAGCATCGCGGCCGCGGTGAAGGGGCCGCCCACGCCCATGTCGACGGCGACCTCTTGACCGATTCTGGCGCTCAAATCTTCCAAAGCCTCGAAAAACATGGGCAGTCGGCCGGAGGCGGCCGGGTCGGCCGGCTCGAGATCGTCGAGCTGGGCGTAGTCGGTCAGCGCCGGGGCGTCGATGCGCGCTGGGCCGAATTCGGGGAAAAACAGCGCCGAGCCCAGAGCCTCGGGGATGGATTGCAGGTCGGCCTCGACGGAGATCGAGTCGGGCCGGAATTTTCTGAAGGCGGCCTCCAGAACGTCGGCCAGGACTTTGGGGGAAGTGTTGAAGGCGCGGTTGCTGCTGCCGAAGAGCTGCGCCACGTGCTGGCACAAAAAGGGCACGCAGGGCGCCCGATCGTAGGGCTGGCCGGCGGCGTAGGCCTTCATGCGTTCTTTGGGCGTCTGGCGATCTTTGGGCGCGGCGGGGACGGTCATGAAAAAACCTCTCAAGCCCTCGGCCTGGGCCGCGGGGAAAAAGGGCGACGGCAAAAAAGTCTCCGGCCGCAGCCAGCCGCAACCGGCCGATCATCGGTCATCGGCTGGCTGTAGGCTGTTTTTCGTGAGTCGCCGGCTCAGTCGAATCGTCGGCGCAAGCTGAAACGCGGCCGTCGGAGACGTCGGCGGTTTTTTTTGCTTTTCTGGCCCATGTTAAACCTTGGCCGGTCAGGATTCAACTGGTTCGTCGCGCGGCGGCGCCTTTCAGCCGAAGGCCGACGTCTCGGCCGGCACAGGCCGTCCGGTTGACCGATCAGGCCGTCCGGTGAACCGAGCAGGCCGTCCGTCCGGTCTGAGGCCGTTCTGGCTGGGCCCTGGCCTGAGGGGCCGGCCGGCGGCTGGCCGCGGACGGAGGCGCAGAGCGACGCTGAAGCCCAAGGCTTCGAGGACGTTCGCTTAACGCCTTGAAATGATTAATGATAGTTTTGATTTTTCCTGTTATTGAGATTTTTGGCCGATTGATCAACAATAATCCTGCGGAGCGCCGAGTCGGGCGCGCCTGGACCTGGGGCGCGGGGCAAGTCCTTTTGGCGTTGGGGCGCAGGCGGCGAAGGGGTTTTTGGGCGGAACTGCATCTGGCCAACGGCGCGAGAGGGGCCGCAAAGCGGCGTCTGGTCGCCCCCTCAACACGCGCCGAACTGAAAGCGTCTGCTAGGGCGTAATGTGTGAATTTTTGGGGATTAGAGAATGTTAAGAAATTAATTTTTAAATTATATATAATATTAAATTAAATTAAATTATACAAATTAAATTTAATAAGAAATACAAAAAAATAAAACGCTACGATGGCACTTAAGGGCAAACGTAACGTCATTTAAAGTAAGATATAAATATTAATGACAGTTAAATTATTGCCAACACCCTCCGGGCTTTATGGAAGAGGCTATTTATTGGTAGGATTTGGAGATAAATAAGTTTTAATTAATATCTTGATAGCATTTAAATTTAATGTAATTTAAATGTTTTAATTAAATAACAATTTGATAATTAGTCGGCCCTGCAAAAGCGCCTATCTCCCCGGAATGACAGGATAAATCCTGTGAAAAGGCCCACTGGACTCGCATACTCGACTGGCAACCTAAGTCCTTGTAATCACGGGGAAAGGGTCCAGTCCCCGGTCGGCAACGGCCTGAGCCTGGCCTCCACCAGCCCCGAAAACCGCTGCCCTACTGGTTGCTTTGGACATTTTCGCTTTGAATGACAGCGACAGTTTTGACCGACGTCGCCAGCCCTGGAGTCGCGAAAAAGGCCCGCGCCGGCCTCTGAATCATCGGGGCCGAAACGTCCCAGCCAGGCCTGGAGGCGGCCCCCTGTCAGGTTCTCCGTCGCCCGGCGACATCGCCGCTGTCTTGAAGCGCGGCGCCCTGCCGAAAGGCCAGTTTGTCGGGCGCAAAGACGAAAAGCCCCCGCCGGCCATAGGGCCGACGGGAGCTGAGAGGCGAGGCCGCCTTCTTC
>JAISZC010000092.1 GCA_031269485.1 Deltaproteobacteria bacterium
AGCGCCGAAGCGTAGTAATGGAAACACCCAATGCTTTTGCAGCTTCGCCTATGGCAACAATAGTACCCATAATGGATATTTAGGTATGGATAGATGTCAAGAGAACTGTTCCAACCCTCCGCCTGGGCGCGGCCCCTCAGCCGCGGTTGAGGTAGTCGAGATTGAATTGAAGCGCCGGGTTGTCGGCGCCCTCGAAGACGTCGGGCAGCGGCGGGAAGGAGGAACGGTTGATGGCCTGCTCGACCGACTGGTCGTACTCGACGTTGCCGCTTTTGAACCTCAGGCTTTTGCCGGAAATGCGTCCGTTGGGCTGAATGACGATCACGAACGTGGCCGACAGATCCGGGCTCAGGGCGGTCGCCGGCGGCACCCAGTTGGCCCGGACGATTTGCAAAACCTCGATGTAATAAGCCCGCCGGGCGGCGTCGAGCTGGGCGCCGACGCCGCTGGAGCCGGGCGGCAGGCTGGAGGTCCCGCTCCCCGGCCCTCGCTTTTTGGCGAGGTCGGCGATGGCCGAGTTGATGGCCTCGTCCGACTTTTCGGCCTCGATCTTGCGCTTGAGCTCGTCGCGGCGCTTGTTGAGGACCGCGTCGGGATTCTGCCGCTTGGGCGCAGGCTTCGTCTCAGGCTTGGGCTCGGGCTTGGGCTCGGGCTTTTTTTCCGGCAGGACCGCCTTGGGCGGCGGCTCGGGATTCTTGACCGCCGGCGCCGGCGGCTCGGTCGGCGGCCGTTCGCCCAAGGGAATGACCTCCGGCGTGACGACCGGCGCGATTATGCGCTCCAAAGGCGTGGGCTGCGGCAGGATGGGCTCGGACTGGGGCATTTCCACGACGTCGGGGCCCTTGAGGTCGGGATCGACCGGGGCGGCCGGGGCGGCCGGGGCCGGCGGCTCGACGGCCCCCAGCAGCTGCACGGTCATGACCTCGAAAGGCAGTTCGCGGTCGGCCGTCTGGGCCAGCCAGCCGCCCAGCCAGTCGGCCCCGATCAGCGCCGCGCCGTGCAGGAGCAAGGAGAGGGCCAAAAGCGGCATGAAGCGGCGCTCAAGGGCCGATTCGAGCGAGACGTAAAGTTGCGGGCCGCGCATGGCTAGGCGCCTCCGTCCCTCGGCGAGAGGCCGAACAATTGCTCCAAACGAAAAAAAGTCATTTTTCTTTGACCAACGGCATAATGCCTTGATGACAGGGCCCCAAAAAGGTTTTTTTCAACTTTTTCGCCAGGCTCGACCAGGGGCGAACCGTCAATTGTAGGCCGGCTGGTCGCGTTCGGCCGGTTCGGTCACCAGCCCCACGTTGGTGATGCCGGCTTCCCTCAAGGCGCCCATGACCGCGGCGACTCGGCCGTAGGGAACGTTGCGGTCGGCTTTGAGAAAAATTAGCTCGGTCCCCTTGGTCTTCATGACCTGCCTGATTTGGACGTCGAGGTTGTTGATGTCGGGCAGCGTCGCGCCGTCGATGGACACCTGACCGTCGCCGGCGACGGTCAGCACGACCAAATTGTCGTCGGTGCGCATGACGGCCGCGTTGACCTTGGGCAAATCGACCTCCAGGCCCTGGGTCATCATGGGAGCGGCCACCATGAAAATTATCAGCAAAACCAGCATCACGTCAACCATGGGGGTGACGTTGATCTCGCTGAGCAGGCCCGTCCGGCCGCCGGACTCGAAATCGTGGGGGCCGAAGGCCATCTCAAGCCTCCTCGTCGATGGGCGCCGGCCGCTTGAGCAGATCGCGCTCGAGGATGTTGACGAAATCGGCCACGAAATTGGTCATGTCCGTCTCCAGCATGCGCAGCCGGCTGTTGAAGTAATTGAAGAAAACGACGGCCGGGATGGCCGTCGCCAAGCCAGCGGCCGTCGCCACCAAGGCCTCGGAGATGCCTGGGGCCACGTTGGCGAGATTGGCCGTGCCTTTGAGGCCGATTTCGTGAAAGGAGCCCATGATCCCCCAAACCGTCCCGAACAGGCCGATGAAAGGGGTGGCGTTGCCGCAGCTGGCCAAAAAGGGCAAATAGCGAAAAAGACGCGAGCTTTCGGCCGTGCCCGCGCGTCTCAGGGCGCGCTGGACGTTTTCCATGGCCGTGCGGGTCTCGAGGCGGGCCTTGTGGACCCGCCCCAGTTCCTGGTAGCCGACCCGAAAAATCTGGGCGATGGGCGAGGCCCCGTAGTCGGCCGCTTCGCCGTAGAGATTGGCCAAGGAGCGGCTTTTCCAAAAGCTGTTGAGGAAACGGCCCGAATTGGCGCCGGCGCGGGAAAATTGAAAAAGCTTGAGCAATATGATGCACCAGGAAGCGACGCTGGCCAGCAGCAAAACGGCCATGACGCCCTTGACCATGGGACCGGCCTTGAGGATCATGGCCAGGATGTTGGAATCCGCCGAGCCGCCGAGGGCGGTTTGGGCGAAAGACCCGGCCGCCTGTCCGGTCAAGAGCGCGAGACTGGGTAGGGACATAATCACCTTGGGCGACGGGCGCGCGGGCTCGAGGCCGGCGCGCGCGATGTTGACGAAGCTCGGGTCGGCCGCGGGCCAGTCGGCGACGCGACGGAGGGAACGGCGTTCCGACGAAAAAGAGTCGTCCGAACAACCCATTATTATATGCGCCACGAATTAATATGTCAAATGTCGAATATTTGCAAAAATCGGACTCGGCCGCCCGAAAGCCCGCGGGCGGACCGTCGGCCGCCTTTTTGGCTTTGACGACGCGGCTCGCGGCCTGGCCTCGACCTTTCGCCAGGCCCTTCGCCAGGCCTTTCGTCGGGCCCTTCGCCAGGCCCTTCGTCGGGCCCTTCGTCAAGTCTTTCGTCGGGCGCCGTCCTCAGAACGCCGGAAGCGGGCGACCGCCCTCTTCCGGGCGTGGAGGACGAGACCACGGCGTCGCCCCGACCGCCAACTCCGGCCCCGCGCTTGCGCGGCTCAAGGCCGACTCGCCTTTGTCGCCGCGCTTTGGCCGCGTCGGCGGTCGTCTCGGACGACCGCCGCGCCTCGCTGGCCACGTCTAATTTTGACATTTTGGCAAAACACCCTGGTCTTTCGAAGTTCAAATAATTATTTTATGACATAGATTAAAAATTATTAATTTTACTGCAAACTGGATGGAGCTAGCGGGATAATTTTGGCGTACAGGCGTGAGTTATGGCATTTTAATAAGTTAATCGTGATATCATGCCCAGTTTTCAAATTAATAAGTCAGATAATAATTTGATAATTTGATTTATTAAATAATATTTTGATAATATTAGTCAAAAAAAATTACCTATTCTTTATTAAATTTATTTTATAAAATGATTAAGCTTATAATATCTCGCTAAACAATCTCAACTAACCTAAAAATTAGTTTTGGTCAACTTCACCTCATGGGGCGAGGTCAGCGCCAGCAAATCGAGATCGTGGGTGATCATCAGCACCGCTTTATGGGTCGCGGCTTGATTGAAGGCGCGCGCCGCCAAGGCCAGATTGCGGCCGTCAAGGCCGCTGGCGGGTTCGTCGAGGACCAGCAATTCGGACTTTTTGTTCAAGGCCGCGGCCAGAGCCAGGCGCTGCTTTTCTCCGCCGGAGAGGGACTGGGGATGCCGGCCGGCCAGCTGGCCCAAACCCCAGGCCGACAGCTCGGCCGACAGTTTTTTCAAGTCCGGCCGGCCGCCCGGCCAGGCCTCGGCCAGCTCGTCGAGGACGGTCGGCATGACCAGCTGGCGGTCGACGTTTTGCATCACCAGGGCGGTTTTCTTCAACTTTTGGCCGGCCGACAACTCTCGGCCGCCGAAGC
>JAISZC010000021.1 GCA_031269485.1 Deltaproteobacteria bacterium
GCCTTCACCAGAGCGGTTAAGCAATTTTCATGCCAATATCTCTCGATTATGAGGAAAAAAATTTTTTTCGGGGTAAATTTTACTTAATAGACATCTTTATCTGGTGTAATATGGCTCCAGTAACCCGATGCCGCCAGCTGTAAATCTATTGATGTCAAACAAGCCTCATTATTAGAATTATTATTATCATCATTATATGATGGTTATTAACCTTCAAAGCTTATTATAGATATAGTTTATAGATTATATCACAAATATACTGATCTTGATGTTATAACACCTCATAAGGAAGATAAAAAACTTGCTCCTGTCGATTTAAAAACTAAAATAGAAGCTCTAAATAGAAGATCAACTGTCGAACAATGCATTTCTCATATGAAAAATAATTTTAAATTAGGTATTAATTATCTTCACGGAGAACTTGGCGATACAATAAATCATATTTTTTTCTGCAATAGCATTAAATTTGAGAAAATTTGCAATAAAATATAAATAAAAGCTATCTATGAAGTTTATTAAAAAAATTATCGTAAATTACCACGAAAACGTAAAAAAATAACAAGTCATTCAGTTAAAATAGAACGAATAGCGCCTAAAACATTATTTGAATATCTCGAACATTGTAAAATTTTTGAATTTTTAAGAACTTTATTATAAAAAATTAATATATAAAGGGGTAATCTATCGCATTTGTAAAATAATTGGCTTTTAATAAAAGCACATTTGAATAGGCTGTGGTGATAAGGCAAATTTATCATAAAATTGTTATTTAATTAAATATACATACATAAATTTAAAAAAATTTAAAATAGCTGTTTTTTTTCGAACCCTCGAAAAAATTGTTTGGCATTGCCGACTAATTCATATTCGAAAAAACAAACCAAAGACGGGTCTCCGAAAAGGGGAGCTCGCCTTGACCCTTTGGACGTCCCTGGCCAGAAAAGGCCGGCTTGTCAAAAAAAATGTCCGGCCCGGTTGGGTTTCGCCGCGGCCCGTCACAGCTCCTCGAGCAGCTTGACCAAGTATTGGCCATAACCGCTCTTCAGCAACGGCTCGGCCAGTTCGGCCAGCCGACCGCGGTCGATCCAGCCCTGCCGAAAGGCCACCTCCTCGGGACAGGCCACCTTGAGGCCTTGCCGTCTTTCGATGATCTCGATGAACCGTCCAGCCTCCAGCAGCGTTTCATGGGTGCCGGTGTCGAGCCAGGCGAAGCCGCGTCCCATGACCTTGACGGTCAACAGGCCCTGCTCGAGATACAGGCTGTTGAGATCGGTGATTTCCAGCTCGCCCCGGGCCGAGGGTTTGAGCGAGCGGGCCAAGGACGGGGCCTGGGCGTCGTAGTAATAAAGCCCGGTGACGGCGTAGCTCGAGCGCGGCGCGGCGGGCTTTTCCTCCAGGCCGACGGCCCGGCCGTCGGGGCCGAACTCGACCACGCCGTAGCGTTGAGGCTCGTTGACGCGGTAGGCGAAGACCTGGGCGCCGGCGGCCTCTTGGCCGGCCTGACGCAGCAAAGAGAACAAATCGTTGCCGTAAAAGACGTTGTCGCCCAAAATGAGCGCCGAGCAGGCGCCGTCAAGAAATTTGTCGGCTATGATCATCGCCTGGGCCAATCCGTCGGGGCTGGGCTGAACCTGATAACTCAGAGACAGGCCCCATTGCGAGCCGTCGCCCAAGAGCTTTTCGAACAGCGGCAAATCGACGGGCGTGGAGATGATCAAAATTTCTCGCAAGCCGCCCATCATCAGCGTGGTGAGAGGATAATAAATCATGGGCTTGTCGAAGATGGGCAAAAGCT
This sequence comes from Deltaproteobacteria bacterium, assembly GCA_031269485.1. Lineage (GTDB taxonomy): Bacteria > Desulfobacterota > Desulfarculia > Adiutricales > Adiutricaceae > JAISZC01. The sequence goes on from JAISZC010000021.1 coordinate 1,796, forward strand.
GCTTGGAGACGACCATGGTGGCCGGATGCAGCCGGGTGCCGGCCCCGCCGGCCAGCACGATGCCTTTTCTGGTCATGATTTTTCGCCTCCTTCGAGGGACGCCGCGCCGTAGTGGACCTTGACCCAGTCGCGGTAGGCCCCGCTGACCACGTCGTCCGTCCAGCTCCGATGTCCCAGGTACCACTCGACCGTCTCCCTCAAGCCTTGCTCGAAGGTTCTGGCGGGCGCGAAGCCCAGCTCTCGAGCTATTTTCGAAAAATCCACCGCATAGCGCCGGTCATGGCCGGGCCGGTCGGCGACGCGCCTCATCAAGTCCCGCCGCGGCCGGCCGTCGGCCGCCGGGGCGAGCTCGTCGAGCAGCCGGCACAGCAGCTCGACCGTCTCCAGGTTGGTCTTCTCCTGGCCGCCGCCTATGTTGTAGGTTTCGCCCGGCCGGCCCCGCTCCAACGTCAGCCGCAGCGCCCGGCAGTGATCGGCGACGTGGAGCCAATCGCGGATTTGCCGCCCGTCGCCGTAGATGGGCAAGTCCCGGCCGGCGAGTCCGTTGAGGATCATCAGCGGGACGAGTTTTTCGGGAAACTGAAAAGGGCCGTAGTTGTTCGAGCAATTGGTCGTCAGCGTCGGCAGGCCGTAAGTGCGGCCGTAGGCCCGCGTCAAATGGTCGGCCGCGGCCTTGGAGGCCGCGTAGGGGCTGTTGGGGGCGTAGGGGCTCTCTTCGACGAAGGCGGGGTCGTCTGGCCCCAGCGAGCCGTAGACCTCGTCGGTGGAGATTTGCAGAAACCGGAAAGCTTCGCGCTCGGCCCCGGCCAGCCCGAGCCAATAGGCTCTGACGGCTTCCAGGAGATGAAAGGTCCCCAGGACGTTGGTCGTCAGGAACGCCTCGGGCCCCCGGATGGAGCGGTCGACGTGCGTTTCGGCCGCGAAGTCCACGACCGCCCGCGGCCGGCGCTGGGCCAGCAGCTCGGCCGTCAAGGCGCGATCGGCCTTGTCGCCGTGGACGAAAAGGTGCCGGTCGGGCGGCAGGCCGGACAAGTTGGTCCGGTTGCCGGCGTAGGTGAGCTTGTCGAGATTCACGACCGGCTCCAGGCCCAGCGACAGCCATTCGAGCACGAAGTTGCTGCCGATGAAGCCGGCGCCGCCGACGACCATTATTGTCATGACGATTTCCGGGGCGCCGGGGAGGCGCGGAAAAAGGGCCGCCCAACAACGGTCGGCCGCGGCGTCGCGAACGACGAAACGAAAAAAACCGGTCCAGCCGGCGATCGTGGTCCACAAGCCGGTCGGCCTCAGGCCGACGGGCCGTCTCGGCGCGCCACCGTCCCCGGCCGGCTGGGCCGACGCCAGCCTCGAGCTGGCCGCGTTTCTCGGCCCTCGGAATTGTTGACCCTCGCCGCGCAGGGCCAGCCTCGCCTCCAAGCCTTTCGAACTCGGCCGGCGGCGGCTTCAGCTTTTCTCAGTCGTCGTCGCTCCAACCGGAAAAATCCTCGTCCTCCTCCGGCCGACGCGCGACCTCGGTCCGTCCGCTCGGCTTGGCCCGCGGCCGGCTCGGCCCGCCCAGACGGCCGGCCGCCTCCAACAGGGCGGCCGGCTTGAGGCCGCCTTCGCCGAAGCGTCGGTTGACCGCGTCCAGGGCCTTGGCCGGCCGCGGATCGGGCGCGGCGACGGGCGGCGTCGCGGGCTCAAGTCCGGGCAGGCGCCCAGGCGCGAGCAATGAGCCGGCATCGAACAGCTCGGCCGGCTCGAAGACGTCGGAGGCCGCCAGGAGATTGGAGGTCGTCAGGCCCAAAAGCCGCCACGGGCCTTTCTTCTCGGCGGGAAAAAGCTCCCAGGCGATGCGGCGCAGCTCCCGATAATCGTCGAGCGGCTTTTTGAGGGTTTTGGAGCGGGTGACGGTCTGAAACCGCGCGTCCCGGACCTTGAGGTGCACCGTCAGAGCCTTGAGGCCGGCCTCCCGGAGGCGCCGGCCGACCTTGACGGACAGGGCCAAAAGCTCCCGGGCGACTTCCTCGGGCCGGCCGAGATCGACCGCGTAGGTCTCTTCGGCCCCCAGGCTCTTGATCGTTCGCTGGGGCTCGACGTCCCGAAAATCCTCGCCGTTGGCCAAATGCCACATCCGGCGGCCGCTTTCGCCCAAGCGTCCGACCAAGACGGAGATCGGCAACGCGGCCAGCTGGCCGATACGGCTGACGCCCAGGCCGGCGAGGACCTTTTGGGCCGCCGGGCCCGCGCCCCACAACAGGCTGACGGGCAGATCCCGCAAAAACTCCTTTTCCGAGCCGGCCGGAACCACCGTCAGGCCGTCCGGCTTGTTGAGGCCGCAGGCCAGCTTGGCGACGTGCTTGAGCGCGGCCACTCCGGCGCTGATCGTCAGGCCCGTCTCGCCTCTGACCTCGGCCCGGATGCGCTCGGCCAGCTCCGGGGCCGGCCCGAAGAGCCGCTGCGAGCCGGTGACGTCCAAAAAGGCCTCGTCGAGGGCCAAGGGCTCCACCAAAGGGGTGTAACGCCGGAAAATGTCCATGACGGCCCGCGAGAGCTCCTGATAACGAGCCATGCGGGGAGGCCGAAACGCCGCGTGGGGGCAGAGGCGAAAAGCCTGCGGTCCTGGCATGGCCGAGCGCACCCCGAAGGCCCGGGCCTCGTAGGAGCAGGTCGAGACGACTCCGCGGGGCTCGGGGCTGCCAACCACCACCGGCCGGCCGTGCAAGGACGGATCGTCCAAAACCTCGACCGAGGCGTAGAAAGCGTCGAGGTCGAGGTGGATGACGGCCTTGGGCGACTTGGCGGCCGCTTGGCCGCCAGCCGAGTCCGCCGCCGGGGCCGCCGGAAGGTCGCCCGCCACGGCCGGCCCCTACGGCAGCAGCGGCAGCCGTCCGGAGTCGACCCTGACGGCCGTCGACGGCCGCAGGCGGGTCAGCTCCGGATCGGACAGGTAGGCCGCCGGGCCATCCTCGCTGGCGGCGGCCAGGGCGGCCAAGGCGACGGCGTCGTAGGCCGCCCCCGCGACCCAGGTAGGATCAAGACGCCAGCGCTGCAGGTAACGCTCGGACATGGCGTCCCAAGCCCGGCTGCGGCTTTTGGGCGTGCCGACGTCGCCGGGGACCAAAACGAACAAGCCGTTGAGATCCAAGGCCAAATAGGCCGCCCCCAGCTCGCGGACGGCCAGCCAGGTCGGGGCCAGCAGCGTGGCCCGCTTGAGCTTGGAGCGGGCCAGCGCCGGAGCGGCCCGCAGGGCCAGCCGCAAAGGCAGCGCCAGCAGGACGTGATCTTGCGGCGTGCCTTTGAGCTCGCCGATGATCTTCAAGTCCTCGGGGCCCTCGATGGGCACGGTGGTGATCTTCTTGGCCGAGATGGCCCGCGGCTTGGAGGGTTTGGGATTTCTGGGAGTCGGCGGCGGGGCCTGGGGGTCAATCAGATGTTGGCGAAAGGCCTCGGCCGCCTGCTTGGAGCTGGGGTCGGGTCCTTCCAAAATGAAGATTTCCCGCAACCTTTGGCCGCCGCGGGGCACCTCCTGGGCCAGCCGTAAGCCTTGGCCCGCGGGGTCGGGCAGCAGACGGAAAAAGCCCGGGCCCAGGGAGGCCAAATCGGGGTTGTCGAGGAAGGGCAAAAGAACCGGCGTGCGGCTTTGGAGATACACGGGCGAGGCGGCGGCCAAGGAATCCTCGAACAAATGGCCAATGACCGCCCGGGGCGGCGGGGCGGCGGCCAGGCGGTCGACCAGGTCGGACGCCGTCTCGTCGTAGCTCGCCAAGGCCAGGTCGCCGACGAAGGCCGACAAGGCCAGCGCGGCGCCCAGACGGGCCTCCCGGCCGAAGATGGACCACGGGCCGTCCTCGGGCACGACCAGAGCGAGGGTCGGCGGGCCCGACGGCGGACTCGGCGGCGCGCCGGCCGCCTCGAGGGCCGCCGGCGGAGCGGCGGCCGGCGACGAAGCCGTCGC
>JAISZC010000060.1 GCA_031269485.1 Deltaproteobacteria bacterium
GCGCTTTTTGTCCCGCGCCGGCTACAACCTCGTCGGCCAGGTCGAGTCCCCGGCCGACTGCGCGGTGAGGGGCGGGCTGGTCGACGTCTTTCCGGCCGGCCTGGATCGGCCGGCCAGAATCGAGTTCTTCGGCGACTACGTCGAGTCCATCCGCTCGTTTCGCATCGACGATCAGAAGTCGGTGGCCCAGCTCGACTCCTTGCTGGCGCCGCCGGTCTCCGAGGTCGAGATTTCCCAAGAGGCCGGCGCGGCGGCCGCCGCGGCCCTCGAACGCCTGGCCCTGGAGCGGGGCTGGCTGGGGCTCTTGTGGGAGCCGGTGGCCGAGCGCTTCAGGGCCGGGGCGGTCTTCGGCGATTCCGAGAGCTGGGCCCCCCTGTTCGCGCCGCCGCGGGTCGGCCTCCACGGCTACCTGGCCGATCCCGACGTGCGGCTGCTTTTGTGGGCCCCGGAGCGGCTCGAGGAGGCCGGCCTGGAGGCCTGGCGGAAGCTCGAGAGGCATTTCGACCGCCTGGCGGCCGAAGAGCGGCCCCACATGCCGCTCGACAGCCTCTTTCTCCATCCCGCGCAGCTGCTGGGGCGACTGCGCGAAGTCAAGCAGGGCCTGTGCGCGGCCAAGGAGCTCGCCGACGACGACCGGAGGCCGGAGGCCGGCTACGACGTCAGGCTGGAGGTTCCCTGCGAAAGCAACGGCGATCTCAAGGCCTTGATGAGCGTCCCGCGGCGGGCCACGGGCCTGCTGGGTCCGGTGGCGGCCCGCATCCGGGCTCTGCTGGGCCGAGGCCTGACGGTGCGGCTGGTTCTGCGGTCCAAGGAGCAGTCAAAGCGTTTGGCGGAGATGCTCGCCGAATACGACTTGAGCCCCGGGTCCTCCTTGGGCGGCCGGAAGGGCGCCGGCGCGCTGATGTTCGCGGTCGGGCAGCTCTCGGCCGGGTTCGCCGCGCCCTTCGATTTGGAGGCCTTCATCTCCGAGGACGAGATCTTCGGCTCGCGCCAGCGCCGCCGCCGCCGGGCCTCCGAGGAGTTTCGGGGGCTCAAGGGCTTCGCCGGCCTCAAGGACCTGTCGCCCGGCGACTTCGTGGTGCACGCCGACCACGGCATCGGCCAGTATCTGGGCCTGGAGACCTTGACCACGACTTCCGGCCACCAGGGAGATTTCATCCATCTGACCTACCGCGGCGGCGACGTGCTCTACGTGCCGGTGGAGCGCTTCTCGTCGGTCGCCAAGTACGTCGGCTCCTCCGCCCGCCCGCCCCATCTCGACCGGCTGGGCAGCGGCTCGTGGGAGAAGCTCAAGAGCAAGGTCAAGGACGGCATTCGGCAGATGGCCGAAGAGCTCATCAACCTCTACGCCGCCCGGCAGACCGTCGATGGGCACGCCTTCACGGGCCGCGATCACATGCTCGCGGAGTTCGAGTCTTCCTTCCAATACGACGCCACGCCAGACCAGGAGCGGGCCATCGACGAGGTCCTGGCCGACCTCGCCGCTCCGCGGCCCATGGATCGCCTGGTGTGCGGCGACGTGGGCTTCGGCAAGACCGAGGTGGCCATGCGGGCGGCCTTCAAGGTCGTTTGCGACGGCAAGCAGGTGGCCGTGCTGGTGCCCACCACGATCTTGGCCGATCAGCACGACCGCAGCTTCGCCGAACGCATGTCGGCCTGGCCGATTCGCGTCGCCTCGCTGTCGCGGTTCAAGAAGCCCGCCGAGCAACGGGAGATCCTCCAGGAGCTCGCCGAGGGCCGGATTGACGTGCTGGTGGGCACCCACCGGCTGCTGCAAAAGGACGTCCGCTTCAAGGATTTGGGGCTTTTGGTCATCGACGAGGAGCACCGCTTCGGAGTGTCCGACAAGGAGAGGCTCAAAAAGCTCCGGACCTCGGTGGACGTCCTGTCCATGAGCGCCACGCCCATTCCCCGGAGCTTGTCGATGTCCATGAACGGCATACGGGACATGTCCGTCATCGAGACCTCGCCCCAGGACCGCCTGGCCGTCAAGACCAAGCTGATGCGCTGCGACGACGAGGCCATCGCCGAGGCCATCGACTCCGAGCTCGAGCGGGGCGGCCAGGTTTTCTTCATCCACAACTGGGTGAGGGACATCGAGGGCTGGATCCGACGCCTCCAAAGCCTGCGGCCTTTGGTCCGCTTCGGCGTCGGCCACGGGCAGATGAGCCCGGCCGAGCTGGAAAACGTCATGAGCCGCTTTCTCAAGCACGAGATAGACGTTTGGGTCTCGACGTCCATCGTCGAGTCGGGGCTGGACTTTCCCGCCGCCAACACCATCATCATCGACCGGGCCGACCGCTTCGGCCTGGCCCAGCTCTATCAGCTCCGCGGGCGGGTGGGCCGCGGTCACGTCCAAGCCTACGCCTACCTGATGGTCGACGACCCCGACACGCTGACCTCCGACGCCCGCAAGCGCATCAAGGCCTTGCTGGACCACACGGATCTGGGCAGCGGCTACCAAATTGCCCTCCACGATCTGCAAATTCGCGGCAGCGGCAACATCTTGGGCGCGGCCCAGTCAGGGCAGGCCGCTTTGGTGGGCTTCGAGATGTACTCGCAGCTCATGGAGCAGGCCGTCCGGGAGCTGCGCCACGAGCCGCAGGTCGAGGAGCACGACCCGGAGGTGGTGGCGGGCCTGCCGGCTTATCTGCCCGAAAGCTACGCCCCGGACACCGAGGTGCGCCTGATCCTCTACCGTCGGCTGAGCTCGGCCAAGAACGAGGCCGAGGTGGCCGAAATCGCCGCCGAGATGGAGGACCGCCTGGGCCGCCCCCCGGACGAGGCCCGCAACCTGCTCGACCTCATGGAAGTCAAGATTTTGCTCAAGAGGACCCGCGCCAGGCGCCTGGAAAGCGGCGAGGAAGGCCTGACGCTGACCTTCGGCCCGGAAGGCCCGGCCAACCACGACAAGGTCCTGAGCCTGATCGGCGGCGCCCGCCGCAATCGGCTCACGCCCTCTGGCCGGCTCTTTGTGGTCAAAGGCGAGTACCAGCGGCCCGGACGCCCCTTGGAGGGGGTCAAGGAGTTTTTGGCCCGTCTGAATTGAGGGCGTTCTGCGGGACCTGGGGCTTGGGACGAGACAGAGGCCTGGCCGGCCGGAGGATCGGACTCCGGCTTCCGACGCCGGCGGCCCGCTCGTCGGCCGTCCGCAAGGAGACCGGCCGTCGTTTCGGCTTGACGCTCAAAGCCGAACCGCGCGTCCGCATTGGGAGCTCAGCTTGAAGCTCAAACGTCGCATTGCCGTCTACCTGCTGCTGGCCGCGGCCCTGGCCGGGGCCTTGGTCGCGGGCGCGGCCGCCTACCGGCGCCATTACCTCCGCCATTTGTGGGATCCCGAGGTGGCCGCCTTGGTCAACGGCCGTCCCGTGCCCCGCTCGGCCCTGGAAGCCGTTTTGGAGATGGGCGACTATCCCTCCCTGGCCTTGGGCGGCCCTCGCGCCGGGGCGGTGACCGTCAGCCAGATCCTTGATCGGCTCGTCGACGAGGAGCTGGTGCTCCAGGCGGCCGAGGCCAACCTGGTCCGGCCCTCGGAAGGGCAGGTGGAGGAAAGCCTGGCCGCGTTCATGGTCTCTTGGGGCTGCCGGGCCGACGGCTCGGGGTCGGCCTGCCGCGCGCCGGGCGGACAGGCCAAGGAATCGTTCGTCGAAGCCGTCCGCAAAAGGCTGCTGCTCAACGAGATGGTCAGGCGGGCGGCCGCCTGGCGCAGCCGGCCCAACAGCCGGGAATGGCGTCGGTTTTGGCGGGAGTTTTTGATTCGACGTCTGCCGGGCGCTCTCTTTTTGCGGACCAGGGCCCTTTTGACCCAGGACGAGCCTCAGGTGGAGGCGATCCTGAGCCGGCCCGGCCGCCGGAGCCTCGACGAGCTGGCCGAGCAGATCCGTCAGGCCGGCTTTCAGGCCGTGGTGTCCAGGCCTTTGGCCCTGCAGCCGCTGGCCTTGCGCCTCTCCGCCGCGCCCGCGGCCGACGACGCGACCGGCCGGCTCCGGCCGGAACTGCTCGCGGAGCTGGCCGAGGCCTTGCGGCGTCCCGGCCGTCTGACCGCGCCGGTCAACTTCGGCGACAGCTTGGCCGTCTTTGAGGTCCTGGAAGTCGCGCGGACGACCGAGCCCGAGGAGCTGGCCGAAGCGGCCCGCGCGGCCTACGAGCGGGAAATAGGCGAAAGGGCCTTCGAGCAATGGCTCGCCGAGCTCAGGGCCTCGGCGGAGATCACCGTCAACCCGAATTTGCTGGAGAGCGACCGGCTGGACGCTCGGCCGGAGGCGGAGGGCGTCGAGCCGACCGCCGGTCCGGGCGTCGAGCCGATCGTCGAGTCGACCGTCGGTCCAATCATCGAGCCGATCGCCGAATCGATCTTCGAGCCGGCCGCGACCGGAAACGGAACGCCGGCCGAACCTGACGGCGAGGCCGGCGCCGTCCCGACGGGCTCGGGCGAACTTGGGGGCGGACCTGAGAACGGCCCGGCCGTCGAACCTGAGCGCGAGCCGCAAGCTTGACCGCGAACCTGACGGCCGAGCTTCTTCGTCGGCCGCGGCTTGAGCCTGGCCCAAGCCAGGGCCTCAAAGCAGGCCGGAATCTGGCGGCCGTCCAGCCCGACCGCGGTCAGGGGCCAACGCTTTGCTTCCTCCGTCAGGGCCCGGCCTCGGAGGCGCGGGCGGGGCGCTCCTCCTCCTCCTCCTCCTCCGCCGCCGCCGCCGCCGCCGCCGCCGCCGCCCGCGGCTTGGAGCGGAAAGCCGATTTGGAGCCAGCTGGGATGCCGGCTGGATTGAGGCGGGCGGCCGTCTGAGCCTGGCGCGAAGCCTCGACGACCGAGGACGCCGGCCTCAAATTGGCCTGGCCGCCCCGGAGCGGGCCCCAGCTTCGAGCCGTTGGCACGAGAGTTGCTTCCTTCAAGGAGGCCTTGAAAGGGCCGGCGAAATCGAGTAAGCTGGCTGTCGACGCGCGGCGGCGGGACGTGGCGGACTGGTCTCATGGCGCGGCGCCCGGCGAGGGAGAAGCGGGCCGGCCGCGCCCGCGAAGGGCCCGCCTCAGGTCCTGACGACTCCTGACCTTAGGATCTGGTCCTGCGTTTCGGCTTGTGGTATCATCACGTCAAGCCTTTTTTGGAAACCTGTCCAAAGGCCGTTTTTAAGCTACGGTCAAAATAACTCCTTGATAATTTCCTTGCCGACTTCGGCCTTGGTTTGGGGTTTGTCAGTTTGATCATGTTTTTTGCCGGAGAGTCCGGCCGTCTTCCGGCGGCCGGTCCGCCATGCCTTGCGCGGACGGGAACCGTCGTCGAAAAGTCCGGCGTTCCTGGCTCGGCAGGCCGGCGGGGCCTTTAAGGAATGGACGCGGCGAACGTTGGCCTGACCTTTCGCGCCGCGGGGCTCGGCGCCGCCTGTTCGGCGGCCGGCCTGCGGCGAAGCGGGCGGTTTTAGCGCGGCCAGGACCGCCCTTCGCAACATTAAAAAAAACGAGCCGCTCGGCTCTTGAAAGGCCGGCCTCCGGCCGAACGTCGGGCGGCGCGAAACGCCTCAGGCTCGAAAGTCAAAAAGAAAATGGACTCACAGGCCAATGTGCTCCAAGCGGCCGGACGCGACGCAGGCGCGGCCCTTGACGACGGCGCGGGCTGCGGCCAAATTGCCGACGTCCAGAATCAGCTTGACGAACGGCGCATCAAGATCGACAAGGTGGGGGTCAAGAACATACGCTACCCCATCAGCGTCAAGGACCGGGCCAACGGCAGCCAAAGAACCGTGGCCTCCGTCAACATGTACGTGGAGCTGCCCCATCACCACAAGGGCACCCACATGTCCCGCTTCATCGAAATCCTCTCCGCCCACCGCCACAGCATATCCAGCTCCACCGTCCCGGCGATTCTGACCGACATGCAGAACCGGCTCAACGCGGCGGCCGCCCACCTGGAACTGAGCTTTCCCTTTTTCGTGGAAAAGGTCGCCCCGGTCACCAAGGCGGTGGGCCTGATGGAGTACGGCTGCGTGCTGGCCGGCAGCCAGTCCGCCTCCGGCCCGGATCTGACGGTCTGCGTCGCCGTGCCGGTGACCACGCTGTGCCCGTGCTCGCGGGACATCAGCCGCTACGGGGCCCACAACCAGCGTGGCGAGGTGAGGGTGACCGTGCGCTTCGACCGCTTCTTTTGGATGGAGGATCTCATCAGGCTGGTGGAGACCTCGGCCTCCAGCGAGGTTTACTCCCTGCTCAAGCGGGCCGACGAGAAGATCGTCACCGAGCGGGCCTACGAAAATCCCCGCTTCGTCGAGGACGTGGTCCGGGAGGTGGCCGTCAAGCTCTTGGCCGACCCCAATTACACCTGGTTTTCCGTGGCCGCCGAAAATTTCGAGTCAATCCACAACCATTCGGCCTACGCCTTTCTGGAAAGCCGCCGGTCCGACGGCCCGCCCAAGGGCCCCGCGGACCTCTGAGCATGGACAAGCTCGAGGTGACGGGGGGCGTCCCCCTGGCTGGACGGGTGCGCGTCAGCGGGGCCAAGAACGCGGCCCTGCCGCTGATGGCCGCCTCCATCTTGGCCGACGGCCCGCTGACGCTCGCCAACGTCCCGCGTCTGGGCGATCTGCGGACCATGGGCCGGCTGCTGCGCCACATGGGCGGACAGGCCGACCTCCATCCCCCGGGCCCGGACGGCGCCTTGGCCGAGGAAGCCCGGCTGGACCTGCGGTCCCTGACCAGGCCCGAGGCCCCTCACGAGCTGGTCAAGACCATGAGGGCCTCGGCGCTGGTGCTGGGTCCGCTTTTGGCCCGCCACGGTCAGGCCAGGGTGTCGCTGCCGGGCGGCTGCGCCATCGGGGTCCGGCCCATCGATCTCCATTTGAAGGCCTTGGCCCTGATGGGGGCCGAATTCGATCTCACCGGCGGCGACGTCGTCGGCCGGGCTCCCGCCGGCGGCCTGCGCGGCGCGGAGATCCGCTTTGAGACCGTCACCGTCACCGGGACCGAGAACGTCATGATGGCCGCGGTCCTGGCCCGGGGCCGCACCGTCATCGCCAACGCGGCCCGCGAGCCGGAGGTGACCGACACCGCCCTGGCCCTCCAGGCCATGGGCGCCCGGATCGCCGGCCTGGACACCGACGAGCTGGTCATCGACGGCGTGGACCATCTTTCGGGCGCCGCCTATCGGGTCATGCCGGATCGCATCGAGGCCGGAACTCTGCTGGCCGCCGTGGCCCTGTGCGGCGGCCGCGCCGTGCTGCTCGACGCGCCTTGCGAGGAGATCGCCGCGGCGCGCTCCAAGTTCGCCGCGGCCGGCGTCAAGCTCGAACGCGCCGTCGTCGGCGGCCAAGAGGCGCTGACGGTCGAATCGCCCGGCGGCCGCGAGCTCAAGGCCCTGGACGTCGTGACCAGCCCCCATCCCGGCTTCCCCACCGACATGCAGGCCCAGTTCATGGCCTTGGCCACCGTGGCCCGCGGGGTGTCGCTGATCACCGAGACGATTTTCGAAAATCGCTTCATGCACGTCTCCGAACTCAGACGCCTCGGCGCCGACATCGACCTCCAGGGCCGCACGGCCGTGGTCAAGGGCGTGGACCGGCTCCGGGGGGCCCCCCTGACCGCCTCCGACCTGCGAGCCTCGGCCTCGCTGCTGCTGGCCGCGCTGGCCGCCGAAGGCCGCAGCGATCTTTTTAGGGTCTATCATTTGGACCGCGGCTACGATCGCCTCGACGAAAAGCTCAACGCGCTGGGGGCCCGCATCGCCAGGGTCAAGGACGCCTGAGGGGCCGGCCCCGCGGCCGGGCGTCCGTCGCGAGGCTTCGGGGACCGTGGAGCGGACCGGCGGAATGGCCTCGCCGCCGGACATTGGCGGCGCGGGCCAGGCAATCGCCCTGTCCGGACGAAAAAGGCGGCCGAAATCAGGCCCCCAAAAAAGCGCGGGCGGGCGAAAAAAATTGAAAAAAAAATGGCCGCCAGGGCGCCGTAGGGGGCTGGCGGCCGCTAACGGCCCGAAATGTCAGCGGAAAAAAAATTTCAGGATCCTGAAAAAAAAGCTTGACATCCCCTGGAAAAGGAGTAGAATCACCCCTTGTCGCTCAGGGAAACTTGAGCGGCCCAGACGGCCGAAAGGGCTGACGCGGCGAGAAGGCGTCAGTTCAGGTCGGGAGGCCCTCGGGCAACCGAAAAAAGCCTGCCTGAAAAAAAAGCGAAAAAAAGCTTGACAGCGGCGACCGATTCTGGTATTCTCAAAAAACGCTCTGAAATTCGGCTGTGGCCGGAACTGACTGGGCGGCGCTCTTTGAAAACTAAATAGCGGAACATACGTGCAAGCGTAATAGGGCTCTAAAGGATTCCGTTGAGGAAAACTTTTTCCGTTCTTATATACACGGAGAGTTTGATCCTGGCTCAGAATGAACGCTGGCGGCGTGCCTAACACATGCAAGTCGTACGAGAAGGAAGACTTCGGTTTTCTGGACAGTGGCGCACGGGTGAGTAACGCGTGGGTAACCTACCCTCGAGTTTGGAATAACGCTCCGAAAGGGGTGCTAATACCAAATATGACCACAGAGACTTCGGTCTCAGGGGTAAAA
>JAISZC010000245.1 GCA_031269485.1 Deltaproteobacteria bacterium
GGTCATGACTGGAAACACGGGCATAGGCGATAGTGCGCCGCTCTCCACCAGAAAGATGATACTGCTCGGGAATAAGTTTGGAAAGGTCATAACGCCTATGTCCGGAAGTCGTTCGAGCACGCGTCAGCTTTCCCGCCGCCTCCCAGCGCCGAAGCGTAGTAATGGAAACACCCAATGCTTTTGCAGCTTCGCCTATGGCAACAATAGTACCCATAATGGATATTATTGCATGAGGTATGGATAGATGTCAAGAGGACTGTTCCAACCCCCGGACCGGCCGGCGTCCAAGCCGAGTTTCGCGGTTAGGCCAGGCGGCCACAGCCGGGATTTGCCGCTTTTTTTCCGGCTCGCCTGCCTTGTCTGGGATTCGGAGCTCGCGTCGGCCTAGGCGACCTTTTCATGAGGCTTGCTCGGCCCGCAGGCGTTTCCGGGCGCCCGGCAATCCGACGCGACGGCGGAGCTTGAAGGCGCCAGGGCGACCTTCGGGCGGGCCTCCGGGCCGGCCGACGGGATTTGGTCCGGCCGTTGGTCCGCGAGGACGACAAGCTCTCCGGCCGCCCGAGGCTCGACGGTCCGACGAACCGCCAGACGCTTGGCGACGCCTGCCGGCCGGTTCGCCCGCCTCGGCGCCTTTGGGCACCTTTGAGGCGGCTTTGAGGCGGCTTTGAGGCGGCTTACCTGAACTTGTTGGGCAAGTACATGGCCACTTGCGGGAAGACCATGATCAGAACCAGCCCGACCACCATGATCAGCACGAAGGGCACTATCGAGCTGTAGATGTCCTTGAGCGTCAGATCATTGGGCGCCATGGCCTTCATCAGAAAGAGATTGTAGCCGAAGGGCGGCGTCATGTAGGCTATTTGGCAGGTGACGGTGTAAAGCACTCCGTACCAGATCGGATCGAAGCCCAGCGACTTGATCAGAGGGATGTACAGCGGGGCCACGATGACCAGCATGGCCGTGTCGTCGAGAAACATGCCCATGATGAGGTACGACAGCTGCATGACGATCAAAATGCCCCAGGGACTCAGGCCCCACTCGCCCAAAAACAGGTTCTTGATGGCGTGGACGGCGCCCAGGCCGTCAAAGACGGCTGAAAAGCACAAGGCGGCCATGATTATCCACATGAACATGCAGCTCACCGACAAGGTCTGCAAAAGCGTCACTCGCAGCACCTTTTTGGTGAGGCGTCCCTTGATCAAGGCGGCCAAGCCCGAGACCAGGGCCCCGGCGGCCGAGCTTTCCACCAAGCTGGTCACGCCCATGAAAAACAAGCCCGTGACGCTGAATATGATGGCCACCGGCAGCAGCCCGGCCAGCAGCAGCCGGCGTTTTTCCCGGCGGCTCAAAGAGTCGCGTTCCTCGGAGCTCAAAGGCGCGCCCAGGGCGGGATTGAGCTTGCAGCGGATGACGATGTAGGCGACGAACAGAATCGCCAGCAGCACCGCCGGACCCACGCCGGCCAGCCACAGGCTGTTGACCGGCTGGCGGGCGATCATGCCGTAGAGGACCATGACCACGCTGGGCGGCATCATGATGCCCAACGAGCTGCCGGCCTGGATGACGCCCGAAACCATGCGCTTGTCGTAGCCGCGCTTGAGCATCTCCGGGAGGGCGATGGAGGCCCCGATGGCCATGCCGGCCACCGACAGTCCGTTCATGGCCGAAATGGCCACCATCAGCGCCACCGTGCCCACGGCCAGCCCGCCGGGCAGCGGTCCCATCCAAACGTGGAACATCCGGTAGAGGTCGTTGGCGATGCCGGACTCGGAGAGCATGTAGCCCATGAACACGAACAGCGGCAACGTGATCATCGGAAACCAGTTCATGACCGTGATGGCGGCGTTGAACGGCATCTCCGCGCCGCCCCGGCCCCACAAAAGCAGTCCGGCCAGGGCCCCGACGAAGCCGATGGCCCCAAAGACCCGCTGGCCGGTCAGCAGCAAAAGCGCCATGGACCCGAACAAAATGAGGGCGATGGCCTCGTAGGAAAAATTGATGCTCATCGGTGCGCCTTTAAGAAAAAACCCGCGAAGCCCTCGTCGCGGGTCAGGGCGCGCCGCCGTCGGCCGGCCGGCGCGAAGGCCCCGCCGGCCGGCGGCGCGCCCAGGAAGAAATCGAAAAACCGGCTCAGGCCCCCGACGGGACGGCTTCCAAAGGCGGCGAGAGCGCGGGCGCCGGACGGGGCGTCTCCAGCGCGCTCTTTTCCGCGGAGTTAGTCGCCAGAAGGGCTTTTTCGGGAATATCGACGCCTAGCTCCAACCCGCGGCTCCGGGCCAAATCTTTAAAAAACTCCGAAAAAACCTGGAGCAGCGTCAGCGCGATCCCGACGGCCAAAACGATCTTGACCGGCGCGATGGGCGGCCCCCAGGCGGTGTTGTTGCGCTGGTCGTATTCCAGCGAGTAGGCCGTGCTCGAAAGGCAGCCGTAAAGCAAAAGACTTAGATAGCCCAAGACGCAAATGAACGTGAAAACGTCCATCCGGGCCTGCTTGCGGCGACCCCAGCCAGCGTAGAGAAGGTCCATGCGGACGTGGGAGTTGAGCAGCAAGGCGAAGCCGCCGCCTAAGGTGTAATAAATGACCATCCCAAATTGGGCCATTTCGACGCCCCAAATGACGGGCTTGTCGAAAAGCCAGCGTGAGACGGTGGAAAACAGCAAAACGCCCATGATGACGAAGATGAAATACAGGACAAATCGGCCGACGAACCGGTTGAGGGCGTCGATGCGGCGGACGTAGCTGACGACGAACTTGGGCATGGCTTCTTCTCCGGGCCGGACGGCCGCTTGGGCGAGCCGTCCGGCCGATGCGGCGCCCGACGAGGCGTTTCGACGGGCTTGGGGCGATTCAGTAGCGGTAAGGCGGTCCGGCCTTGGCCATTTCGGCCGAATACTGCTTGAGAATGCTCACCACCTTGGCGCAGCGCGGACTGACGGCGGCCACCTCGTCCCAGAACCTGAGGGCCTCTTCTTCTACCTGGCGCCATTCGGCGTCGGGAATGGAGGTCAGCTGCATCTTCTCGCCGTTGACGCGGTAGTGAGCCTCGCCCCACCAATACCAATGTTGCCGATAATAATGGGAACTGTCGCAGGTGAGCTTGAACAGAGTCTTGAGGTGCTCCGGCAGAGCGTTCCACTTGTCGGAGTTGGCGAAATAGCTGCCGATCCAGGCCCCGCAGATGTTGTTGGTCAAATAATATTTGCACACGTCGGCCCAGCCGGCGGTGTAGTCCTCGGTGATGCCCGACCAGCACACGCCGTCAAGCTCGCCGGTCTGCAGGGCCACCTGGATGTCCTCCCAAGGCAACGAAACCGGCACCACGCCGAAGCGGCTCATGAACTTGCCGCCGCTGGGAAAGGAGAAGACCCGCTTGCCGTTGAGGTCGGCCAGCGAATTGAGCGGCGTGGTGGTGGCGAAGTTGCAGGGATCCCACGAGCCGGCGCCCAGCCAGGTCACGCCTTTGATTTCGGCGTAGGCCTCCTCCCAAATGGCGTTGAGCCCCCAATGCTCGAAGAGGGCCGGCACGTCAAGGCTGTACCTGGTCGCGAAAGGAAAATAGGCCCCGAAGATCGAGACGTCCACGGGCGAGGCCAAAGAGTCCTCGTCGCCCTGGGCGGCGTCGATGGTGCCGTTCTGGAGGGCCCGAAACAGCTCGCCGGTGGGCACCAGCTGGTCGGAGGTGTAGAGCTCGATGACCATCTCCCCGTTGGCGGCCTTGTTGAAGGCGTCAACCTGGGGCTTTACGACGTGCTCGGCCAAAGCGGCCCCGGCGTAGGTCTGCAGACGCCACTTGATGGCCGTCTTGGACTGGGCGTGCACGAACGGGGCGCTCGCCGCCGATCCGGCGGCCACCGCCGCCGCGGCGGCCGCGCCCAAACCGGCTTTTTTGATGAACTCGCGCCTTTTCATGGTTTACCTCCCCTTGCTTAGGCGGCCCGAGCGACGGCCCGACCGCGAACTCTCGCGCCTCCGGCGGCTTTTGGACCTGAAGCCGACGTGGAACAATTTGGTTGATTCCGGCAAATGCAAGGATCGTGCCGTGGGCCGCCAAAAAAGCCGGTCGCCGAAATAATCCGGCCCGGGCTTGATCTGCCGCGTTTGGCCGTCCAGCGCCTCCGGCTGGAGCGGCCGTCAAGGGGCCCGAAAGGTCCTATTCTCTGGGGAAAAAAAACGAAAATGTCGATTACGCCTGATTATGGACGGATTAAGCTAGAGGATTCGCGGAGGCTCGGCGGTCGAGGGGCGCGCGTTCGCAAGAAAGCGAGCGGGCTGAAACGGCGCGGGCGACGGGCTAAAGACCGCTTCCAGGAGGGTGGCCTTTGAAGGAGTCTGGGGCGATGACTGACGCCTCTCGGGCCTGCAGCTCACGGTCAAGCGACGCCTCAGGGCCCGGTTTTTTTGTTCGGACGAATTGGGGAGTTTCGAAGGACGGACCAAGGCGGCCCAAGCCTTGGCGGCGAAGGGCCAGACTGGTTAAGAAACGAATGGCTTTATAACCCAATAAAATGACCATTTAATGAAATAGTCATTAAAACTAATATGAAATTCGCATAACAATATATTATGCAAACTTTATAACTAGATGTCCTCGTCCATAAATAGCCATCGACATTTCTATAATTTTATTTATTTTATTTTTAAATGGTTCAGAATACTTATGATTACTAATTTGTTCTAATCCTTCAGAAGCTGTTTTATTTAATAATTTTATTATTGATGCTTTACTATCTTTTGTCTCGCTTTTAATATATTTAATCTCAATAATAACAAATATATTTTCTTCCAATTCTACAATTAAGTCACTCCTCCCAAGATAATTTGTCATTTCAGTAAAAATTTTAAAGCCTTTTCCCTGTAAAAAAACTTGTATAAGTGCATGAAAATGTTTTTCACCGATTATTGACATTTCTATATCATTTAATTGTTGTAAGTACGAAACAGATGCAAAAATGCTGCTAAAAATTGTCTCCAATTCTTTATAATCTTTTAATAAAAGAGCATTATAGATTGATTTATTTGTAGTTAGTGCCTGATGAATATTTTCTTTAAAAATTGTTTTTAAAAGATCTTTACGATATGATTTTTCTATTTCAAAATTGGGTATTTTTAATTTATAATAAATATCTAAATCCTCACCCTCGCCATCAATATTAATATTAATATCATGATGATTTTCATTATTATCTTGTACTATTTTTTTATCAATTGTTAAATATCCAGACTGAAATAATATGGCTCCAGGTGAAAATGATCCTATATTTACTCTACTTAGATCATCAGAGATATATTTATCTAATTCTGGCCTTATATATTCCCAAGGTTTTTCTTGTATTAATTTTGATAAATATTTTGGACGACCTATATTATACCAATAGTTTAAAAATTCATATGTATCAAAAAAATTAACGATAGAATAGGGATTAAGTATTTTTAATGAGCCGCCCCAGCTATAGCCATTATAATAATCAATTATTCTATTTCTTAAATCAGTTTTATTTTTAATATATTGCATTATTTGATTATTTTTATAATATTTTAAGGCTTTATCTATATATTTTTCAAATAAACTATCGAATTCATCTATTGTAAAACCACAAATTCCTTCAAATTTCGGATGCAATGTAATATCTATTAAATTATTTGGCCCTGAGTCGAAATATGTCAAACTAAATCTTGTAATGCCAGTTACAAATATAAATTTAATAAATTCATCATTATTTTTTAAGGTTGTGTAAAAATCATGCAAAATAAGTGAGTTTGATTCGGCCAATTCTAAATTATTTAAATATTTTGTGATCGGAGCGTCATATTCATCGACCAATATGACAAGTTTTTGATGAGTAATTTCAAAAATTGATTCAATTAAAGTATCTAAAGCTTGTCCTAAATTTTTTTGTGTTATATTAATGTTATATTTAGACCCGAATTTGATAACATCAGCATATATTAACTCAATAAGATCGTTATTATTAATTATATTGGAATAATTCATCTTAAAACGTAAAATTGGATATTTTTTAAAATCATAATCGGTATTATATATCCATGTATCTTTAAAAAGATCTTTATTTCCTGAAAACAATTCATACATAGTACTAATAAGCAATGATTTTCCAAAACGTCTTGGTCTCGATAAAAAACACGCCTTTTTTGTTCTAATTAAATCAAATATATACTGAGTTTTATCGGCATATACCATATTTCTTGTTATTATTTCGCTAAATGTTTGGGTGCCTAGCGGCAATATTTTTATATTATTACTCATAATAGATAAATATTAATGTATAAAACAAAAAATAAATAAAAATTTAAGGTAGTTCTGTCGAGCAAAATAATGCTAATTTGCAA
This sequence comes from Deltaproteobacteria bacterium, assembly GCA_031269485.1. Classification (GTDB taxonomy): domain Bacteria; phylum Desulfobacterota; class Desulfarculia; order Adiutricales; family Adiutricaceae; genus JAISZC01. The sequence goes on from JAISZC010000245.1 coordinate 6,350, forward strand.
ATTGCGCTGAGGGCCCCAAGACGGTCTCCGCACGCCCCAAGACCGCTGCGGTTGCGGCCATGTCGCCGGTCGAGCCGCCTGTCGATTTTATCAAATGTCGCCCTCTTTTAACAGCCCCGCCGCGGCGTCGCCTTCGGCGGCGCCATGGGTCTTCAAGGTCCGCAAGATCCGCGCCTGTTTTCCCTCTGGGCGCAGGGACGAGGCCCAGCTTAGGAACTCCTCGGCCCCGCTGGGGACGCATACGAAAGAAGCGAAAGGCCCCTGGCCGCGGGCTGCGCCTCGGGCCGCCACGAACGGAGAAATGGTCGAGAAAGCCTGGCCGCCGGCTGAAAGGTCGCCAGCGTCGGGGCGTCGGCTGGCCTTAAAGCCGGCGGAAAAAACCTGGCGTCCGTCCAAACGCCGCGCCGCCGAAACCGTCCGCCGCGGACCGGCCGTCAGGGGGCCGGCCGCTTCAGGCCGTCGCGCCAGCCAGACGGGGAGCGTCAATCCAAGCGCTTGGCGCCGCGCCAGGGCTTGCGGACGGAAATATATATCAAAAAAATCAGCAGCGCCGCCTGCACCAGCCCGCCGGCCAGGTTTTTGAGACGGGCGGCCAGATATGCGGGATCGCTCAAGGCCGACAAGCCAAGTTCGGCCGAAATGAGGGGTTGGCCGTTGACCAGCGGCCCCAGAAAAAACGTGCCGAAGAGAATGCAGCCCACGGTGACGAGCCATTTGACGGCCACCCAGCGCTGCTTGAAAAAACCCCAATGGGTGAAAAGGCTGAGCAGCAGGCCAGTCAGCAGACAGCCCATGGCGCCCGGGATGACGACGAGGTCATCGACGAGCTTGGCGGCCAAATTGAAGCCGGTGAGCTGATCGCCGCTTTCGGCCTGGGCTCCGAGGCAGCCAATCAGCAACACCAGCGCCGTGGCCCCGCCCAGCCAAAGAGAGGCTGTGATTAGATGGATGATTTTCAAAAATCTCAGTCCGCTGGCGCCCGCTTTCCGCATGACGACCTCCTCTCGGCAAAAATCCCACAAAATCTGCGTCACGTCGCCGCCTAGCCGCAAGACGGCGGCGAGCAAACGCGCGACGTCGGCTATTTTTTGTCCGATTCGGCGCAATGTTCGCATGGCAACCTCCGTCAAAATTGATCGTGGCGAAAAAATTGCCTTTTTCAGCTTGACGGGTCAAATGATGCCTTGATAGAAGATGTCAAAACTTGCCTGATTTGATCCTGACGTTGGGTTTGCGCCCTGAGCAAAATTCACGGCGCCCCAGGCGACCTGCCTGCCTGCCTGCCTGCCGCCCTCGCGCAGCTCGTCGGCCAGCTGGCGCCCGCAGATCGTCGCGACGCAGGCCCGAGCCGTCCCTTGGCCGGCGCTGGCCCATTCTCCGGCGTCTGACGAGGACCGCCGCTATTTTGCGGGCCTTCCGCCCGGCCCGCCGCCGCTCTTGGACATAGGCTTGGCCAGCCAGGTCAGCCCGATCATGAGCGCGAAGCAAAAGGCGCACAGCTTGTAAACTTCGGCGCCGGCCAAGATGAAGCCTTGATTGGTTATTTGCCGCGCCACGTAGCCGACGGCCTGCTCGGGGGAGAAGCCCAAGTCGGTCAGGGTCCGAAGCCGGTCGCCCCAGACGGGATTGTAAGGGTCGATCAGGCCGCTGAGCCGCGCATGGTGCCAGGCTTCGCGCCGCTCCCAGATGGTGGTCACGGCCGAGGCCCCGACGGCGGCGAAGAGGGTGCGGGCGCAGTTGAACAGCCCCGAGGCGCCGGCCATCCTCGCCGGCGGCAGGCCGATGAAGGTCAGGCTCGTGATGGGCACGAAGAAGCAGGCCAAGGCCGCGCCCTGGACGAACTGCGGGACGATCATGAAGGCCAGGTCGGCCTGGGGGCTGAACCTGGCCCGAACGGCCATGACCCCCAAAAAAATGGCGAAGGCGACGGTGATGACGAGCCGGACATCGACCTTGTGGAGGTTGCGGCCGATGAGGGGCGTCAGGACGACCGGCAGGAGCCCTACGGGCGCGGAGGCCACCCCGGCCCAGGTTGGCGTGTAGCCGAAGCGGGATTGGAGCAAAAGGGGCAGGAGCACCACCGTGCCGAGATAGAGCATCATGCCGAGGCTGATCAAGGCCGTGCCGACGCAGAAGTTGCGGCGCCTGAACAAGCCCAGATCCAGCAGGGGGTCCGGGGAGCGGCGGTCCCAGAGCAGCAGCAGCGTCAGGCCCACGACGGCCGTCACGGCCAGCGCGACGATGAAGGGGGAGTTGAACCAGTCGAACTCCTTGCCCCGGTCGAGCATCATTTGAAAGGCCCCCACGCCCAGCGCCAGAAAGCCGAAGCTCACCGCGCTCCAACTGGTCCTGGACAGGCGCGTCTCCCGGCCGCGCAGCACCGACGAGGCGAGCAGCAGCACCAGGAAGGCCACCGGCACGTTGATGAAGAAAATCCAGCCCCAATGGTAGCTGTCGCTGATGACCCCGCCCAGGATGGGGCCCATGACCGGGGCCACCGAAACGGTCATCGACCACAGGCCCAGGGCCATGACCTGGCGCTCCCGCGGGTAGTTGTTCATCAGCAGGGCCTGAGCCAAGGGCATCATCGGGCCGCCGAGGGCCCCCTGGAGAATGCGGAAAAAGACCAGGGAGGCCAAGCTGCCGGAGAGGCCGCAGGCCAGCGAGGACAAGGCGAACAGGGCCGTGGACCACATGAAAAGCCGCACCTCGCCGAACCGCTGGGCCAGCCGGCCGGTCAGCGGCAGAACGATGGCGTTGGCCACGCTGTAGGAGGTGATGATCCAGGTGCCCTGCGAGAAGGAGGCCCCCAGGTTGCCGGCGATGGTGGGCACGGCCACGTTGGCGATGGTCGCGTCGACCACCTGCATGAAGGTGGCCAACGGCATGGCCACCGTGAGGAGAGCCAGCCGGGAGCCGCTCAAAGGCGGACGCTCGGCGAAGCCCGGCGCGACGCTCATGAGCCGGCTTCCGACGGGCGGGCCGCGGAGTCGGCCGTCCGGCCCGCCTCGAGGTTGGCCGCGACGATCTCGGCCACGAGCCCCTCGGCCTCCACGACGGCCTCGGCGGACTCCCCGGCGGCGGCCAGGCGGTAGACCGGGCCCTCGGCGGACGCCGGCGGGGGAACGGGCGCCTCGAGCACGGCGACCTTGACGCGCAGCGACAGGCCCAGCAGCAGCGGGGCCCGCGCGAGGTCATCGGGCGACAGCGCAATCCTCACCGGCACTCTTTGGACGATCTTGATCCAATTGCCGGAAGCGTTCTCCGGAGGCAAAAGCGAAAAAACCCCGCCGGCCCCGGCCGCCAGGCCGATCACCACCCCCTCGTACTCGACCGCGCCGCCGTACATGTCAGCTCGGACGACGGCCTTGTGCCCTGGCTTGATGCGGCCCAGCTGGCTTTCCTTGTAATTTGCCTCCACCCAAATTTCCTCTTCGGGGACCACGGCCATCAAAGGCGTCCCAGGGGCGGCCTGAGCCCCCACCTGGACCGCGCGCCTGGCCACCCGGCCGGCGGCCGGACTTCTGATCTCGCAGCGCTTGACGGCCAGCCAGGCCTCCTTGAGCTTGACGGCGGCCAGGACGACGGAGGGATGCTCGGCCGGCGGCCCAGCGCCCAAAAGCCTTTCGGCGGCCTCCAGCTCGCTGCGGGCCGCCTGCAAGACGGCCTCGGCCACCGCCGTCTGATTGCGGTAGCGTTCCAGCTCCTCGGCCGTGACCGACGAGCCGGTCTTGAGCTTGCGACGACGACGCCACTCGTCGTCGACGAGCTTGAGCTCCCGCTCCCGGGCCTCGATGAGGGCCTGGAGGCGCTCGCGCTGGGCGAGCTGGCCGCCGACCGCCCGCGCGGCCTGGGCTAGCTCGCTTCTTGCCCGCTCGAGAGCCAACAGCGCGTCGGCCGGGTCAAGCCGGACCAGCAGCTCGCCAGCGGCCACGACGTCGGTGTCGTCGGCGAAGATTTCCAAGACCGTCCCGGAGGTCCGGGGCACGACCCTGATCTGGTTGCCAACCACGTAGGCGTCGTCGGTGCTTTCCACGGGCCGGAGGAAAAAGAACCAATATCCGGCCCAAAGCAGCCCCAAGGCCGCAAAGACCAAAACGGCGCGCGCGACGGCCCGGCCGCCGCCGCCGGCTTGGCCTTCAGGACCGGAGGGGCCGCCCGGTCCCCGGACGGCTCCACCGGCCGCGCTTTCTGACGCGCTCATCGATGGCCTCCCTTCATCGATCGTCTTCCGCAATCGCCTGTCCCCTTCCCCGTCGGGCCTGAGCCGCTTCGGCCCGGGTCCACGCCGTCCCCGGAACAATTCGCCTCGTCCCGGCTTGGCCCGCCGTCCCGGCCTCCGTCTTCCCGGCTTGGCCCGCCGTCCCGGCCTCCGTCTTCTCGGCTTGGCCCGCCGGTCAGGCCATGCTCGGCCAAGGACCACACGTGCTCAAGCAACGTCTCAAAAGCCAACGGCGGTCCAGCCCCGGCGGCCGCCCAAAGCGCCATCGACAAAGCCGGGAAGTGCAGGCCCGACACCAAGGAAACGAAGACCAGCTCGGGCACGAGCCGCGGATTGATCTGACCGTCACGCTGGCCTTGACGGATTCTGGCCGCAAACTTGGCGAAAATCTCCCGGTCAAGAATGGAGTACAAATAGCCCCTGAGGCGGCCGCCCTCGCTGGCCACCTCCCGGCTCCACAGCGGCAGGAACCAAGGCGCCTGCGCGAGGCTGGCGGCCAGACGACGATGAATTTCCTTGAGCATGTCCAAAGGCCCGCCTTCGACGTCGACGACGGTCCGCCAGATGTAGTCGACAATCGGCTTGACGTGACGCTCGAACGTCTCGCGGACGAGAGTTTCGCGATTGCCGAAATGATAATGCGCCACCGCCGGAGTGACCCCGGCGCGACGACTGATCTCCTTGAGGGTGCTCCCGGCCAAGCCTTTTTCGGAAAAAACCCAAACCGCCTGATCCAAAATGGCCTCGCGGGCTCCTTCGGCGCCCTGCGGCCTGACCGGCCGCCCCACTCGGCCCGACCGGACGGAGCCGCTGGCCGGCTTGGCCGTCGGGCCGGACTTGACCTCCGGGCCGGACTTGACCGTCGACTTGGCCGCCGGCTTGACTGTTGAACGGCCCCGCTTGGCGGGCGAAGCGCCCGCCTTGCTCGGCGAACCGTCGGCGCTGGCGGTTCGCCGACCGCCTCCCGCGGCCAGCCGGCCGCTTTCGGACGGCGAACGGCCGCGCCGAGCCGACGTCTGGCTGTGTTTGACCATCGCTGGACCGAGTCGAGTCATCTACGCTCCTTGCAAGCAATGCAACCTGCTAATTAATTTTTCAGTTAATTAATTATAACTCAAGCCAGGCGCTTTGTCAAGCCTCGAACCACGCCAGCCAGCTCCGCAAAACACGCCGCCATTCGCTGCCCCTTCCCCGAGGCGCCGCCGCCGCGAGGCTTTGGCGAGCAAAAAACCGACGGCGTTTTCCTGGCGGCCGCGACAGGGTCCAGTCGCGCCCAAGCGAGCGGCGCAGTATTTTTCTCGCGGGCAGAGTCGCCTCGTCCGTCCAGGCGCCAATGCGTCCTGAGCCGAGCCACGCCGACCGCCGCGGGCCAAGTCCCTGGCCCCTGTCCTGGCCGTTTCCTGGCGGCCAGCCTGGCCGTTGTGTTGTCCTGGCTGTTGCATTGGCTGTTGCATTGGCCGCCGGCAGGGCCGAAAAAAATAGCTTGACTCGTCATTTTTTTTGCTGTAATTTTTAGGCGCGAGAAAAACGCCGAAACGGTTCAACCCGCCGCCTCGGCGCCGGACTTGAAAAAAAACAAAATTATCAAGCCGATCACGGAAGTGAAGGCCGAAGATGAAAATCTTCGGCTTTTTTTTTTGGCCGCCGCCCGCCTTTGCAGCCTGGCGATCCGCCACGCGCCCGGCCCGCCGCCCCTGAGGCCCCCAAGCGCCATGACCGCCGCCGAACTGAAAAGCGTCATCAGGAAAAAGGCCCGAAGCTTGGGGGCGATCTTGGTCGGCTTCGCCAACCTGGCGCGCTACCGGCGTTACTACCCTCAGGCCGAAAAAATCTACCATCCCGACGCCGTCTGGCCGGAGGCCAAAAGCGTCATCGTCCTGGGGCTGCCGCTGCCGCTGCCCATCGTCGAGACCACGCCGTCGATAAATTATCAGGAGCTTTACAACTCCTCCAACGTCTGGCTCGACCAGGCGGCCTACCGGCTGTCGCTGGAAATCACGGCTCTGGGGCATCCGTCGGTGAGCCTGCCCCGCGACGGCTACGCCGATTTGAAGCATTTGATCAAGCGGGCCAGCTCCAGCTTCAGCCACGTGGTGGCCGGCCGCCTGGCCGGGCTGGGCACCATCGGCTGGAACCACAACTTGCTGACCCCGCAGCACGGCAGCCGGGTGCGGCTCAACTCCGTGCTGACCACGGCCGAGCTGACCGCCGATCCCTTGATCAAGAAAGATTTGTGCCTCCACTGCCGGGCCTGCCAGGATTTGTGTCCGGCCGGCGCTCTCGGAGGCGATCCGGCCGAGCCTTTCGCCGAGCTGGACCACGACAAATGCACCAGGCGGCACCAGTTTTTGAAAAAGGCCGGGTGCTGGCCCTGCGGCTCGTGCACCAAGGTCTGCCCCGTCGGGGCGGACCGCGAAGCATACCGGCGCCTCGGAGTCCAAAGGTATTACCGGGAGCAAGCCGGGCAAAGCGACGAAACCATCGCCGCCTGGAACCACGTCAGAAGGTTCGGGTCCGAGCGGAACGTCAGATAGCCTCTCCTCGGCGTTCCGTCGCGGCCGACAGCCCAAGGGAGCCCCTCATGAAAATCCTGTCCTCGCGCCGCCAGCAGGCGTTCGACCAGCCCCTCAACCTCCGCCCGGCCGTCGGGCGCGCCCGCCGGTCCTCGGGCGCCTTCAGGCTCGCGGCGGCCGCGCTGGCGGCGGTCCTACTCGCCTGGGCCGCCGCGCCGGCCTTGGCCCAAAAGGCCGAGCCGGTCAAATTCAAATACCCCGAAGTCGTTTACTACGACATGATCTACCTGGCCGACGAGCTGGGCTACTTCGACGAGGCCGGCATCAAGCCCGAGTACGTCGGCCGCATGCCCACCGGCCAGCAAGTGCCCTCGCTGGTCAACGGCGATCTCGACCTGGTCACCCGTCACACCCCGGTCATCATCGCCGCGGTGGCCTCCGGCGCCGACATCGTGACCATCGCCGGCGGCAGCATGTCGACAAAAGAATACCCGCACATGAAATATTTCGTCAGGGCCGACTCGGACATCAAGAGCGTCAAGGATTTTGGCGGCAAAACCTTGGGTCTCAACAGCTTCGGGGCCTGCTCGGAATACGTCACTAAAAAATACCTCAAAGACAACGGTCTCGATCCTTCCAGCTTAAAAATGATCACCGCCCCCGAAGATCAGCAGGAAGCGCCGCTCAAGCGCGGCTCGACCGACATCGCCATCATTCATCCCCTGGCCTCGGGCCGGGCCGCGGCCAACAAGAAAGACTTCAGGACGCTGTTCAGCGACTGGGACATTGACGGCGGCGTCTCCGGCATGTGCCCCTACTCGGTCAACGGCGAGTTTTTGCGCAAAAATCCTCAAGCCGTCACCGAGCTCATCGGCATCCTGATCAAGACCGCCGAATGGAACAATTCGCATCCCGAGGAGGCGCGGGCCATCATGGCCAAACGCTTCGGGTTCAAAGTCGAGGAAACCGAGCGTTATGACTTTTACATCGACCAATTGGTGCCAGAAGAAGGCGTAGTCTACTGGATCAACCGGCTGGTGGAGGAAGGCAAGCTGACCGCCGACCAAGTCAAGGCGTCGGACGTTTACACCAACGCCTACAATCCCACGGTCAAGAAATAAGCGAAGGCCGATCGGCCTGGCCGCGGCCCGGCGGCCGTCCGGGCCGCGGCCCGGACCCCGTTTCAGGCTCCAGGCCGGCCCGGCGCCTCGCCGGGTCGGCCTTGCAAGCTTTCAAGGAGACCGCCATGGCCCAAGTTGAACTTTCGGCGCCGAAAATCCAAGCCAAGAGCGTTGAACGCACCTTCGTGTTCAAAAACGATCAAGGCCGGCGGGAATCGCTGCACGTGCTCGCCGGCTTCGATCTGGACGTCAGAAAAGGCGAATTTTTGAGCATCATCGGTCCCAGCGGCTGCGGCAAAAGCACTTTTCTCAATATCTTGGCTGGCTTGGACGACTTCGACGGCGGCGAGATCCTGATCGACCAGGAAGGCCTCAAGCGTCGCAGCTTCGATCGAGGCCTGGTCTTTCAGAATTATGCCCTGATGCCGTGGCGAACGGTGAGGGGCAATTTGGAGATGGGGCTGGAGATTCGCAAGGTGCCCAGAAAGGAGCGCCGCGAGATCGCCAAGCGGTATTTGGAGTTGGTGGGGCTCAGCCGTTTTTCCAACCAGTACCCCCACCAGCTTTCAGGCGGCATGAAGCAGCGGGTGGCCATCGCCCGCGCTCTGACGTACGAGCCGGACCTGCTGCTGATGGACGAGCCCTTCGGGGCCCTCGACGCCCAAACCCGGGAAATTTTGCAGATCGAGCTGCTGAGGATTTGGGAGGCCGACAAGAAGACCATTTTATTCGTAACCCACAGCCTCGACGAGGCCGTGCTCATGTCGGACCGGGTGGCGGTCATGACGGCCCGCACCGGCCGAGTCAAGGCCGTCCTGGAAATCGATCTGCCCCGCCCCAGAACCGAGGAGGTCCGCAACTCCGCGGAGTTTCTCCGGGCCCGGCAGACGGCCTGGACCCTTTTGCGCGACGAGGTGGGCCTGGCCTGCCAGGTCGAGGGCCGGGCCTGAGCCGTGGCCGCGGTCCGCAAACTGGCCGACGCCCTGGCCGATCTGGGGGCGCGGGGGCTGGGGTTGGCGCTGTTTTTGGCCGTCTGGGAGCTCGCGCCTCGCGTCGGCCTGGTCAGCTCGACCTACCTCTCCCCGCCCAGCGCGGTCGTCGTCAGCCTGTACGCCCACTGCTCCGAAATAGTCGAACACTTTCTCATCAGCCTCAAAAGAGTGCTCCTGGGGCTCTTAATTTCCACCACCGTCGGGCTTATTTTTGGACTTTTTATTGGTTATTTCAAAAAAACTGAAAAATATCTCGATTTGCTGTTTCAATCATTTAGGCAGATGTCGGCTTTCGCCCTTTTTCCGGTTTTTATTCTTCTCTTCGGCCTGGGCGAACTGTCCAAGACGCTCATCATCTTTTGGGCCTCCATGTGGCCGATCCTGCTCAACACGGCCAGCGGCGTCAAGCACGTCGACCGGGCGCTGATCCGCTCCGCCTTGTCGATGGGGGCTTCTCGGAGCTACATTTTTCTCAAAATCATCCTCCCGGCCGCCGCTCCGGAGATCTTCACCGGCGTCCGCCTCGGCGGCTCGTACGCGGTCATGGCCGTGGTGGCCGCCGAGATGATCGGGGCCACGGCCGGGCTGGGCTATCTGATCATGTATTCCCAGGAAACCTTCGACACCCCTTCGATGTACGGAGGCATCGTCTCGTTGGCCTTGCTGGGCTTGGGCCTCAACTACGTCCTGCACCTGACGGAGAAATTTTTCACTTCCTGGCACACGGAGCTGGCGGTCGGCGAGTGACCGGCCGCGGGGCGCCAAGGCCGGCGGAAAAGTCCGGACGAGCTGAGGCCGATTGGGCCTCAGGGCCGCCGAAACAGCCGCCAAAGCAACCGGCCAGACGCTCGAAGGCCATTTTCTTCAATACGGTCGAAAAAAAAGGGAGCCGCACATGACAGCCGTTTCCGTCGAGACGCCGGCCGCTCCGGCGCAGATCTTCGCTTTTCCGGCCAAAAGGCCCAATTCCTACGACTTGGACTGGAGCAGCGCCGAGAGGCGCCTCAAGGAAATCAAGGATTTCCTGCTGGCCGCGCCCCAGACCATGGACCCCGAAAGGCTCAAGTTTCTTTTGGAGGTTTACGAGGAGCGCCAGGGCGAGGCGCCGGTGATCGTCAGAGCCCGCCTCTTGGAGCGGGTGCTGACCAAAAAGACCATTTTTCTGGACGACAACCCCGTGGTCGGCGCCCTGACCGGCGTGCGGGCCGGAGTCTACGCCTACCCGGAATGGAGCGCCGACTGGATCAAGGACGAAATCGACTTGGCCAAGATGGGCTCGCTGGGCGAGATAAAAATCTCCGCCGAAACCCAGGACCTGCTCAAGCAGGTTTACGCCAAATGGAAGGGACGCACGGTCTTCGACCAGGCCAACCGCGGCTATCAGGAGCTCTACGGCGAGGATCCCAAGCGGCTGTTCAAGGCCGGGGCGCTGTTCGAGGGGCCGGCCTACACCACCGGCACCGGGGCGGTCGACTACCGCCGGGCGATCCACGAGGGGCTGGGCTCGATCATCGACGAGATCGACCGGCGCGTCGCGGCCCTCCCCAAGCGGGCCGGCGCGTCGGCCGCCTTGGCCTTTTACCGGGCGGCCAAGATCAGCCTGTCGGCCGCGGTGGCCCACGCCAACCGCTACGCCGATCTGGCGGCCCAGGAGGCTCGACGGGCCCCGACCCCGGCCCGGCAGGCCGAGCTGCTGGAGATCGCCGAAGTCTGCCGCCGCGTGCCCGAGCACCCGGCCCGCAACTTCCGTGAAGCCGTCCAGTCGTTTTGGTTCGTGCACCTGGTCCAGGAGATCGAGCAGATGGGCTGCGCCGTCTCGCCGGGACGCTACGGCCAGTACATGCAGCCTTTTTACGAAAAAGACCTGGCCGAGGGCCGCCTGACCCGCGAGGAGGCCGTGACGCTGCTGAGCTTCCAATGGCTCAAGCACAGCGAGCTGGCCATTTACCAGGGCCTGTCCAACGCGCTGGCCCTGTCGGGGCACACCGGGCAGACCATCACCATCGGCGGCCTGACGGCCGAGGGCGAGGACGCCAGCACCGAGCTCGAGGAAGTGCTGATGGACGTCCAAATCCGCCTGCGGAACATCCAGCCGACGTTGAGCCTGTTTTATCATCCCAAGATGAAGGAGTCCTACCTGCTCAAGGCCGTGGAGGTCGTCCGGGGCGGCTCCGGCCAGCCCCAGTGGCTGAACAACCGCCTGGCCGTGGAGCGGGCGTTGAGCCGCTTTTCCGACTCGGGCATCACCATCGGGCAGGCCCGCAACTGCGGCAACTTCGGCTGCGTGGCCACGGGCGTGCTCGACGAGGGCTGCTATTTCGCCGTCGGGGCCACGCTCAACCTCGCCAAATTCGTCGAGCTGACGCTCAACGACGGGCTCGATCCGCTCACCAAAAAGCGGCTGGGCCCCCAGACCGGTCCGGCCGCGCAGTTCCAAAGCTTCGAGGAGCTCTACGAGGCCTTCCTCGTTCAGCTCGACCATGGCGCCCGCCAGCAAAGACGCTACTCGAACCTCGGCTGCCTGGCCAAGGAAGCCACGGTCCCGGGCCCTTACCGCTCGTCGCTCTACGGCGGCTGCCTGGAAAAAGGCCTGCCGGAGGAGGCGGGCGGAGCGCGCTTTTCCCAGGCCCTCGACATCGTGGCCGGCGGGGTGGACGCGGCCAACTCCCTTTTGGCCGTCAGGAGCCTGGTCTTCGAGCAAGGCCTGACGACCATGGCCGAGCTGCTCGCCGCCCTCCAGGCCAATTTTGAGGGCTTCGAGGCTCTGCGCCGGCAATGCCTGGCCGCCCCCAAGCACGGCAACGACGACCCGACGGCCGACGCGCTGGTCAAGCGCCTGTACCGCGACGTCGACCGCCTCTACACGGCCCACGGGCCGGACTACCTCGGCCGCGCCCCGCGCGTCGACGCTTTTTCCCTGTCCTATCACAACCTCTTCGGCGGCCTGATGGGGGCCCTGCCCAACGGCCGCCAGAGCGGCCGGGCCCTGACCGACGGCAGCGTCTCGGCCACCCCGGGCACCGACGTCCAGGGCGTGACCGCCTTGATCAAGTCGGCCGCCGGCGCCGTGGACACGGTGAGGTACAACTCGAACCATTTCAACGTCAAATTCTTGCCTCAGGCGCTGGAAGGGCCCAAAGGCGCCCGGACTTTGCTGGCGTTGATCAAAACTTATTTCGATTTGGGAGGCAGTCACATCCAATTCAACTGCGTCGACAGCGACGTTCTAAAGGAAGCTCAGACAAAGCCTGACGATCATAAAAACCTAGTCGTCCGGGTGGCCGGCTTCAGCGCCTATTTCACCAGACTCGATCATGGCGTTCAAGACGAAATAATCAAACGCACCCAGTACAACTGAGCGACGGCGCGTCGTGAGCTCGCTGGTCTACAACATCCAACGCATGTCGGTCGACGACGGACCGGGACTGCGCACCACGGTCTTCCTCAAGGGCTGCCCGCTGAGGTGCCTGTGGTGCAGCAATCCCGAATCCCAGGCCTTCGAGCCGCAGGTGCTCTTCTTCGAGCGCTTGTGCGTCGGCTGCGGCCGCTGCCTGGAGGCCTGCCCGCACGGGGCCGTCGAGCGCCGAGGCTCGGTCTGCGGCCGCGTCCCCGGCCGCTGCCGCCACTGCGGACGATGCGTCAAAACCTGTCCGACCGCCGCCCGGGCCGGCAGCGGCCGACGAATGGACGTCGAGGAAGTCATGGCGGAAGTCCGCCGCGACGACCTTTTTTACCAAAACTCCGGCGGCGGAGTGACCTTTGGCGGCGGCGAGCCCACGGCGGGCGGGCAGTTCCTGCTGGAGCTGCTCGCCCGCTGCCGCCAAGAAGGCCTCCACGCCTGCGTGGACACCTGCGGCGCGTGCCCCGAGGGGCTCTTCGCCGAGGTGGCCGCGACGGCCGATCTGCTGCTGTTCGACCTCAAGCACCTCGACCCGACGGCCCACGCGCGCCTCACCGGCCGAGACAACGCCGTCATCCTTGACAACTTCCGGACGGCCGCCGCTTCGCCGGCCGAGGTGCGGCCGCGCATGCCGCTGATGCCGGAGCTCAACGACTCCGAAGACAACGTCGCCGCGCTGGCGGAACTGCTGCTGGGCTTGGGCTTCGAGGAGATCGAGGTCATGCCCTGCCACGCCTTCGGCTGGAGCAAATACGCGGCTCTGGACCTGCCGACCCCGCCGGTCCGCGCCTACGAGCCCGAGGAGCTCAAGTCGGCCCTCGCCCGATTCGCCCGCCACGGCCTCAGGACGGTCGTCGTCTGAAGCCGGAGCGACGCCGCCCAAACAACGCCTAAGGGCGAAAGAACAAAAAGGCCGGACGCGGGCCGCTCAAAGGGCCGTCAGGGCGGCCAAAGGCCGCTCGTCCGAAAGCCGCTCGGCCGAAAGGACGGCCGCCGGCCGGGCAAGCAACAGGAGAAGACATGCTCTCAGTTTCTCTGTCGGAGGAAGCCCTCAGCCGCCTGCGAGGCCTGGTGGAGGAAAACGGCCAAGGCAGCGTGGTGCGTTTCAGGGAGTACCGGACCGGAACGCCCTGCTGCCGAAAAGCGGCGCCTGGCCTGACCATCGACGACGCCCCTGGCGAAGACGATGTGACGCTCGACGCTCATGGGCTGACCTTCGTGGCCGAGCCCGACTTTGTCGACGTCTACGGCGAAGACTTGACGGTCGCGGTGGAAGAGTCGCGCCTAATCGTGGTCCGTCCGGACTGAGCGGGCCGGAAAAATTCGGGGGCCGGCGGGCTGCCTTCGGCCGGCCGGCTTGGGCGGCATGAAGGCCGGAGCTTCGGGCGGCCGCCTTGGGCGGCATGAAGACGACGCCTTGGACGCGGCTGCCAATGAATCACGCGAGGCCGTCCGCCGCCGACGGGCAGGCTCTGGGACTGTCGCTCGGCGGAGCGACGCCGAGCTCAGGCGGCGGATTCGCCCCGCTCCGGACGGCCTGACAAGCGACAGTTGCGGGCCGGCTCGGGCTCGGCGGAGGTCCGCTTTTCTCCCCGCTCAGCCCGCAGGGACGGCCGCGACGCGACATGGCGGGCAGGCTCGGGGGCAAGCTCGGCGGCCTCGCCGCCCGACGCTGAAACAAGGCGCCGAAAAGGCCTAAACAGGCCTAAACAGGCCAGCCGCGCGGCGCTCAGCTCCCGGCCGATCCATTGTTGATTTTGCCGTACTTTTTTGCCGCCCCATTGTTTTTTCCGCCCCATTGCAACCTCGTCTTATTTCGTCTAAAATCGTCGCCATGCTTTGAACGTTCTCCGCTACGCCCAAGCGGGGAAGAACGCCGCCGCTGCCAGGCTTTCTGCAACGGTCCGGCCGAACTGCCGACCATTTGCCGAAGGTCTCCAAGCGGTCCGCTCGGCCCTCAGAGCGGCCCCTGCCGAACAGCGACCTGCCAAGCGGCCGACCAGACCGCTTGACGGCCCGCTGGCGGCCCGCCCGCAGTTTCTGAAGCGCCGCCTTGTACTCCACATTTTTACTCTTATTCTCTCAACATGGTGTCTTATGACTTTACATGCCAAACTACTTTTATCTTTTTTATTACCTGTTTTAATAATTTTTTCTTTAATTACTGTAAAAGATTATAAAAAAGAGCATCAAGCTTCTTTGTCATATGTGGATACTCATCTAGAGCAGCAAGCAGCTAAGACAGCAGCAGAAATTGATACTTTTTTTCGTAATATGGAGCCAGTGCATGAATTTTTGGCAGCTTTACTAGCTGACAGAGTCCCAGAAACCGATCGGGAATTTTTTGATCTCCTCAAGCTTTCGTTAGCCGGCCGCGATGGGGCTTTCAGCGCCGGAGCGGGCTTCGCCAAGAACGCCTACAGCCCGGACCGTCCCCTGTACTGCCCCTTCGTCACCAATGCCGGCGACGAAACCTTCATCGACCCTGAGCATGGGGCCTACGATTACACCACGGACACGGAAAACGGCGGCTGGTACGTCGGCGCCATGGAGAGAGGCGGCCCGTTCTGGACCGAACCGTATTTTGACCATGGGGCCGGCAACATTTGGATGTGCTCGTACGCGGTGCCCTTCAAACGAAACGGCCAATGGGCGGGCGTGCTCACGGTGGACGTCGCCATCGACGTCATTCGCCGGATTTTTGAGGCCAGCCAAAACGAACTGGACCGGGTGTCCAAAGGTGGCTATTTCTTCATCATAGACTCAACCGGCAAGTTCGTTTCCCATCTCGACACGTCTCTGGTCACCGACGAGGTCAATTTGATCGAAAAGAACTTGCAAGCCCAAAAAGGCGAAGAGTTCATGGCCGCTTGGCGCGAATTCGCCCTGGCGGCGCAACGCGCCGCGCCGTTCACCGCGCGCTTGCGCAACGTGTTGGATCAGGACGGTCAAAATTACAAGCTCGTCCGCCTAAACCCCATACCAGCCACCGGTTGGCTGCTGGGCGTGGTCTTCGACGAAGCCGAAATCATGGCCCCTCTGAACCGCAACATTCTCAAGAACATCGGCTTCTTCATCATCTGCATGCTGGCGCTGAGCCTGGCCGTGCTGTGGCCGATCACCAGCCTGACCCGCAGCTTGAGCCGCATGGCCGCCACCATCGGCGGCCAGTTCGACAACCTGCTGAAGGCCTCCCAAGTCATCACCGAAACCAGCCAAAAAATGTCCTCTTCGGCCCAGCAGCAGGCCAACAAGTTCGACGAGCTGGCCTTGAACATCGACGAGCTGGCCCAAACCTCTCAGGAAAGCCAACGCACGGCCCAGCAGGGCGCGGAGCTGGGCGAAACCACCAACGCCCAGGTCAAAGCCGGCTCGGTCGCGGTCGAGGAAATGCAGGCCGCCATGCAGGCCATCAGCGTCTCGTCGACCAACATCGGCAACATTTTGAAAACCATTGAGAGCATTTCCTACCAGACCAATCTGCTGGCCCTCAACGCCTCCGTGGAGGCGGCCAGAGCCGGAGAGGCCGGCAGCGGCTTCGCCGTGGTGGCCGACGAAGTCCGCAACCTGGCCCGGCGTTCGGCCGAATCGGTCCATAACACCAGCACTTTCCTCGACGGCAATCAGGATCAAATCCGCAATGGCGAAAAAATTTCTAAAAAAATGACTGAAAGTTTTATTGTCTTGTCTAAAAGTGTTGATGAAACCCTGAACGCTCTGCATACAATTATAAATGAAATAAACACAGAAGTTAATAAGTTAGCCGAATTAACAGACTCTATTACGCAGATGCGGACTACAAGTCATGAAACAATGCAAAATTCTCAAGCAGTGATGGAGGAGATTTCTTATCTCACGACCCAAGCCGACGCCCTGCAAGACGTCGTCTTGGAGCTCGAAAAACTTCTCAACCGCAAAAACGTCGCAAACCCCAAGACCAAGCGCCTGCCGCTCCGGTGAAACCTCGGCGCCGGTTGAACGAAGACAGCGAGGCGGTTCACAGGGAGGTTGGGCGGCGGCTGGCTGGCCGGTTGACGTCCTCGCGCGAAGCCCGATAGCCGCGCAGGTTCGGCCAAGGATTTCGGGCGGCCCTCCGTCAGGCGCGGCGAGCTGACCGAACGCGGCCAAGCGCCCGGCCATTCCAGGCGGCGCCGGGCGCAGACGCCGGCCTCAAAAAAAACCTTGACTCCGGTCCGCTTTGCTGGTAATAATGTCTGGCTCAGCTTGGAAGGCAGACGACGGCTTGAAAGGCCGCCGTCGCCCGGCCAGGCTGACGGCGGTCGGAGAGGTACCCGAGTGGCCAAAGGGAGCAGACTGTAAATTTGCCGGCGATAGCCTACGGAGGTTCGAATCCTCCCCTCTCCACCAATTTTATTTTATTTTATTATATTATATTATATTAGATTAGATTAAAAAGAAAATCATTTGAGTTGAAACTCTATTCATAAAATTTAGTTATTTATTTTAAACTATACATCACAAATTCGCAAGATATCAGCAAGTACGCTAATTTAATGATTTTCCCCTCCTTGGCCTTTATGTCTGCTTTCAGCCGTGAACCAATTTAAAGGTCAGTCTGACAATCTTGGCTTGTCACGTGGCGGGCCCCAGGGGTCTGAGGGAGGCGGGCTGATATCCCGCGGCCGTATCCGAATGAGAGGTTCCTCTAACCTCCAAAAATAAAATTTTTTTAACAGAAAAATAATAAAGTTTTTGAGCGGGAATAGCTCAGTTGGCTAGAGCGTCAGCCTTCCAAGCTGAATGTCGCGGGTTCGAGCCCCGTTTCCCGCTCCACCGCTTCTTTCAGTCTTCGCGATGACTGCCAAGCACCCACGCCCCACGTGGGTGTTGTCGTTTAGGGCTTCCTTCTAAATAAAATGCAAACTGAAAACTGATAACCTTGCAAATCGGCGCAAGCAAGTAATTTCGCTTGGCCGCAGTGAGAAGTGTTGACGGTACGGACAAGATGGTCGGTTATGGCCGTGATATTGATATTATCCCCTGACTAAAATCAGATGCGTCATAATTTTATCTATTGTAAAATTTAAAATGTTAAATTATGAAGATTTTTAATTATTTTTATTGTTTCAATGCTAAGAGTAATCACACGTAGGAGTCAATCAAAAATATATTGCCGGTTGACTGTTTTCTTTGGCCTAGTCATTTGGGTCATTTTTTCCGCTATCTTTATCAATCTTTACTTGATATCTAGCCGCCCCGGCAAAGGGGCCTATCTACCAGGAATGGCAGGATAAATCCTGTGAAATGGCCCCTCTGGACTCGCATTCTCGACTGGCAACCTAACTCCTTGCAATCACAGGAAAAGGGTCCAATCCCCGGTCGGCAACGGCCTGGCCTCCCTCAGCCCCGAAAACCGCACAGGTAGAAATAGGCCAGATTGACAATGTCTGCCTGTTCAATTTTATCTCATTTTTTCTAAAAGTGTCTTCACCAGAGCTGTGATACAATTTCAAGGCTAATTATCTTTGATTTAGTGCCAATATCTCTAGATTTAAAAAATTTTTTTTCGATGTAAATTTTACTTGACAGACATCTTTATATGCTCTAATATGACTTCAGTAGTCTGATGCCATAGCTTATAATTTATCGCTGTTAGACAGTTTATATCTGCTCAATTATGTAAAATTTAAGGCCAATACTTACCGAATTATTGATAAAAAATCAGTTCTTTTGCTATTATTCTTGATATAAAAAATCAGTTTAAAGATATTACTATGAATAATATAATAGATATTTTAGCAATTATAATTGATTATAATAATTTATGGCTATCTTTTATAAATTTTATTTTAAAAATTTATGATAAACTGGTAAAATGATCAGTTTAATGATATAATTACTACTGTTTAAATATTCATTTAATTAAACGATTAAAAATCATTTAAAGAACAAATAATGTTTATTAGTAAAATTTTATAGAAAAACCTAGCTTTATAGGACGTAATATCGAACAAAGGCAAGGAATTGGCGATCGACCGTGGGCCGCAGTTTCCCCAGGTCATTGGCCAACCGACGCTCAAGCGCCAAAAATTTTTGCGCCAAAGCCCCGTCGAAGCGACCTTGAGTTGACCTGCGC
>JAISZC010000011.1 GCA_031269485.1 Deltaproteobacteria bacterium
AGCAGGTCAAGTCGCTGGAAACCGAAAGCAAGATGCGCTTCGACGAGCTCCACGACATTCTCCAGGCCATCGACGCCGGCGAGAAACGCTCCAGCGAGGCCAAGAAACAACTCGCCGAGGCCAACCTGCGTCTGGTGGTCGCCATCGCCAGGAAACACGCCAACCGCGGCCTGCAGTTCCTCGATCTCATCCAGGAAGGCAACATCGGGCTGATGCGGGCCGTCGACAAGTTCGAGCGCCAGCGGGGCGACAAGTTCTCGACCTGCGCCACCTGGTGGATCCGCCAGGCCATCACCAGGGCCATCGTCGACCAGGCCCGGACCATCCGCATTCCGGTCCACATGATCGAGACCATCGACAAGCTCATCAGGACCTCCCGCAGCTTGGTCCAGGACCTCGGCCGCGAGGCCACCCCTGAGGAACTGGCCGAACGGATGGAAATGCCTCTGGAGAAGGTCCGCCGGATCCTGAGGATCGCCAAGGAGCCCATCTCGCTGGAAACCCCCATCGGAGACGACGAGGACACCAACCTCGGCGACTTCATCGCCGACAGCGAAAGCGTCAGCCCGACCGCCGCGGTCATGCACCTCAACGTCATCGAGCAGGTCCGCAAAGCCCTCAACACCCTAACCCCTCGCGAAGCCGAAGTCCTGAGGCTGCGCTTCGGCATCGGCAAGAACAGCGACGGCACCTTGGAGGACGTGGGCAAGATCTTCGGAGTCACCCGCGAACGCATCCGCCAGATCGAGGCCAAGGCCATCATGAAGTTGCGGCACCCCAGCCGTTGCCGGGATCTGAAGGCCTGCGCCGTGGACAACTAAGCCCTCCTCCTCGCGCAACACGTTCCGCCAAAGGCGCCGACGGCTGAACCCGTCGGCGCCTTTGGCGTTTTTAACTATCGCGGCCGCGCCGGGCGGACGCCACGCCCAAAATGGACGAGCGATTGCAGCTGAAAACTCCAGATACGGCGAAAAGTTTTCGAAGACGCCGAACCGGCGCAAGCGAGCGGACAGGACGACAGTTTTAAAGTTTGCCATTATATGCGTTAGACAATATGACCACATAAAACTGCGCCGCTTTCAAGGGCCAAAGAGACGGCGCTTTCTGAAGTCCGCCGTCTTTGGCCGGCCGGCGGACGAGTGAAAGGGCCGAAGGAGGCGGACCGCCGGCCGGGACGCCGCGCGGCCTGCCCCCGGGACCTCAACAAGGCTCGACGACTGGCGCCGCGGCCCGGACGGGTTCGGCCGGGCCGCGCGAACGCCGTCAACCCTGGCGCGTCGCAGGCAACGTCTTGGGCGGCGTATTTGACGTCGTCTCGGGCGAGGCGCCGGTCGACTTCTTGGACGGCTTGTTGAGCGGCACGTCCAGCAGCGTGGCCAAGGCCTTGGGACTGCGCTGACCGAAGGTGGTCACCATCTTGTTGAGGTGGAGCATGGCCGCGGCCCTGGTGTCGGCCTGCCCGGCCTCTTTGGCGATAATCGAGGCCAAGAGGCGTCGTCCCTTGGGGACGTTTTCCAAGCAGGCCTCGATCTTGCTCGGGCTCAGATCGATCGGTTCGTAGCCGCCGACCAGGGGGCGTTTAAAAAATCTCTTGACGTTTTGGGCGCCGGCGGCCCCGAAGATCCTGGGCATCTCCTCGAGGCCTCGGCTTCTGACCGATTCCAGCAGCTCGGCCCAGGCCGCCGGACCAACCTCGGCGACGGAGAGCAGGCCCAACAGCTCGAGCTGGCCGCTTCTGCTCAGTCCGGCGGCGACCAGCAGCCGATTGCTTTTCCGGGTCCCGCGGCGGCAAAAGTCGATCATGTCGGTCCAAACGCAGATCGGGGCATGAGAGGACAGCTCGCGGTTGTGCCACCGGCGGCTTTGCTCCATCCAGAGCTCGTTGATCCGTCGGCTGACGGCCTTGCCGACCGCTGGCCGGGCGCCGGCCAGCAGCTCCTCTCGGGCCTCCGAAAAGTCGCCGGTGGCCAGCCCTTCGAGGTAGAGCCAAGCCAAGTAGACGTTCAGAAAAAGCTTGACCTTCCGGTATTTCGGACAGATCGACGAGGAGAAGCTCAATTTCGGCGTCTTGTCGCCGCCGAGCCGATCGTCGATCTTCGGGACCTTCAGGACGATGACGCCCGCCCCGGTGACGATCGAGCGGTCTCTTTGCCATCCCTTGACGTGCAGCCGGCGCCGCCCGTTCGGGTCCCGCAGCTCCGAGTGGAGCTTGAGAAAGGCTTGGAACTCGGCGGCGATGGCCAGATTGACGGCCTCGGCGAGGGCTCTGAGCTGGACTTGCTTTAAAAAATTGCCGCCCATCAAGATGGGGGACGTTGGTTTCAACATAGGGTCACCTTGGCCGGCGGGCGTCGTAGGTCGCCGGCAATTTGCGGTTGCGCGTCGGCGCCGGCCGAGGAGCCGGACGCCGAAGGGCTCGGTTGGAAGCTGGCCGAAGGCGGCCGGCGAAACGGGGCCGTCGTCGGGGCGTGGCTGCGCCCCGACGGCGGCCCGGACACGAAAAAAAAGTCGAGCGCCGCGATCGTCGCGAGGCGTCGGCCTATTGGTTGCAGACAATCGGGCGGCGTCAGCGTTCGTCTAGCCAGGCCGCCAGTTCGGCCGTCGCGGACCTCGACGCCCTCCGTCCACGGGAGGGCCGCCAAAAAAGGCCGGAGGACCGAAGTTTCGCGCCGTTTGGCGCGCGTCGGACTTCCAAGGGTTCTGCCTCGCGTCGAGAGCCGACTCGGCCGGGGCGTCGAAGAGGCCGGCCTGCAGCCGGCGGCAAAACAGGCGAAAAACAAACATGAAATTTTCCGCCAAGTCACCGGCGACCGTCGACGATGCCTGGTCGGACCGGAGGCGACGAAAGAGGCCGGCTCAATGAACCTGAAATCCGAGTTGACCAATCGTCAAAAACTAACGAATGTTCGTAATATTTCAGTTTTCCTAGCCAAAACAAGCGAAAAACTTGGCTAAGAAATGAACCCGGCCACGCCGCCCTCAACAACGGGCGAGGCGAAGCAAGGCGGAGGACGAGAGGCAGGCAATTTATTTCGTCAAACGGCGAGCAGGGCTTCCGCCAAAAAAACGCAAGCGCCTGACAGAGCGGGAACCGATGGCGGCGTCGCAAGCGAAGGAAGATGAGGCCGTGCGACTAAATCGCTTATGTCGGCTATTTAAGCTTACAAAGGCAGAAATGTCAAGCGGAAAAACAAAGCCTATTCGCCGGACCAGCGGCGTCCGGCGGTCCTAAAGAGGCGGTTTCAAGCGGTTTGAGCCCTCTCAAAATCTCGGACGGGGGCGTTTTTCAGGTCCAAAATTTTATTTCGCCCCGTTGAGGTCCGCTCCGGCCACAGGACCCGCTGGAGCTCGCCCTTGCTTCGCCGGGCTTTGGGACGGCGTTTCGGATCGGCTTTGGAGCGACGTCGAACCGCCTTTTGGGACTGGGCGGACGAAGCGGCGGCCAGCTCCGCCGCGGGCCCGCAAAGCCCGAGTTTTTGCGTTGACAGCCCGGCTCGACGAGGTCATAATATTTGAGGAGAGGATTCCATGACCGCCTTGGCCGCCGTCAGAGGCTTCAAAGACATTTTGCCGGATCAGGCCGGCCTGTGGAGGCGAGTTGAGGAACAGGCCAGAAGCGTGGCCGCCCGCTTCGGCTACGTCGAGTTGCGTCCGCCCTTGATGGAGAAGACCGAGCTTTTTCAGAGAGGCTTGGGCGAAGCCACCGACGTGGTCGAAAAAGAAATGTACACCATGGAGGACCGCGGCGGCGAGCGTCTCACTCTCCGGCCCGAGGCCACCGCCGGCATGGTCCGGGCGGTTTTGGAGCACAATCTCGTCGAGGGCGGCCGGCCGGCCCGGCTTTTTTGCCTGGGGCCGATGTTCCGCTACGAGCGGCCGCAAAAGGGCCGCCTCCGTCAGTTCCACCAGCTCGACGTCGAGGTTTTCCGCGACCCTGGCCCCCTCATCGACGCCGAGGTCGTGCTGCTGCTGCATTCCTTCCTCGCCGAACTGGGCTTGGGCGACCTCCAGGTGGTCGTCAACAGCCTTGGCTGCGCCAGCTGCCGTCCCCAGTTCCGGACCGAGCTGATCTCGTGGTTGACCGCCCGCCAGGAGAACCTGTGTCCCGACTGCCGGCGACGCTTGACGCAAAACCCGCTGCGCGTGCTGGACTGCAAAAACGAAGGCTGCCGCCAGGCCACGGCCAACGGCCCGACCTTGAGCCGGCATCTTTGCGGTCCTTGCCGCGAGCATTTTGACGGTTTGGTCGCCGCTCTCGATTTGATGGGCTTGAACTGGGTCCGGGACCATCGTCTGGTCCGCGGCCTGGATTACTACACGCGCACCGCCTTCGAGGTCCATTCCTCCAGCCTGGGCTCTCAAAACGCCGTGGCCGGCGGCGGCCGCTACGACGGGCTTTGCGCCCAGCTCGGCGGCCCTGACGTGCCGGCCGTCGGCTTCGCCGCCGGCCTCGAGCGCCTGGTGATGCTGCTGGCCGAACGCCACGCCCCGGCGCCCCCGGGACCCGACTACTACTTGGCGCCCTTGTGCTCCGAGGCGCTCGACCCTGGCTTCAAGCTGGCTCATCAGCTGCGCGCCAGAGGCTTGAGCGTGGCCGCGGACTGGGAGGTCGGCAGCCTCAAAAGCCGCCTCAAGAGAGCCGACAAGCTCGGCGCGGCCAAGCTGATCATGCTCGGTCCCGAAGAATTGGCCCGCCGCGAGACCACCATCCGAGATTTGGCCGCCAAGGAGCAGCGCGCGCTGCCGCTTGACGATCCCGGCCTTTACTGACGGCAAAACCCCGACCGGCCGTCGGCCGGCGACAAGCCGATCCGCGGGCCCCTCGGGGCCCGCCGCGCTTAAGCCGAAGCTTGCCGAGGTCCGCAGGCCTTGCCGCCCTCAAACACGGACATGGCCTCGCCGAGACGGACGAAAGCCCGGGCGCGGCGCCTTCGGCTTAATTCGTCCGGCGACGCTCTTGGGCGGCGCCGGCTCGCCGCGGGCAGCCTTCGCCCGCCCCAAAGCCTCAAAGGCCGCCGGCCCCCTCGCGTGGGCCCCAGAACCGGCGGCCAGTTGCGGCGGCGTCAGCCCGGCCGCCGCGACGGCCCGCTGGGCTGAAATGTCAGGCTCGCAGGAGGACCGCATGGAGCGCCATATGATTTTGACCAAGCCTGGGAGGCGCGTTTTCAAGCTTCAAGAGCCGGTCCAGCCGCAGCTCTACCGCGACGTTTTTCCCTACACCGAAATTCCCCGCGTCAGCTTCGACGGGCAGAGCCCCGCCTTGGCGCCCGCCGAGGATCCCTTCATCACCGACACCACCTTCCGCGACGGCCAGCAGGCCCGCCCGCCCTACACGGTCGCGCAGACAGTCGAGCTGTTCAAGTTTCTCGCCCGCTTGTCCGGACCCGCGGGCCTGATCCGCAAAAGCGAATTTTTTCTTTTCAACGCCAAGGACCGCCAGGCCCTGGAGGCCTGCCGGGATCTGGGGCTCGACTTTCCGCGCATCACCGCCTGGATCCGGGCCGTCTCGGGGGACCTCAGGCTGGTCAAGGAGATGGGCGTGTCCGAAACGGGCATCCTGACCTCCATCTCCGACTACCACATCTACCTCAAGCTGGGCCTCAACCGCAAGCGGGCCATGGACAAGTACCTGGGGCTGGTCAAGGAGGCCCTGTCGCTGGGCGTCGTGCCGCGCTGCCACTTCGAGGACGTCACCCGCTGCGACGTCTACGGCATGGCCGTGCCCATGGCCCAGCAGATCAAGCTGCTCTCCGAGGAGTCGGGCGTGGACGTGACCGTGCGGCTGTGCGACACCCTGGGCCTGGGGGTGACCTACCCCGGCGCGGCCCTCCCCCGCTCCGTGCCCCGACTGGTGCGGGCCTTCATCGACGACGCGGGCCTCGAAGGCCGCAACCTCGAATGGCACGGCCACAACGATTTCCACAAAGGCTTCGCCAACGCGGCCACCGCCTGGCTCTACGGCTTGGGGGCGATCAACGGATCGCTTTTGGGCTTCGGCGAGCGCACCGGCAACACGCCCATCGAGGCGCTGCTGATCGAGCATGCGGCCCTGTGGGGCTCGACGCCGGGGGTGGACTACCCGGCCATCACCGAACTGGCCCGCTTTTTCGAAAAAGAGCTCGGCACGCGCATACCGCCCAATTATCCCCTGGTGGGGCGTGACTTCAACGCCACTTCGGCGGGCATACACGCCGACGGCCTGCTGAAAAACGAGGAAATTTACAACATTTTCGACACCCGCGCCATCCTGGGCCGGCCGCCGTCGATCTCCATCAACGACAAGTCCGGCGCGGCCGGCCTGGTCCACTGGCTCAACCAAAGGCTCCACCTCACCGGCGGCCAGGTCATGGACAAGCGCCACCCGGCGGTGCTCAAGATGAACCGCCACATCCAGGCCGAATACGAAAACGGCCGCATCACCAACATGAGCGCCCTGGAGCTCGAGCGGCTGGCCCGCCGCCTGCTGCCCGGCCGCTTCACCTCCCAGTTCGAGCGGCTCAAATCCAAGGCCCGCGAATTGGCCCATGATCTCATCGCCTCGATGATCGTCGACCCCGTCATCCGCTCCATGGATCCGCCCAAGCAGGAGGCCTTGATGGAGAAATGGGTGACCACCATCCCTTACGTCCAATTTCTCTACGTCACCGACGACCGCGGCATCAAAACCACCCGCAACGTGGCTTCGGTCCATGAAAAAAAACGCTACAGCGGCCAGCAGGACGTGGGCTCCAACCTCTCCGACCGCATCTGGTTCGCGCGTCCCATGGAGGACGGCGCCATCCACGTGACCGACTTTTACACCTCCCGCTTCACCGGAGCGCTGTGCATAACCGTCAGCGGCCCCATTCGCGACCAGTCCGAAAAAATCGTCGGCGTGCTGGGCCTTGACATTCGCTTTGAGGATTTGGCCAAAATGGAAGTCGACGACTTCGACGGACGCTTGACGAACTCTGACGACTGAAGTCGACGCCTTTACGGCCATAGCCCAACTGTCGGCCGCCAAAAATGACCGACGCGTTATCAATTACCTAGGGGCGGCCGTCCGCATCTGGCGCGCCGCCCCTTGGACGGCGTCCCTCGCATGACGACAGCCTTCAGCGGTCTCGTTCCTGGTCAGCCTCAAACCGTTCTCAATTTAGTCATTTTTTTGCTATATAGTAACAATTTTAACACATATTATGTTTTATTAAAAAATAAAAATGAATTAAATGATATTTTAACCAATTATTATATAATTAATTACATATTATTCGTCATACTAGGTAGTTGCCCTTGCAAAAGGGCCTATCTACCCGGAATGGCAGGATAAATCCTGTGAAATGGCTCCTCTGGACTTGCATTCTCGACTGGCAACCTAAATCCTTGTAATCACTGGGAAAGGGTCCAATTTATCTTATTTTTTCGAAAAGGGCCTTCACCAGAGCGGTTAAGCAATTTTCAGGCCAACGCTCACTAGTAATTTTCAGGCCAATATCTCTCGATTAGGAAAAAAAAATTTTTTTCGGGGTAAATTTTACTTGACGGGCCTCTTTATCTGGTGTAATAGGGTTCCTGTAACCAGATACCGCACTAAAGAATGTGCTTTTAAAGATCTTGATCCTGAAAGATGAACTAGTTATTTTAGCCAAAAGATTAATTGAAAAAGATTAAAGCAATCTTTTAAAGATTAAATTTCGCAATAAATTTATCAACGAAGTACGGGAAGTACGGACAATGCGTAAAAATACAGGATTTGCTAGCTGAAATAACTAATGAATTTTCTAACGGGACTCTGTTGATCGACTGGAGGTCGCGAGTCCAGAAAAATCAAGGAGATCACCCATGTTCACCCGAAATCATGGGCCCATTGCACGCTGTCCGCCTTTTTCCCGGGGCCCCCAGGGACCCCGGGGAAAATGGCCTCTAGAAACCTTATCCCTCCTGGCTTTCCGAGGGTAGGGCGGTTGCACTGACCTCTCAGCTGAGGGGGGTTACGACTAGTCAAAACCTTGTAGCTCATAATTTTATGTCTATTGCACTGACCTCTCAGCTGAGGGGGTTCCGCCCCCGCGACCGGCGCTATAGCGGAAAATTTCGTTGTCGCACTGACCTCTCAACTGAGGGAGGTTACGACATGACGCGGGCGATGTCCGTGTCTTGTCCACCGTTGCACTGACCCCTCAGCCGAGGGAGCTAACCGCAGCAATTGTAGTTTGACGTCTATAAACAATGTAGTGATCTCCCAGCTGAAGATTATACGACTATGTTAGGTATGAATATTGTGAATTAGTTTGCTGTATTTACATTTCAACCGTGGTCAACTGATACCTGATATTTTAGCTCCTCTAAAATCGCATCAAACGCGACTTAAAAAAAATAAAAATAGACAAGGAAAAAATGATTAAAAAAAATGATAATGCTGAAAATAACACAATAAATTAGTTGCCAATGAAAATGGTTTTGAGGGCTCGAAAAAATCTTTTGCGTTGACGACTAGGTAAATATTGAAATTAAGAGAGATATAATAAGCATGAAGTTTACAATATAATACTATATCAAACAAGCTAAATACATACATACATACATACATACATACATACATACATATAAAAAGGCAAGATAGGGATAAATACGAATTTGGCCTTGATGTCGACTCCGCAGCTTCAGCGGCGCGATTTTTTCAGCTTCCGGCCGCCCCTTCTTCGCAAAGGCCCGCATGCTCCAAAGCCTAGTCCGCCAGCTCGAAGGCCCCATCTGGCCCAGATTCAGGATCGTCGTCGCGGCCAGCGTGGTCTTCAGCCTCATGGGCCTTTTTCTGTCCCTGGCGGCGACCGATCTGCCCGTGGAGGCCGCCATCTACGACGCGATGCTCCGCCGCCGCAATCAAGCGAGTCAAGCCGAACGTCCCGCGGAGCTGGTCGTGGTGGCCGTCACCGACGAGACCTTGAGCAATCCCCGCCAATCCCAGCCTGAGATCTTCAGTCCCCTGGTCTGGTCGGAAATCCTCGACGCGCTGGTCATGTGCGGGGCCAAGGCCATGGTCGTCCATCGGACGCTTCCCACAGGCGCCGGCGGCGACTCGGTTCCCGCGGCCGAGGAGGCCCGGTGGCTAAAATCCGTCGAGCTGGCCCGGCGGGCCGGCCTGCCGGTGGTTTTTGGGCTGCGCTGGATGGGGGCGAGGCCGCTGTGGCCGGCCCCGAAATATTTGGAGAACCTCGGACGCGAAAACTTGGGCTTCATGAACTTGGCCCGCGACCGCGACGGCAAGGTCAGGCGTCTTTTGCTCCACCAGCCGACCCGGTCGGAGCAGACGCCAGACAGCCACGTCGAGGCCTGGGCCGTGCTGGCCGCCAAGGCCGCGGCCCCGGAGCTGGCCTCGCCTCAGCCCCCCCTCTTCATCGATTACCGAGGCGCGTTTTCCATCTTCAACTTCGCCGACGTCCACGCCTGGGCCCGCGACGGGCAGCTGGATCTGCTCAAGCGCTTTTTTTCCGGCGCCGTGGTGCTCTTCGGCGAGGCCAACTCGGCCGACCTCGACGCCTACCCCACCCCGATCTCCAGCTTCGTCCCAGGCGGCGAAGGCTGGCTGCTGATGCCGGCCGTGGAGATCGAGGCCCACGCGGTCATGACGATGCTCTCCGGCCGCCGGCTCCTGGACCCCGGCCCTCTGGCCCTGTGGTGCCTGATCTTCGGGCTGACCTTGTTGGCCTTGGCGCCCCTCCTGGCCGGCCCGGCCCGCAGCGTCCGCCTGACGAGCTGGCTGCCGACGGCCATGATGGCCGCCTATCCCCTGGCCGCCTACCTGGCCTTCCAGCGCTACGTCTACCTGCCGGTCATTCCTGGCCTGGCCTCGCTGCTGACGGCCCAGGGCCTCCACTGGATCGTCCGCTGGCGCGAGACCAAGCGCATCCAGGCGGCCTCCAGCCAGGCCTTGAACCTCTACCTCAACCCCGATTTGGCCGGACAAATCGTCAACAACCCCGACATCCTCCAGCGGCGCGGCGAGCTGCGCACGGTCAGCGTGCTCTTCGCCGACCTGGTCGGCTTCACCTCCCTGGCCGAGACCATGGACACCGCGGCCATGGTCGATTTGCTCAACCGCTGGTTCGACGTCATGAACATCGCCGTCGAGCGCTTCGGCGGCTTCGTCGACAAGTTCGTCGGCGACGCCGTCATGGCCATCTGGGGAGCTCCCTCCAGCCAGCCCCAGCACGCCGTTTCGGCCTGCCTGTCGGCGCTGATGCAAAAAACGCTGCTCGAGCAGCTCAACCGCGAGCTGGCCGCCGCCGGCCAGCCCGCTCTCCAGGCCCTGATGGGCGTCAACACCGGCCAGGTCGTGGCCGGCAACATCGGCGCCCGCCACCGCCTCAATTACACCGTCATGGGCGACGCCGTCAATCTGGCCTCCCGGCTGGTGGCGGTCAACAAACTTTTCAAGACGACCATCCTGGCCTGCGAGCCCACCATGACGCTGGCCAAAAAGGAAGTGGCCTTTCGGACCATCGACCGGGTGCGCGTCAAGGGTCGCCGCGGCGGGCAGACCATCTACGAGGTCCTGGGCCCGGTCGGGGGCCTGAGCGCCCAGCAGGCCCAATGCGTCAATTTTTTCGAACGGGCCTTGCGGCATTACTGGGAGCGGGACTTCGCCGGCGCCCTGACGCGCTTTGAGGCGGCTCTCAAGACCATGCCCGACGACAACCCCAGCCGAATTTTGGCCCAACGCTGCCGAGAGTTCATCAACTCGCCGCCCGGCCCTGAATGGGACGGTGTGACTGTGTTGGAGGCCAAATAAAGCTCATCAATAGCTTAACACCAGATAAAGACAGTAAAAATCTAAATATATCTAAAAATATATAAGATGATCCAAATAAAAAGATATAAGAAATAGATTAAATAACGCTATATTATTAATTAAAGGTTTAATTTAACCAAATATTGCTAATTTTTATTCAATAGTACTCTATAAAGCCAAAACAATCTCGTGACGCACAGCAATACCCAGGCCGCGCCTGGCCTTAACGCCATAATATCAATACCATTTGACTTTTACGACTATATATTCGCTCGACAGACGGATAGGCTGCGGAAAGGCCTTAAAATGATAGTCTATTTCGTTGGCCCAGACTTATTTTGGCCAAATTACAAGGAATTCGTCCAAAAAACTCGCCGACTGGCCGCCGAGGCCGGCTTCGAGGCCCTTTTTCCCGGCGAACTCGAAGGCGTCGGGGCGCAAGCCATCGTCATGTCCAGCTTGACCCTCATTGACCGGGCCGATGGCCTCATCGCCAACCTCAACCCCTTCAGAGGCCGCCTGGAGCCCGACTCGGGCACGGTCTTCGAGTGCGGCTACGCCATCGGCCGGGGCAAATGGGTCTTGGGCTGGGTCAGCGATCAACGGGACCTGCTGACCAAGGCCCGGGAGTGGCCGGAGGGCCCGCCGCCGGACGGCAACGTCTGTCGCGACGGCAGCGAAGTCGAGGACTTCGGCTCGCCGCTCAACATCATGCTTGCGGTGACCGCCAAGGGTTTGCTGAAAAGCGTCGAGGAGGCCGTGGCCGCCGCCGGCGCTCTGGCTCGCGGCTGAACCCGAATCGTGGGCTCGTCACGCGCGCCGCAGGACGGCGCGCGTGACCGGGCCGCTTGCCGGCTGAGCTGGCGGCGGCCGGCCGTTTGCCGAGGCTGGCGAACTGACGGCGCGAGTCGAGCTGGCCGTGATTGGCCGATTGGCGGCGTGGAAAGCTGGGCCGCAATGGGCCGGGCGAGCTGTGAGCTGACGCGGCGCGTTGAGCTGGCGGGGCGGACGAACGGCGGGCGTTGCTTGAGGAAAGGCCCTGGAGCCGTCGGCTCCAGGGCTCAGGCGGATGAAGGCGGTTGGCTTTGACTCGGCGGACGGGAGAACCGGAAACAATTCCGGTCTTGGGCGGAGGTTTTTATCTGACGGCCAGGCCGGCGGCCAGCCAGGAAAGCCCCAAGAAACGACCCACGGTTGGCCATTTTTCGGAGCTCCGCCGGCCGGGCCGTCAGAGCGCGCGGCCGGTCAGGCCTGGCCAGACCGGCCCAGAAAATATCCTTTGACTTTTTCGGCCTGGAAGCGCTGCAGCTCTTCGTTTTCCTCCAAGTCGAGCCTATTGAAGCCGGCGCCGATGAAGATGTTCTGCAGGCCGAAGGCGCAAGGTCTGGGAGGGCCGAAAGGCGAGCCCGGACCGGCTTGGCAGACCGTCGCTCGGCCTCCGGGCGCCAAGACTCTGGCAAACTCCAGGGCCGATTGAAATTTGTCGTCCAGCTCCAAGAAGCTGGACCAGCAGACGACTTGATCCAGGCAGCAGTCGCTCAGAGGCAGAGCCGCGGTCGAAGTTTTGAGAAAAACGGCCCAGGCCGCGTCGTAGGCGCTGAAAGCCGACAGAGCCTCGACGCGGGAATCAGCCACCAGCAACTGGCCGGTCAGGCCCAGGCGAGCTCGGATGGCCGGCAGGATCTCGGCCGGCGGGGCGCCGGCCATCAAGACCCGGCCGCCCAAAGAGAGCTCAAGGCCATCCAGCAGCTTGACGTCGGTCCGGCTCAAGCCCTGGCGCGCTTGGACGCGCGCCCAGTCCCAGTCGGCGGCGTTGGCGGCGAAGAACAGGCGGCGGTAGGGATCGTCGAACATGCGGCTCCTTGACCGGGGCGGGCCCGGAACAATATGAACTGGGGCGCGCGGCTCAAGCGACGGCCTTCATGACCTGGCGGGCCAACGGCCGAACGACGAAACCGCGCAGTTCGGCCTTCAGGCCGATCGGTTTTCCGGAAGCCGAGGCCGTTTTTGAAAAAAGAGAAAAAAGCGGAAAAAAGCCGAAGGGGCCGATCTTCATGATCAGCCTGGGGGCGAGACCAAACGAGCGAGCCAGCGAAGATTTGCCAAAAAGCGTTGGCCCGGTGAACATCATAGCCGATCGGCTCCGGTTAAGCAAGCGTTTTTTTTTCAGGCCTCCAGGCCATTTTCGGTCCTTCGGCCCTGCGGCCGACCTCAACCCCAACGGCTGCGCGCCTCGG
>JAISZC010000053.1 GCA_031269485.1 Deltaproteobacteria bacterium
CGAGGACGGCATGACCTTGGTGCCCTCCGACGGCCGCCTGACCCACTTTCCGACCCGCGCCCGAGCCGTCTACGACGTCAGCGGCGCCGGCGACACCGTGGCCGCGGTCATGGCCGCGACGCTGGCCGCCGGCGGTTCCCTGGAGGACGGAGCGGAACTGGCCACGCTGGCCGCCGGCGTGGTGGTCGGCAAGGTCGGCACGGCCACTGCCGGTCCGGAGGAAATCGCAGCCTACCTGGAGGCCGTCGAGGCCGACCGGCCGCGGCCCTGAGCCAAGCCGGCCCAAAAAGCAAGCAAGCGGGAAAAGGAGAGCCCCAAGCTTCGGATTTTTCGATTCTCTTGACGGCTAGTCGGCCGGCTCGGCCGCCAAATCAGGCGCCTGATCCGGCGCGGCCTCCCCAGCCGAACCGTCCTCGCCGGCGGCCGTCCCAAGCTCGCCCGCCGGGCCCGACCCGGCCGCCAAAACCGGCTCGGCCGACTCCGCCGCCTCTGGAACTGGCCCGGCCGCCGGACCCGATTCCTCGCTCTCCGGCCGCGTTTTTTTCTTTTTTAGATTGTTTCTCTGGTTGGTTTGCCTCTGACAGGCGCCAAGCCCTTTGAAGCTCCACATGAAGGCCGACTTGGCGGCCGCCTCCAACGCCTCGTCGATGGCTTCGGCCTCCAAGGACGTGAAAGGCGCCAGCACGTAGCTGGCGTAGTCGGCTTGGAACGGCGAGGAGCGATCCGGCCGGCCTATGCCCACGCGCAGCCGGTGGAAGCCGCCGCCGATCTCCTCGACCAGCGAGGCCAGGCCGTTGTGGCCTCCCACGCCACCCCCCTGGCCGGCCTTGAGGCGACCCAAGGGCAGGTCCATGTCGTCGTAGACGGCCAAGAGGTCCGTAG
Organism: Deltaproteobacteria bacterium; assembly: GCA_031269485.1. Classification (GTDB taxonomy): domain Bacteria; phylum Desulfobacterota; class Desulfarculia; order Adiutricales; family Adiutricaceae; genus JAISZC01. The sequence continues at coordinate 883 of JAISZC010000053.1, forward strand.
CGGGAATTTTGTAAAAACGCAGCAAGGCCTTGGCGGCCCGGCCGGAGAGGTTCATGAAGGTTTGTGGCCAGGCCAGCGCGACCCTTTGGTCTTCGATTCGGCCTTTGGAGACCAAGCTCTCCCCGAAGCGGACCGGATCGCCGAAGCCCTGCTTTTGGGCCAAGAGGGCCACGGCCATGAAACCCGCGTTGTGGCGCGTGTTGCGATAGCGTTCCCCCGGATTGCCCAGGCCCATGATTAATTTCCAGCTCGGCGAGCCGCCCTTTTCCACCTCAAGCCCCCCGGCGGCCCGCTCAGCCGCACGTCCCGCCGCCGCCTCGCCGGAAGCGGCCGGCCTCGCCTTGCTCCCCCGGACGCGCTCGGCGCCGGGGGGACGTCCCGAAAACCGCTTTCTTGGGCGACAGATACGCCAATATATCGCCTACCGGCCTCAAGTTCAAGAGCCGACGGACGACGCGCCGGCCCTTCGCCGCCTTAGCTCCTTCATAGGCCGTATTTGGCCGTATTTGGCCGTATTTCCGCGAGCCGGACCAAAGACCGCGACAAGGACCGCGACAAGGACCGAATTGGGGCCGCCGAGACGCGCCTCGGCCACTGCCGGGAAAAGGCCAGCCGACTCCTGGGCCGTCAAGCCTCCCCGGCGTCTCGGAGCGGCCTGCCGCTCAAATCAACTGGCCGCGCTCATTGAATATTTATCCGCCAACAAACGTTCAGACGATTTATTGACGCTTGATTTCAGCCGGTGTTTGATTTAAAATTTCCATGAAAAGCCGCTTCGGCACGTCGTCCCTGCCTCGGCCCTTGAGGCCGTAGGACCTGACGCCCTGACGAGGTCTTCGGCCGCCCAACGGTTGTCGACGGCTTTCCCTCCGATCCTCTCATTAAAGGCCCAGCAGTCAGGCCCTTTTTACCAACCCTTTGGAGAAGCCACCATGAAAAAGCACGTTTGCATAGTCTGCGGCTACGTTTACGATCCGGCCAGCGGAGATCCTGACAACAGCGTAGCTCCGGGCACCGATTTCAGCCAAGTGCCCGGCGACTGGGTTTGTCCCGTCTGCGGCGCCGGCAAGGATCAATTCGACGCCCAGGGTTGAGCAGCCTCCTGACCCCCGGGGCAGTTCCGCCGCTGGCCGTTTGGCCCCGGGGTCCACGCCGCCGTCCAGGCGGCCGCCGCGACGCCGTCCGACACGCCGCCCGGCCGGGCTCGCCGGAGACAGGCCCGGCGTCGGCGAATTCACCGGAGCCCTTGACGGCCCGCGTAGTCGTCTTTTTGGGAGGCAAAATGACCATTTACCCTTTCAACGCTGAGGAAGCATTTAAAATAGCCATCGCCGTCGAAGAAAACGGCCTGAAGTTTTACCGCCAAGCTGCCGCCAAGTTTAGTGGTCCAGTGGCCGAAATGTTTGAGGGTTTAGCCAAGGAGGAAGACATCCACAAAGCCGTCTTCTCCAAAATTTTAGACACCTTGCCCAAAGGACAGCCTTCGGTCTACGACCCAAACAACGAAACCGATCAATATCTGCAGATGATGGCTGATCTCAACATTTTCAAGACCAATTCCTCGGTCGACGAGGTTTTGGCCGGCATCACCAACGTCAAAGACGCCGTCAAGCTGGCCATTGGCCTTGAGAAGGATTCAGTAGTCTTCTTCGTGCAGCTCAAAAATGCCGCCGCTCAACTTTCGGACGAACTATCCATAGACAAGCTCATCTTGGAGGAAGCCAAGCACTTGAGGAAGTTGGCCGCCATCCACAACCGTCTGGACTGACGATAAAAAAATCTTTCGCCTAGGCCCTTCGGGGCCTTGTTTTTGCCTCCAAGCATACCCTTCCTTTTCTATCGTTAACTTTTATATCGACCCTGTAGCGCACAGCGACGCGGTCTTTAGGCCCTTCAACCTTCAATATTGCAACATAATCTTAAAAGAGAGAATTATCATGGAACCAATACAGATAACCCCGAACGTCTGGTGGGTAGGCGCCGTCGATTATGACATCCGCGACTTTCACGGCTATTTGACGCCTAGAGGCAGCACATACAATGCCTATCTCATCGTCAACAGCGGCAAAACGACGCTTATCGACACGGTCAAGCACGGCTTCGAGGACGAGCTCCTCAGCCGCATCGCCAAAATCGTCGACCCCAAGAAAATCGACCAAGTTGTCTCCAACCACGCCGAAATGGATCACTCCGGGGGGCTGCCAGAGGTCATGCGGGCCATAGGCCCGGACAAGCCGGTCTACGCCAGCGCCGTCGGGGTCAAGAACTTGGACGGCCAGTTCAAGGGAGCCGGCCTGAACCTCAAGGCTGTTGAAGGCAAGCTCGACGTCGGCGGCGAGGAGCTGGTTTTTCTGGAAACGCGCATGGTCCACTGGCCCGACAGCATGTTCAGCTTTTTGCCATCCCAGGGCGTGCTCTTCTCCCAGGACGGCTTCGGGCTGCACTTGGCCACCCCGGAGCGATTCGACGACGAGATCGCCGAAGACATCTGGGGCCCGCTGGCGCTGAACTATTTCGCCAACATCCTGACTCCCTACACCGGACCCATCGGCAAGCTCATCGAAAAAGTCGTCGCCGACGGCCTGGCCGCCCAAATCAAGATCATCTGCCCGGACCACGGCTTCATCTGGCGCCGGGCCCCCAGCCGGATCCTGGAGCTCTACGCCCGCTGGGTCCAGCAAAAGCCCCGCAAGAAAGCCGTGGTGGTCTTCGACTCGATGTGGCATTCCACCGAGCACATGGCCCGGGAGCTCACGGACTATCTGGCGAAACTGGGCCTGGAGGCCGTTCATCAAAACCTCAAGCACCAGCACCGCAGCCAAGCGGTCACGGAATGCTACGAGGCCGCGGCCATACTCGTCGGCACCCCGACCATCAACAACCAGCTCTTCCCCTCGGTGGCCGATTTCATCAGTTACATCAAGGGTTTGAAGTTCAAAAACAAGATCGGCGGCGCCTTCGGCTCCTACGGCTGGAGCGGCGAGGGCGCCAAGCTGGCCCAGGCCGAGCTCAAGGCCATGGGCTACGAGCTGCCGGCCGACGAGGTCCGCGTCCAGTGGGTGCCTCAGGAGAAGGACCTCGAGCCCCTAAAGGCCTTGGCCCGCGCCGTCGCCGAGGCCGTCAAGGCCGTCGCGTGAGCAAGACCCGCGGTCCGGCCAAGACCAACGCGGCCCGGCGCCTCGACGAGCTGGGCCTGCCTTACGAGCTGCTCGCCTTTCAGGCGCCGCCTGACGATCTCTCGGCCGAGACCGCGGCCCGGCTCTTGGGCCTGCCGGAGGCCATGGTGTACAAGACCTTGGTGCTCGCAGGCCCTCGCGGCGGGCATGTGGAAGCTTGCCTTCCGGCCGGCCGCGATCTGGATCTCAAGGCGCTGGCCCGAGCCGCCGGCGAGCGCTCCCTGGAGCTGGCCCCCGTCGCGCGGCTCTTCGAGCTCGTCGGCTACAAGCGCGGCGGCTGCTCGCCCCTGGGCGGCCGCCGCCAATTTCCGGTCTTCGTCCACGACGAGGCCTTGGGCTTGGCCCAAATGGCCGTCAACGCCGGCGCCCGGGGCCTGATGCTGCTTTTGACGCCCCAGGCGCTCATCGCTGCCGCCGAGGCCCGTACGGCGCCCATCGCCGGCCCGCCCAAACGCGCCTGAGACGCCCCAAAAGCGCCGACCCCACCAGACGCCCCCAAACGCCGACCTCAAGCGCCCGACCAGCTCCGCCTCTCTCGCCCGGGCCGGCTCGCGCGGACGGCCCGGACGCGCCGCCGGTCCAAACGCCCAAACGCGGCCCGGCCAGATTAAAGCTGCGCCGTCCGGCCTGCCCTCCCCGCTCGCAAGCCAAGCCGGAGTCGGCCCAGATCGCCCCGGAGCTTCGACGCGCCTCCAAGGAAAAACATGGCTTCCAACCCAGCCGACTTTTATCGCGGGCAACCGGACCGCCACGGCGTCCCCAAGCTGCTGACGCGAGGCTTTGCGGCCTTCGCGCTCCTCAACGTCTTCATTTTTCTGGGCTTTGACGTCCTTTTGCCCACTCTCACGCTCTGGCTGGAAAGCCACGGCCATTCCCGCGACGCCATCGGCCGCATCTTCAGCTTTTTCATGCTCGCGGCCATCGTCATGCGCATGGTCGCCCCCAGGCTGGCGGCCAGATTTCGGCCCTTCACCCTGATGCGCCTTGGCCTGGCCGTCAGCGCCTTGTCGTCAGCCGGCTATTTTCTAGCCCGCTCGGCCCCGGCGGCCAGCCTGGCCCGCTTCGGCCACGGCCTGGGCTTCGGACTGACCTCGACCATCCTGACCGCCTTGGCCGCCCAGATCATCCCGCCCTCCAAAATGGGCCAGGGCATGGGCCTGCTCGGCCTGGGCGCCATCCTCACCCTCTCGCTGGGCCCCTCGCTGGGGCTCTGGCTCAAGGACACCCTGGGCTTTCTGCCCCTTTTTCTGACTGTCAGCGGCATTTACCTCGGGGGCCTTCTTTGGACTCTGACCATGCCCGATCTGACGCTCGCCGGACAGCCGGCCGCCGGCCAGCCCAAGCCGCCGCGGCTGACGCTCTTGAGCCGCCTGGTCTGGGCCCCGTCGCTGATGATGGCCCTCACAGGCGTGTCCATCAGCGCCGTGACCGTCTATTTGGCCCTGTTCTTCAACGAGCTCCAAAAACCCTGGAGCGGGCTCTTCTTTGGCTTGTCGGCCATCGGCGTCGTCATTTCCCGCCTCTTCGCCGGCCGCCTCCACGATCGCTGCGGCCACCAGCTGGTTATTCCGCCGGCCCTGGCATGCATGCTGGGGACGATGATTTTACTGATCAATCTGGCCGGACCCGCGACGCTCACGGCGGCGGCCGTGCTGTGGGGCTTGTCCGTCGGCGCGGCCTTTCCCAGCGTGCAGGCCGTGACCTTCACCTCGGCGCCGCCCGACCGCCGCGCCGAAGCCTCCTCGTCGCTCTTCAACGCCTTCGATTTGGGCCTCGGCGGAGGATCGATAGTCTTCGGGCTGCTCTCCGAGCTTTTTCAAACCTACCGAGCCGCCTTCTATGGGGCTTCGGCGAACTGTCTGCTTTTTCTGGGCTTTTACGCCTTCCATTACCTGCGGCCCTGGGCGGCGAAGCGGCGAAAAACGGCCCAAGCGGCCCGCGACTAATTCTGGTTTCCGTCCCTGATCCGCCAGGCTGTCAGCCTGGGGAGGGACGACGCCCAGGTTCGGTCCGCCTCAGCGGTTTCGCGCCGCAACCCTGAAGCGGATTCCGGACAGGCGCCGCGATTCCCGAAAGCGACCACAAGCGCCCAAGCCGCGACGACCATTGGGCCGGACAACCTCGCCCTTTTGGCGACAACCCAGGGGGCGAAAGCGGTTTGACGTCTATTATCAAGCGAAAGCCGCTCAATTTATCGGACTACATCCAGGAAATTCCTCCTCGATCTTAAAGTTCGCTTATGTTTAGTATTACTATCTATAATAAACTCGTTTATTGATTTAATTAGCCTTTTTATATTATAATTACAATTTTTGACATATAACCAATAAATTATCGCTATTTTCGTGTATTTCGACCATATTTCTGCCTTGATCACCAGTATTCACCACAAAAATATTTTTTATGGTGGTCAGCGGGCATCAATTAAAAACTTGAGGGCCAGTTGGGAGCCGCTCCAGAACGTCGAAGGCGCCTGGCCGCCGCCTCTTGGGAGGCCTGCCGCCCAAAACCCGAGGCCATAAGCGCTGGCCATGAGCGCCGCTGGACGCCGGTCTGGCCTGGCGGCCCCTGATCATCGACCCTGGAGCCGCCAGATGCGGTTGTCGGCCTTCCTCTCCTTTTTGCCTGGAGTCAAAGTGCGCCGCCAAAGCTAAGGGGTCTGGACGCCTTTGAAACCTTGGGCCAGCACGAACGTCTCCATGCTCTCGACTCTGGTGGCCTGCGGCTTGAGTCGGCGCACGCGCTCGAAGACGTCGCCCAAGTCCTTGACAAAGAGAGCGGCCTGAGGACTTTCGAAAATCTTGAACATGAACAGTCCGCCGGCCGCCGTCAGGGCCTCGGCCCAACGCCGGGCCGCCTGGCACAATTCCAGGCTCCGGGCCTGATCGACCTCCCGGCGGCCGGTCGTCTTGGGGGCCATGTCCGACAGGACGGCCGCAAAGGGCCCCCAGGCCGCGGCCGTCTCTGACGGCTCTTCGAGCACGTCGGCCTGGAGCAGCTTCGCCTGGGGCGGAAAGCCGGCCGGGTCCGGCGGCTGGAGGTCGAAGCCCAGCACCAGACCCGTCGGACCGACTTTTTGGGCCGCGTACAACGTCCAGCCGCCAGGGGAGCAGCCCAAGTCGAGCACTTTTTGGCCTGGCCTAAAAAGTCCCCATTTGCGGTCGAATTCCTCGAGTTTCCACACCGAACGGGCCGGATAGCCGGCTTGGCGGGCCTTGCGGCTCCAATGGTCGTCGAGGCGGCGGCGATCTTTGACGGTCATGACGGTCCAAACTCGGGCCGGAGGGCCCGACGCCTCGAAATCGCGTTGACTTCGGAGGGCCAAAAAAGACATAATGGCTTTTCGCGGCCGCGTTGAGGCGACCGACGAAATTGAAGGCGGCTGCTTTTCATGGCTTTGACGACTTCAGACCCGGCCGGAGCCCCAGACCGGCCGGAGCTAACGCCGGGACCCGCGGCCAAGCCCTCCCTTGCGCCCGGCTTGGCGGCCTCGTCCGGCGATTCCGGCGCGGCCGCTCGCCTGACGGACGGCGAGCGACTCTTGCTGAGCCTTCCAAGCGCCCAGGCCGTCAAGGCGATCGGGGCGGCCCTCGGGCTGGCCGTCGAGACCGAGCGGCCCGAGCGGCCTTTTCTGATAACCTTGACCGGCGAGCTGGGCGCCGGCAAGACCACTCTGGCCCAAGGCCTGGCCGAGGCCTTGGGGGCCGAGGCGGCCGTCAGCCCAACCTTCGCCTTGGCCAACGTCTACCGCGGCCGTCGGCTCGTCAACCACCTCGATCTTTACCGGCTCGGCGAGCGACCTCTGGAGGAATTTTTCGGGGCCGGGCTGGAGGAGTGCCTCGACGAGCTGTGCCTGGTGGAATGGCCCGACAGGCTGCCCGACGGCTTTTGGCCCCCCGAGCGACTCGACCTTTTCTTTGACTGTCGCCCTCCAGCCCGCCGACTCGGCGCCCGCCCCGGCGACCCCGCCGCCGCCGCCGTCTGGCGTCGGACCCTGTCGGCCGCAAGCCGCTTGGGGTTCCCAATATTCAACCCGGAAACATAACGACATGGCCAGAATCGTCCAAAAATACGGCGGCAGCTCGGTGGCCGACCTCCAGCTCATCACAAGCGTGGCCCGCCGGGCCATAGCCGCCAAAAACGCAGGGCACGAAGTGGTGGTGGTCCTTTCGGCCATGAAAGGCGAAACGGATCGCCTGCTGAAAATGGCCCGCGAGGCCTGTCCTACGCCCGATCCGCGGGAGACCGACAACCTGCTGTCCACCGGCGAGCAGGTTTCCACGGCCCTGTTCGCTCTGGTCTGCCACGGCCTGGGCGAAACGGTCAAAAGCTTTCTGGGCTTTCAGGCCGGCGTGATGACCGACAAGGCTCACGGCCGGGCCCGGATCCTCAACGTCAACCCCGCCCGGCTGCGCACCGAACTCAGCAAAGGCCGTCTGGCGGCGGTGGCCGGCTTTCAAGGCATCAACGCCAACGACGACATCACCACTTTGGGCCGCGGCGGCTCGGACACCACGGCAGTGGCCCTGGCGGCGGCCTTGAAGGCCGACGTCTGCGAGATCTACACCGACGTGGACGGCATATACACCACCGATCCTCACGTCTGCGACAAGGCCCGCAAAATCGACCGCATCAGCTACGAGGAAATGCTGGAAATGGCTTCCCTGGGAGCCAAAGTCATGGAAATCAGAAGCGTGGAGCTGGGCATGAACCACGGCGTGAAGATCCACGTGCGACACGCCCGCTCCCAGGCCCCAGGCACAATCATCTGCGAAGAGGACGACGACATGGAAAAGGCGCCGGTCAGAGGCGTTACCGTTTCAGTCAACGAGGCCCGCATAACGCTGCTTAAGGTCCCGGACCGTCCGGGCGTGGCCGCCAGCATTCTGAGCCTGATCTCCAGCGCCGGCATCGTGGTGGACATGATCATCCAAAACAAGTCCGTCTCGCCCGCCGACCAAAGCGATCCGGACCAAAGCTGGACTGACTTCTCCTTCACCGTGCCCTTGGCCGACTATCGGCAGGCGCTGGAGCTGATGACGGCCGCCGGCCGCGAAATCGGCGCCCAGGAGGTGGTGGGCGACGACCACATCGCCAAGGTGTCCATTGTGGGCGCAGGCATGCGCAACCACACCGGCGTGGCCGCCTTGATGTTTCAGACCTTGGCCGACAAGAAGATAAACATCGCCATGATCTCCACCTCCGAGATCAAAATCAGCTGCATCATAGAGAAGGATTACGCGGAACTCAGCGTCCGGGCCCTCCACGAGGCCTTCCAGCTCGACCAGGTCGACGGCGGCCGCCAGACCAAAGTCTGAGTTCCAGAAGCTTTCGTCCGGCCGACCCGGAGCGACCCGACCGCCCGTCACTCGAAGACCGGTTGGTTGAGGCCGGTCAGGCGGCCCAGCCACGTCAAGCTTGAAATCTTGGCGCGTTCTATGGACGACTGGGCCTGATCCGGTTCAATCCAGGTCAAAAAAATGAACTTGTCGCCCACGTTCAAGGCGGCGGCGGTCGCAAAGACGTCGCTGCTGAGTCCAAAAAGCGTCATGGAGACCAAGACGCCGTAGGAGACGCTTTTGGCCGTCTCGTTGAACTTGCCCACGTTCTGGCCTGTGCGGTAGCCGAACTGAAGATCGCGGCCCAGCTTGCTGGTCAGCTTTTTGTTGGCTTTGGAGCTGAACAGGCGTGCCAAAGGCCTGGTGTTGACAGCCAAACTGACCCAATTGTTGAAACGCCGCTTTTCCTTGGCCACCCCCTTGGCGTCGTAGCTTTTGCCGGCCATCTTCACGGTGGTGGCCGCCACGGCCGTCCGAGGAATCGCCCGAGGCGCCCCGGCGGCCAAGCCCTCGGCGAAGTGGCGCCACTGGTCCGGGTCGGCGTAGACGGCCAGCACCTTGAGCTTGAAGCGGTCGACAAGCGAGAGGATGAAGGCGTCGGCCTCTGGACAGAGCCCGTCGACTCGGCTCAGGCCTTCGGGCTTGACCAGGTTCACCTCGACGCTCCCCACCGACGTCCGTTCGGCCGCAGGCGAGGCGGCGTCCCCCAAGGCCGCGGACGCGTCGCCGCACCAAGTCAAGGCCGCGACGGCCGCGGTTCCCAAAAGCTTGGCGACGCGAACAATTGTTGACCGCCGACCGCTGCCTTTTTTCATGGTTTCACCTGCCGGCCCGGCGCGCCACAGGCTCCGGGCCGTCGCCCGCCGCTTCCTTTAGGAAGAACAGGCCTCAAGGCGCCGGCCGACCCTCAGACCCGGCCGACGCCTAAAACGGCGCGATCAATTTTTGACCGCCGACCGTCAATTTTTTCAGGGCCTCGCCGGCTGGCCCGGCGCGCCGGGCCGTCTCCCGAGGCGGCCGTCTCTCGCCGCATCCTTATATTTAACGCGGGTCTGGAGTCTCGTAGTCCCTCAGACCCGGCCCGAGCCCAACCTGAGCTCAGCTTTGCGTAGCAAAATCCGTGCCGCTTGTCGCCCCAAGCGGCCAAACCTGCCGGCGGCCGCAGGCCGGCCCGGGAGGCCCTTGTGACCGCCAGACGCCTCAGGCCGGCCTTCAGAGGCAGTTGGATCCTGCTTTTCGGACTTTTCTTCGGCCCGGCCACGGTCCTGTCCGGGCGGGCCGACGACGGCCGCCTATGGCCCTGGGTCTTGATGTCGACTTTTTTTCTGCTGCTGCTGCTCCACCGCCACAGCCAAGTCGGCCTTCTGACCTCCGAGGCGCTGATCGTCGAGAGCTGGTTTGGCCTGGGCCGCCCGGCACGCGTCAGCCTCGCCGGGGTGGAGAAGGTCGAGGTGCTGCAAGGCCTGGCGCTTCGCTTGTGCGGCTGCGGCCACCTCTACGTGCGCTCCTCGCTCCCCGAGGAAGGCTCGGCGATCCTCTTGGCCCAGGCCCGGCCCGAGCGGCTGGCCGCCGAACTCGAGTCGCTGGGCGCGGGCGCCCGGGCCGGCGCGTCGGACGGACCCCAGACCGCGCCCCAAACCGAGCTTCAGAACTCGCCTTTGGCCGAGCCGTCGCGCGAGTCGCCGACCGAATCGACGACGGACGCGCCAGAGCCGAAAGCCGGCCGGACGTCCCCCTGAGGCCGGCGGAAGGAGCTTGCGCTTGCCGGTCAGGAAAGACTACTACCGCCTGCTCAACGTCGCGCCCGACGCCGACTCGGCCGCCCTCAAGCAGGCTTATCGACGCCTGGCCGCCGTCTGGCACCCCGACCGCAATCCCGACTCCTCAGTGGCCGAGGACAGATTCAAGGCCATCTCGGAAGCTTATGCGGTCTTGGGCGATCCAGCCAAGCGCCGGGCCTACGATCTTCTGGGCCCCGACAACTTCGCCGTGGAGTTCAGCGGCCGAGAGATTTTTCAAGGTTTTGAGGCCAACGACTTGTTCAAGGAGTTCGGTCTGCCTTCGGTGGCCGAAAGCCTTTTTCATGTCCTCGACGAAGGGCCCGAGACGCGGCCCAACCCGGAGTCCTGGCGCCGGTTCTTCGCCGACTTCGGCAGCAAGCCAGGCCCACAAGGACGCCGCGGCAAGGCCCCCGACGTGAGCCTGACTCTGTCGGTGAGCTTGCGGGAGGCTGTCTTTGGGGCCGTCAAGACCGCCGCCTTCAACGCCGGCGCCAGCGTCGCCAAGACCCAGGTTGCCGTGCCGCCCGGCTCGCTCCACGGCCAGCGGCTCTCCGCCCCCGGTCAGGTTCCGCCCCTGAAACCCGGCGACCGCCCGGGCGATCTGGTTGTAACCCTCAACGTGTTGCCGGAAAAAAATTTCCAGCGGCAAGGCCGCCACCTCCTCACCAGCGTGTCCGTCACCCGCGCCGAACTCCAAAGCGGCTGCCGCCCGGAAGTGCCCACTTTGGACGGCCGCCGCCTGCGGCTCACCGTGCCGCCCGGCACCGCCCCCGGCGCCCGCCTGCGGGCGCCTGGGCACGGCGTCCCGTCGCCACAAGCCGACCGCGGCGATCTGCTGATAACCGTTCTCCAGGCCCTCTGAAGCCCTCCGCCGGCCGGCGTGGCCCGCCGACCGCTGAAGCTCCGAAAGGTCACATGTACAAAGGCAAGACCCTGGCCGCCGTGGTGCCGGCCTACAACGAAGAAAAGCTCCTGCGTCGGGTGGTGGAGACCATGCCCGAATTCGTCGACCACATCGTGGTGGTCGATGATTGCAGCCGCGACGGCACGGCCCAAGAGGCCAAACGCCTGGCCGAACTCGACGGCCGAGTCGTGCCGCTGTCCCATCAAGCCAACCAGGGCGTGGGCGGGGCCATCGCCACCGGCTACCTGTGGGCCCGGGACCACGAGATCGACATGGCCGTGGTCATGGCCGGCGACGGCCAGATGGATCCCCGGGACCTGCCGGCTTTGTGCGACTTGGTGGCCGAGGAAGGCGTGGACTACTCCAAGGGCAACCGCCTGGTCTACGAGGAAGCCTATCGCCTGATCCCCAAGGTGCGGTTCTACGGCAACGCGGCGCTCTCGTTTCTCACCAAAATCGCCTCCGGCTACTGGCACATCGCCGACTCCCAGACCGGCTACACTGTCATAAGCCTCAAGGCTCTCAAGGCCGTCGACTGGACCAAGATGTACAAGCGTTACGGCCAGCCCAACGACATCCTCGTGCGCCTCAACGTCGAGTCGATGCGCATCAGGGACGTGCCCATCAGACCGGTGTACAACATCGGCGAAACCAGCGGCTTCAAGCCCCGTCAAGTCCTGTGGCCGATCAGCCGACTGCTGATCCGGATGTTTTTTTGGCGGCTATGGAAAAAATACGTCATCCGCGACGCTCATCCTTTGGTGCTCTTCATTGGCCTAGGACTGGGCCTGTTGAGCCTGGGCTTTCTGTTTTTTCTACGACTCGTCTATTTATGGATCGACCAAGCCCAAATGCCGGAAATAACCCTGATCATTTTGATGTTCACGGTAACTTTAGGGCTACAATCGCTGTTATTCGGCGTCTGGATGGACATGGATAAAAATAGGCATCTACGCTAAAGTGAAGGTCAAATTAGTCAGTTGATCGGCTGGTAGAAAATTTTTCAGCCCATAACGCCACTCAAACTGACCAAACATCGCGGTCCGGCTGGCAAGACGTTTAACTATTTTAAGTTATAGACTATAAAACAATAATTTTTCTGTAATTCTGAAAAAAATGCTATTATGCACTCAATTTACTATTTTTGGACTCCTTTACGCGTAAGTAATCACCGCCGTGGGCGTTTACGGACACAAAATGACCTCAGTCGACCGGTCGACCCTCAATAGTTCAGAACGCAAAAACCCAGGTCAGGGCCGAAATCGCCAAGCGGCTATTATCAAGGGATTATTTTAATCGTCAAGCTGAAAATGGGATTTTTGCACATCGAGCCTCAACGCCTGGAAAGACGGCCGACCTCAGATGGACGGCGCTCCAGACCAGACTGACGAACGCCCGCTCAACATGCCGCGCCGCAATCTCAGCTTGGCCGGCCAGTGGCTGCGCCAGCGGCTGCCAATGACCGGAAATGCAGGGCGCTCGCGGCCTGCCGCGTCAGCGGGCCGTTAGGCCCTTGCCGGGCGAAGCTGGCGTGCTCACGTCGACGGCTGGCCTCGCTCCGGTCTCCCGAAGGGCTCGCTAACGTCAACCCGCAGCAGCTCCCGAAAACAGCTTTTCCAGGGCGATTAATATCTTGACACCGCATTTCAAACCCGCTACACTAAAGGAGAGGAGTAACATCTGTTCGTTGGCCGGCTTCAGTTCGATCGCGCTTGAGGCCGCAAACGACGCAATCTATGGTTTCCGGCACAGGGCGCTCCTGACGAGACCCGCCACCTCGCCGAGCAGCCGAGGCGTCACTTGGCCGGCAACGCCGCCGTCATGCGCAGGCGACGCCCGAATGTTCCGGAACGCCGGGCGAAAGCCGCCACGTTGCGGGCCTTGGTCTCCGTGAGCCTTCACGGCCTGCGATCGGCAACTGCCGGCGGCCACTCGCGCAACGGCCTGGTTTCACAGGAGAACTCTCAATCCGCCCGTTTCGGTGGTCAACTGTACCGCGTACCTTCCTCCGCGCAACACGTGACGACCGCATTTTGACCCTTAAATAGCCTTGCCGACGCAGCTCGAGAGTCAGGAATCATTTTTCAATAAAACAACCGTAAAGATGGCGAAGTTAAAAGATTTTCAACGAAAAATAGAATATTTTCATCTAGGTCGCAAAAAAGACTATTTCATTATTAAATTAACTATTTTTAAAATTCTAAAATAAGTTTTAATGCTAACACACCACGAGACGATTTAATAATATACTTTTTTATTCTTTAAATTTTAATAATTAGATAGTTATTGAAAAAAAAAGATAAACACTGAATTCTTGAATTAATCGCATATTATTAATTCCTAACCATTGCTTATAGATCTTGTTTGTCATTAACTTGACAACTTGCTCAATAAGGGTACATTTGACGTAGTTACGGGCCTAAAATATAGGCCCGTCCTGCACATGACCTTGCCCGTTAGGCAAATACGAAAAGAGAGTTCTGACCCATGTCTACCAATCTGCTGTTTAACGACAAACGCTCTGGCTTCACCCTCATCGAGCTTTTGATCGTTGTCGCCATCATCGGCATCCTGGCCTCAATCGCGATACCTCAGTATGCTCGCTACAGGAAAGGTGCTCTGGACAGCGTCGCTCAGTCCGCTTATCATGCGATAGCTTTGGCCCAGGAAGGCCTTTTCGCCCAAAAATACGCTTACACCACTAACTATTCTGCTTTAGCCACTATAGGTGGACTAGTAAAGGATCAGAACATCAATTATGGTTCTCTAATCCTTACTTCTCGCAATTTTATCCCCGGCTTTGCTTTTGTCGTTAACCACAAGGCTCCAGGCAGTTCTGTTTACCATTATAATAGCGCATCAAGTGTGACAGTTCTCGTTGACAACGTCGGATTCGTGTCAACGAGTACATGGTAAAATTTATTGCGGATTAACTCTAAAATTATTCCACCAAGGCTGAGTTATATATATTTTTTCAACTAAATGTTTTTACTTACTTATAATTTTGTAACTGTTCATCAACATTCTTTCATAATTTTGTGATGGCGTCCAGAGCTTAAGGAATGGGCGGCTGAGCGATTCGTTATTGGCTGTCATTCTTAGCGTTGATATGAAATGCAATTATAGCCCAACAATATAGGGTCGTCAGGGGGATGCCCGGCCTCAAGCCGGGCGTGGCGGCCAGGCTGGCGCCGGTCACGACGCCGCCGCCAGCCTAAAACAACGGACTTAATCGGCCGTCTCGCCCCTGTTCGCCGCGCTCCACGAAGGCTGCGCCGGGGGATCGATAAATTTGGAGCTCCAAAATTTCACTTAAATTAGAAACAACGTCATAAATCCGCCAAAACCTCCGCCGTTTTGAGCCGCCGCCCCGACCAAGTCCGGCTCAACTCGGGCCGTTCGTCAGGCGCGGCCCGGAGCGGACAGTCAGCTTCAACACCCCGTGAAATCAGAATTTTCGGCGCCACTCTCTCTGTCCCGCCCCGGAAATCAGCCGCCATCTTTATCTTTACAGCTATAATCAATTTTATTCGGCGTATGATGGTGCCGCTTGAAAGTCGCAACTCTCTGACAAATCAGCTAAAATAAGCCAAGCCATGAACCGGTCAAATTTTTGTCGCTGATTTTCCTAAGAAGACCCGAATTTGCCTGGCTGGTCTGGTCGTTTCAGCCCCCGCTGGGCTCAGGGCCTTGAGCCGGCCAAGAGACGCTCCGGGTCGGCTCGGCGTCCGCGGTCAACCGCCCCCTAGCGCGAGGCCGAGGGCTCAGACAGGTCTTTCGCCGTCCGCCGCAAGGCGAGGACGATCCGACATTTTCGATCCGCGAAAATTAAGTTGGGGTGTCGCGTAAGACCGAAGCCGTCCAAGCGGACCGCCCAGGCGGACGAAAGAGGGAGCCTGACCTCAAAGGCTTTTGGCTGAACCGGGGGAAAGGCGCGAAAAACCTAAAAAAAGCGAGTCCTTTTCCTCCGCCGCCAGAGCCGTGTCGGCCTCGGCCCAGGGACCGGCGCCCGACAAGATCCGGGCGGCGGCTTCGGCGGCCGGACCCAAGCTTTCTCTGGCATTGACAAACAGGTCCTCCGGCGCGCGGTCTTCGTAGGGTCGCGCCAAGGCCGCCCCCAACCCGACCAGTCGGCCCTGGAGCAGCGGATTGAACTCAAATTCCAAGCCCAGGCTCTCGATGAGCGCCAAGGCCTGGTCGCGGTCGGTTTCGGGCAGCAGGATGGCCACCTCGCCGTCTTTGAGGTGGGCGGCCTGATCCAGGGGGCGCAAGGTTTTTTTAAAAAAGGAGCCCAAGGCTTTGAGGGCCTCGGGGGCCGGCTGGCCCAGTTGGGCCACGATCAGGCCCAACGGCCGTTCGGTGCGGTCCATGCGCTTGAGTTCGTTAAGAAAGGTTATGCGGAAATGTTCAGGATGATAAAGGCCGGTGGCTTGATCCAGGCAAACGGCGGCCCGCGAGGCGAACGGCCCGTGGGCGTCGGTCCGGGTCGGCCAGGCGACCCCCCGCCCGGTCATGCGCGGCCCAGGCCGCGACCGGCGACGCGGCGTCCGAGCCCTGCCTCGCGGCCAACGCCGCAACGCCAGGGCATCAAACCATGTCCATGATGTTTTGAGGCATGTTGCGCAGCGAGACCACCTTGTCGACGCAGCCGGTCTTGATGGCCTCCTTGGGCATGCCGAAGACCACGCAGGAGGCCTCGTCCTGAGCCAAAGTCTTGGCGCCGGCCTCCTTCATGACTCTGATGCCCTCCGCCCCGTCCGAGCCCATGCCGGTGAGGATCACCCCCACGGCGTTGGCCCCGGCGTACTTGGCCACGCTTTTGAACAGCACGTCCACGGCCGGCCTCTGGTGATGGACCATCGGGCCGGTCTTGACCTCCACATAGTAACGGGCCCCGCTTCGGCGCAACAGCATGTGAAAATTGCCTGGGGCTATCAGGCACATGCCGGGCACGACGGAGTCGTTTTCGGCCCCCTCCTTGACGGTGACGCGGCACAGGCCGTTCATGCGATCGGCGAAGGCTTTGGTGAAGTTGGCCGGCATGTGCTGGGCCACCACGATGCCGGGCGCGTCGGCCGGGAGCCGGGTAAGAATGTCCTTCAAGGCCTCGGTGCCGCCGGTCGAAGAGCCGATGGCCACGACCTTGTTGGTGGTCTGGGTGATGGCGCCCCGGCGGGCGGCCATAGGCCCGACGTCCGCGTTGGGGACCCGCTTGACGACCCGGACCCGGGCGGCGGCTCGGATCTTGTCGACCAGCTGCGCGCCCATCTCGCCGACGGAAAAGGCGCCGCCAGGCTTGGCCAGCACCTCCACGGCCCCGCAGTCCAGAGCCTCCAGAGCCATGGCGCTGCCCTTGGGGGTCAGGGAGCTGACGATGATCACCGGCAGAGGGTGGTGGGTCATGATCTTGCGCAGGAAGGTGAGTCCGTCCATGCGCGGCATCTCGATGTCCAAAGTCACCACGTCGGGCTTCAGCTCGAGGATCTTGTCGCGGGCCACGTAAGGGTCGGGCGCCGCCGCCACCACCTCGATGTCCATGGCCTGCGAAAGCTGCTCGGTGAAAATTTTTCTGACGATGGCCGAATCGTCGACCACCAAAACCTTGATCATGACGTTGCTCCGAAACAGCCTCAGAGCGCCCGGCCGCTCCAGATCGACGCGGCCGTCAGGACTTGGGCGCGCCTTTGCGGTAGATGCTGGGCGCAACGTACTGAAAGCTGTGGCTCAAGCCCGACAAGCTTTCGGAATGGCCGATGAACAGATAGCCACCCGGCTCCAGCAACCCGTAGAATTTGTCCACCAGCTTGGCGATGGTTTCGCGATCGAAATAAATCATGACGTTGCGGCAAAAGATGAGATCCATCGGACCTTTGAAGGGCACGGCGTCCATGAGGTTGAAGCGCCTAAACGAAATGATCCGCCGGACTTCCGGGTTGACGGCGAACAAAAAGCCTCCGCTTTCGGCCTGTATCTTGGTCAAGTAGGTGCGCACGGCGGCCGGTGGAATGTTTTTGACGCTTTCCGGCCCGTATTGGCCTCGCTTGGCGATGTTGAGGACTTTAGTGGACAAATCGGTGGCCAAAATCCGAAAATCGCCCCCGGCGGCGAAGTACCGGCTGGCCTCCAGCGTCACCATGGCGATGGTGTAAGGTTCCTCGCCGGAGGAGCAGGCGGCGCTCCAGATCCGCAAGCGCGGCCCGCGGTTGCCCGGCCGGCGGCGAGCCTCCAGCTCGGGCAGAAAAGTCTTGGCCATGAAGTCGAAATGCTGAGGCTCACGCCAAAAGCTCGTGAGGTTGGTGGCCAGGGCGTCGAGCAGAAACACCAGCTCGTCGCCGGTGTTGTCGGCCATGACGTGCTGAAAATAGGCCTTGAAATTTTTCATCTGGAGCTGGCGGATCCGTTTGGTCAGCCTGGCCCGGACGAGCTCCTTTTTTCCTTCCAGCAAGTTGATGCCGCTGGCCTTGTGGACGAAGCTGGCGATGGTCTGATATTCTCTGTCAGTCAAATCCGGCGGCGGCTGCAAGCCGGTCCTGATGGCCTCGACTTCGCTCACGCAAATCTCCGGTTCAGCCCCAATTTCGGGGCGGGGTCGCCGTCGCCCCGACAGGGGCGACTCATTGGTCTTCTCCGGCTTGCTCTTCGTCTGGATCAGCGCCCTTTGGACCGAAGGTGAGTTCCTCGTCGGTCAAAATCAGGTCAATGTCCAAGATGATCAAGACGTTGTTGCGGCTTTTGGCCATGCCTTTGATGTACTCGTTCTTGAGCCGAGCGCCGAAGTCGGGTGGCGGGTCGATGTCGCCCTCGCTGATGGTCGTCACCTCCGAGACCCGATCAACGACGATGCCCATTTGCGTCGTGCCGTTGACCGTCCGAAACTCGATGACGATAATGGAGGTGCGTTCGGTGTAGGTCTGCTCGGGCAGGCCGAACTTCAGCCGCAGGTCGATGACCGGGATGACCTTGCCGCGCAGGTTGATCAGACCCTTCAAGAACTGGGGCGTCTGAGGCACGGCGGTTATTTCCATCATCCCGATGATTTCCATTATTTTCAAAATATCCAAGCCGTAATACTCTTCGGCCAGCTCAAACCTCAAAAACTTGAGGTCCCGGCTGCGATCGACGGCCGTCGAGGCTTCAGGAATATTCTTCACGCTCATAGAATGTCCCTCGCCGGTGCCGGAGGCTCAGCCCCAGGAACCGTTCTCCATGTCCCAGTCGGCCGGGTCGTCGCCTCCCAAGCCGGGGGCGGCGTCCCCGCCCGCGTCGGCCTCGAAGAGGCCGTTGACGTCCAAGATCAAGCCTACCCGACCGTCGCCCAAAATGGTGCCCCCGGCCAAGGTTCGCACAAATTTGAGGCGCTCGCCGAGGCTTTTGATGACCACTTCCTGCTTGCCCAAGACCTCATCGACCAAAAGGCACCGACGCTGTCCCTCGTTTTCGACCACCACCACCAGAGCCTTGGCCGGATCGGCGGCCGCGCCGGAAGCGTTGACCAACCGGTCGAGCCTGACCAGCGGCAGCAGATTGTCGCGGACCTTGATCATCTCGCCCTGATTTTTGACCGTAAAATATTCTTCTGGCTTGGGCCGGAAGGACTGGTTGATGGAGATGGTCGGCAGGATGTAACGGTTGTCGCCCACCCGGACGATCATGCCGTCGATGATGGCCAAAGTCAGCGGCAGCCGGATGGTCATCGTCGAGCCCTGACCGGGCTCGGAGGTGAAGTCGACCTTGCCCCGCAGCACTTCGATGGACTTGCGCACCACGTCCATGCCTACGCCGCGGCCGGAAATTTCGGTGATGCGATCGGCCGTCGAAAAGCCCGGCTGGAAGACCATGTTGTGTGCCGCGGCCTTCGACAAATGCTCGCCCGGCTGAATCAGCCCCTTTTCCACGGACCGGGCCTGGACCTTGGCCACGTCCAGCCCGCGCCCGTCGTCGACGAGCTCGATGACCACGTTTCCGCCCTGATGAAAGGCCTTCAGCCTGAGGTTGCCCTTGGGCGACTTGCCTTGCCGCAAACGTTCCTTGGGCGACTCCAGGCCATGATCGAGCGCGTTGCGGATCATGTGAACCAAGGGGTCGTAGATGGATTCCACCATGTTGCGGTCAATGTCCGTCTCTTCGCCCTGAGTGATGAATTCAACATCTTTTTCAAATTTATGAGATAAATCTCTGACTAGCCGATTCATTTTTCTGAAAGTATTATTAATCTGAACCATTCTTAAGCTCATAGCATTGCGTTGAAGTTCTGAAGTAATACGCGAAACCTGAGCCAAATCCTTAATTATTTTTTGCTCTTTTAATAACTTTACCGAATTATTAGAAGAGACCAACGATTGGGTGATGACCAATTCGCCGACCAAGTCGATGAGTCCGTCGAGCTTTTGGGTTTCTACCTTGACCGTGTGAGTCGCGGTCACGACGGGACCCTCGCTTTCCTTTTGCTCTCGGAGTGCGGCGGCCACCTTGTCAGGCGCGCCTATCTTTTGCTTGAGCAGAATTTCCCCCAGTTTAGTCTCCTTCATGCCTGTCTGAATTTTTAGAGCCTTTTCAATGTGCTCATGCTCCAAAACGCTCATTGAGACCAATATTTCGCCAAGTCGTCGGCCTTTTTCATCGCCATGTTGCTGCCGGTTGAGGGCCTCCTCAAGCTCGGCGGGGCTGATGAGGTTCTCCTGCAGCAAAATTTCGCCCAAACGCACGCTCCGGACAGTTTTTTGGGCTTGGATGAGGCCGCCGAGATCGCCTTCGGTGATGAGGCCTTTTTCCACCAAAATTTCGCCCAGCCTCTTTGGCTTGCTCGGATGGCCGGCGCCGGAGCCTGTGGCCGCCGCCGGCGCGGACGTCAAGATGCCTTGGCGGGCGGCCCAGAGATTTTCTCGCAGGTCGACTAGTTCATCGTGCACGCAGTCGGGCTGGATCGACCAGGTTCGGCCGTCCGGATTGATCTCCAAGGTGGCCAGCCCGGAGATAAGCAGCGAGCAGGCTTTGAGCAAAATGTCGGTGATTATGGTGCTGTGAGGCACCTGGTCGTTGACGACGTAGTCGATCAGGCCGATGGTGTCGGCCGTCAGACGGGCCAAGTTGTCGAGATCCAAAAGGCGCAGGCCGCCAAGGATAGCCCGAAAGCGGGTGAGAGTCTCGTTCATGGCCGAGACAGGGTCGGCCTTTTGCTCGACAGTCACCAACTTCATCTGCAAATCTTCCAAGGCGGAAGTGAAATCGGCCTTGAAATAATCGACCGTCAACTTTTGGGTCGAAAGAAGCACGTCGCGGCGAATTTGAGTCGGCGTGGGCACGATGAAGGCCACGCCGCCCTTCTTGCGGGGTTGAAAAGGAGTTTTGGCGCCTTCCGAAGGGGACGGACGGTCGGCGGACGGCTCGTCGGACCGCAGGGTGCCGCCGGCACCTTCTGAAGCTTCGGAGGCGGCGGCGAGAAGCTCGGCGGCTTTTTTCAAAAAACCTACGGCGTCGTCCGGTAGCGACGCTCCGGCCGGCCGACTTCGGGCCAGTTCCTGCAGCAGGCTCAGACCCTGGCCGGACAGTTCCAGCGCCGCGGCGGGGTCGGCCGTCTGGCCGAGAATCGTCGCGCGCAGCAGGTCGGCCATGACGCCGACGAGACGGACGGCCAGAGGCGGGCCGGAGGGCTCGAGCTTGGGGCCCAGCTCCTCGATCAGGCCCAGCAAGGCGCTGAGCTCCAAAAGGTTGTCGGGTGAAGTCATGACCAAGTCGAGGCCGGCCCGATCCAGAAGTTTGTTCAAACTGTCCGAGTCGTTGATCATGAGCGTGCTTTCAACCTTGGGAGCCGCCGTGCCGCCGGCGGTCGCTGAAGATTTCGGTCGAGCCCGAGGCCGCTTCGGAAGACGCGTCGCCTTCGGTCTGTCCAGGTCCGCCGGCGCCTAAAAAGCGCCCGACCGTCTGACGGCCATTCGTACTGCGTCTTTGTTGTTGACGGCTCAGCCGCCGCCCGCTCGGCCAAGACGCGGGCGTGACGGCCGGAAGGCCAACTGGTTTGCCATCTTGATCAGAGCGCAAAAAAGCTATTTTCCTTTGACAACCAAAATAATTATTTGATAATAAATGATAAAATTTATTTTTTACCATTAACCTGGTATTAACACCATAATCAATTTTATGGACATTCGAGCAAAAATAAGGGTTGTGTTCCATCATGTTGCGCTAACTGTTACTTAAGCCGGCTTTACGGTTTGAAGGGGCTCGTCGGCCCGGTCGGCGGACTTGGCGCCACGTCCCAGAGTCTCGCTCAAAATGGCGTACTGCCAACGCACCAAGCGATCGCGCTCGTCGAGGATGGTGTCCACCAGCTGTCCGAAGCTTGAGCTTTGGCGGGAAAAATAATCGGTGATGCCGCAGCTGATGGCCTCGATCATGCCTAAAAGCGAAGGGCGCGAGGCCAAGACGATCAGGCGGGTCAAGGGCGATTGGCGTTTGACCTCGGCGCCCAAGGAATGATCAACCAGCAAGGAGCTGTCGGCCACCAAAAAATGCAGGCTGTTGGCCTTGATGAACGACAAGACCCCCGAGATGTTCTCCACGATGGTCACCTCGAAGCCTTCGCGCTCAAGGTCGGCCACCAGAGGCTTCAAAAACGTCGACTCGCGGTCGACGATCACGATGCGCATGTCGCACCTGCCGCTGCGGCCTTGCTGCAGGCGGGCCGCCGCTCGTGGGCCACGTCAATGGTGGCCCGGGCCTTGTGACGCCCGCCGAGACCGTCGCTCCGTCGGGCCGGAATCAGCTTGAAAAACGTCAGCGGCGGTCGAGGCGCGACAACCGCCCTCGCCGCCGCCGCCGAACGCAAACTTGGCGCGTCATGCGTATTGGATGCAACCAACGCTGTCGCCGCAGTCCGTTGACGGGTAGACGCAGAAGCAACTGTTCTTCGCCCGCAGGGACTTCTTAGATTTATCATTTTTTCGTCCGCAAGTCAAAGAGCCCGCCTCCTGCGGGCCGGTCCACGTCCGCGAGCCCGTGAACCGTCGCCTCAGCTTCCCGAGGCCTTAGATCGCAGGCCTCGAAGAGGGTCAAGCGCCGTAGTCCGGCCCGGCTGGACGTCCGGGCCCCGCCCCTGAACGGCGCCGATCCCCCAAGTCTCGTCGGCGTCGTTCCTTGAAGGAGACGGCCTTGGGCCGTTCCTTGACTGAACTACGACCGTAGAGATCGGCGCCCCGCCAGCTGTGGAAAGTTTCCCTGAATTTTTGGAACATGGCGTAGACCAGCGGAATGATGATCAGACCCACGGAGGAGGCGGCCACCATGCCGCCGAAAACGGCCACCGAGACGTTCTGACGCGTGGCCGCGCCAGGACCGGAGGCCAGCACGAGCGGCAGAAGGCCGGCCAGGAAGGACAAGGCGGTCATCATGACTGCCCGGTAGCGCAGATTAGCCCCCTCGGCGGCGCTTTCCTTGATGGTCATGCCCCTTTCCCGGGCCTCCTTGGCGAACTCGATGATCAGGATGGCGTTCTTGCTGGCCAAGGCGATGAGGGTGACTATGCCCACCTGCACGTAGAGGCCCATGCTCTGGTTGGCCAGCTTGATGGCCATCATGGCCCCGAAGATGGCCGCCGAGATGGAGACCATGACCCCCAGGGGAATCGACCAGCTTTCGTACAAGGCCACCAGAAAAAGATAGGCGAAGAGGAACGACAGGACGAACAGGTAGACCGTCTGGCCGGCCGATTCTTTTTCCTGATAGGTCGAGCCGGTCCATTCGTAGCCCATGTCAGAGGGCAGGCTCTCGGCCGCCTTTTCCATCGCCGCGATGCCCACGCCGGTGCCCAGCCAGGGCTTGCCGCTGCCCATGATGACGGCCGAGCGGTAATTGTTGTAACGGGTGATGTTCTGCGGTCCGCTGGAGAGCGAAATCTTCACAAGCGACGACAGCGGCACCATTTCGCCGGAGGACGAGCGCGCGCGGATGGCGTAGACGTCGTCGACGCTGCGGCGGCCGAGCTCGTCGGCCATGATCTTGACCTGCCAGCTGCGGCCGCGATAATTGAAGTCGTTGACGTAGTAGCTGCCCAGGAAGGACTGCATGGCGGCGAAGACGTCGGCCGGCGCGACGCCAAGACGGACGGCCTTGTCGCGGTCTATTTCGACGTTCAGCACCGGAGTGTCGGTGTTGAAGAAAGTGAAGGCCATCATCATGCCTGGATCCTGCATGGCCGTGCCGATGAATTTTTGGGCCTCCACGGCCAGTTCGGCGCTGGGCCGACCGGCGAAGTCCTCCAAGATGAACTGAAAGCCGCCGACAGAGTCCAGTCCAGGGATGGGCGGCATGTTGAAGGCCACGCAGGTGGCGTCCACGATGGAAGACAGCTGCCGATTGAGGTTGAGGCCGATCATGTCCAGCTGCTTGTCGGGCGTAGTCCTTTTTTCGTACGGCTCAAGGCCGATGAACATGAAGGCGGCGTTGTTTTGCATGCTGAAGTTGACCACGTTGACGCCCAAGATGGCCATGATGTTTTCGACGCCTGGTATGCCCGAGGCGATGGCTTCGGCCCGCTCCAGCACCTCTTTGGTTTTGTTGATCGAGGAGCCTTCCGGCAGGCCCACCTGCACGATGATCATGCCCATGTCTTCGCTGGGCAAAAAGCCCGAAGGCGTCATCTTGAGGAGAAAAAAGGCCGTGGCCAGGCAAAAGGCCGCCACCACCAGCCCGAAGGCCGAGCGCCGCAGCAAAGTGATGGCCAGACTGTGATATTTGGTCCGCGAGAAGATCACCATGCGCTGAAAAGCCCGGACGAGCAAGTTGGGCCGCTTTTCGTCGGGGCGCAAAAAGACCGCGCACAGCGCCGGGCTGAGCGTCAAGGCGTTTAGGGCCGAGATAAGCATTGACACCGAGATGGTCACCGCGAACTGCTGATAAAGCTTGCCCGACAGTCCGGGAATGAAGGCCACCGGCACGAAGACCGACAACAGCACCAAGGTGATGGCCACGATGGCCCCGGTGATCTGCTGCATGGCCTTGACGCTGGCCTCCCGAGGGGAGAGCTTTTCGTCGTGCATGAGCCGCTCGACGTTTTCGACCACCACGATGGCGTCGTCTACCACGATGCCCACCGACAGCACCAGCGCCAGAAGCGAGATGGTGTTGGCCGAGTAGCCCAGGGCCAGCAGCACCGCGAAGGTGCCCACCAGCGAAACCGGGACGGCCACCATGGGAATGAGAGTGGCCCGCCAATTGCCCAGGAAAAAGTAGACCACCGCGATGACCAGAATCATGGCCAGGACGATGGCGTGCTGCACCTCGCCGATGGAGGCCCGCACGAAGGTGGTGGCGTCGAAGACCTGCAGCATGTCCATGTCGGGCGGGACGCGCTTTTTCAGCTCGGACAGCGTCTTGTCGACCTCGGCGGCGGTGGCCACGGCGTTGGAGCCGGCGGCTTGAGTCAGCATCATGCCGGCGGCCTGGCGGCCTTTGTACAGGCCCTGGGGCGCGTAAACCGAAGTGTTCAGCTCCACCTTGGCCACGTCGCCCAGACGCAGCAGCGAGCCGTCCTCGCCCGTCCGCAGAATGACGTCCTCGAACTGGTCGGGCTCGCTGAGGCGGCCTTGGGCGGTGAGGTTGAAATGCAGCTCCTGGTCGGGGGAGGCCGGCGGCCCGCCCACCTCGCCGACGGCGGCCTGAATGTTCTGGACGGACAAGGCGGCGATGACGTCGGAGGGGGTCAAGCCCAAGGCGGCCATGCGGTCGGGCTTGAGCCAGATGCGCATGCTGTAAACGTCGCCGAAGAAGTCGATGCTGCCCACGCCCGGGATCCTGGCGAGGGCGTCGACTATGTTGTTGCTGATCCAGTCGCTCATTTCCAGCGAATCGAGCGTGCCTTCCGGAGAGAAGAAGGTGAAGGCCTTGAGGAACGACGAGGTGCGCTTGTCGACGTCGACGCCCTGACGGGTGACCTCGGTGGGCAGCATCGCCTCGGCCTTCTTGAGGCGGTTTTGGACGTTGACCATGTTGAGATCGGGGTCGGTGCCGATCTCGAAAGTGACCGTCAGCTGATACTCGCCGTTGTTGGAAGACTGGCTGGACATGTAGAGCATGTTGTCCACGCCGTTGACGGCGCTTTCGATGGGCTGGGCCACAGTGCTTTCAAGCGTCTCCGCGCTCGCGCCGGGGTAGACGGTCGAGACGCTGACCGAAGGAGGCACGATGTCGGGAAATTGCGCCACCGGAATGGACAAGATCGACAGAAAGCCGGCGATGGTGATGACCAAGGAGACGACGACGGCGAAGCGAGGCCGATCGATGAAGATCTTCGAGAGCATGTTAGTTCACCTCGCCCGCGGCGCCCTCCGCCGGGCCGGCGCCGGCGGTCGAGGCTTCGGAGTCGCCAGCCCCCTCCGGCGACGCGACGACTATCGGGGCGCCGGGCCGCAGCATCGAGCCTTGCGACATCAGACCTTGCAGGATGATCTGCTCCCCTTCGGCGAGGCCTTCGACGACCTCAAAGCCGTCGACGTACTCCTCGCCCAAGACCACGGGCTTGGCTTGGGCCGCCAGCCCGGGAGCCATCTGGGCGCCCGTCGCGGGATCCGTCCGGGCGGGCGTCTCGACCGGCGTGTAAACGAAATTGCCCGCCTGGCTCGACAGCACGGCGCCCTTGGGGATCAGCAACGTCGTCCGGGGCTCGATCGGCTCCAACACCACCGTCACCGACTGTCCGGGGGCCAGCCGGCCCTCGGGGTTGTCGAAGGCCACCTTGAGCCTGACAGTGTCGGTCCGGTCGTCGACCGTCGGCGAGATGTAGACGAGCCGGCCTTCCCGCTCGTAGGACAGGCCGTCGCCCACCACCAGCCGGAATTTGGTGTTTGCCAGCGTGCCGCCGGGGAGTCCGCCGCGCTCCAGCTCCAGCCGGGCGCCGTTCATGAACCGGTCCGAAAGACCGAAGACGACCTCGACTGGATCAGTTTGGACCACCGTGGCCAAAGCTCCGCTTTCCGGCGTCAGATAGCTGCCGACCGAATAGGGCGAGTCGCTGACGCGCCCGTCGAAGGGGGCCGTGACTTCCGTGTAGCGCAGGTTGAGGCGGGCTTGCTCCAGACGGGCCGAGGCGCTCTGCCAGCCGGCTTGGGCCACGTTGAGGTCGGCTTGGGCGTTGTCGAAGTCGGACTTGGTGGAGCTGCGCTTGGCGTAGAGATCGCTGATGCGCCGGAAATCCAGCCCGGCCCGCTCCAGCTGTGCCTTGGCCGAGCTTTCGTCGGCCTCGGCCGCCGACAGGGCGGCCTGATACTGCTCGGGCTCAATTTTAAAAAGCAGCTGGCCAGCCTTGACCAAATCGCCTTCCTCAAAGGGCTTGGCCACCAAAAAGCCGCTGACTCGGGCCCTGACCTCCACGCTGCGGGCGGCCGTGGCTTGACCGATGGCCTTGAGGGCGGAGACGGCCCGTCCTTTGGCGACGGTCGCCAAAACCACCGTCTGGGGCGGCTGAGGGATGTCCGGGCTGACTCTCAGAAAGCCCAAGCCAATGACGGCCGCGGCCGACAAGACGATTAAGGCGGGTATGACGACAAAAATCCATTTCTTCACAAAATTTGAAAATGGCATTTAGGCCTCTTTGGCGGCTCGCCGGACAAAAAAGGCAGAGAGCCGGCCGATTTGAACGCAAAAACTGGCCCGGCTGTCCGCAGCCGAGGCGAGGCAAAACGGACGCGCCGAAATTCGCCGCACCGTCCGGGCCTCTTGGCGACGGACGAGCGGCTGGCGCGGTGGACGACAAACGAGACGGCGCCGGCGGAAGGAGCGGCCGGAAAAAGAAGCAGAAAAAACCGCCGCTTTCCGACGAACGCCTTCGGAGTCAGAACGGCGGTTCGTCATCGTCAGCTATCATTTCCGGACGTCTGCGGCCAAGCTCGGCCGAACTAACGCGCCGGTCGGGCTGAGAGCGGATCCCGGCCGGTTCTGAATCGTCCCGGCCGAACTCGCGGCGCCGAACGGAGTCGAGAACATGATCGAACTCTGGGTCGAACTCAAGAGGTTGGTCGAACTCGGGGAACGGATCTGGCTCGAGGCGCAGGACGAATTCGGGCACCCAGCCGGGCTCAAGCAGCGGCGCTGGTCCAAGAGCCCAGGCCCCGTCAAAGAAAGGACGGCCTTCCCAGTCAGGCCCGATGGCCTTTTCAGGCCCAAAGGGCTCCTTCGGTTCAGGGGCTTGGCCGGTCGAACCGGCGCCGGCGGCAGCGCCGACCGCCTGCGCGGCGGCCTGTTCTCTTCGGCGGCGCTTGGCGGCTGACTTGCGCTCCCTGGCCTCCTCGATGTCGTGGATCCACTGCTTGACCGGGGCCTTCCACTGTTCAGTCTTGGCCGGAATATTCTTGATGAGGTTTTTGGGGTTCAGACCCAGCCTTTTGGCCAAGGCCACGTCATCTTGGTTGAGACGGCACCTGCGCTTGGCCTCCCGCCACGACTCGTCGCTATAGGACATCTGAGGCTCACCGCTGCCCGCCGCTTTGGACGGGCGTCGTTTGGTGGAGGCGCACTTTGACAGGCCGACAGGAGCCAAAACGGAAGGCGCGGACCGACGACGCCGATGCGCCGAAAGCGTCGGGGGGAAGACCTTGCGAGCAATGAGAATGTAGCTCAAGTGGGCGCCAAGTTCAAGCCCTAAAACGGACGGCTCATTGACATCCTCCCCAGACTGAAGTCAGAGGCTCCCTCGGCTTAGGTTCTGTGGAGCATATGATTCGGATTGCCAGGCCATGGCCCGTGGGAGAACTGTGGCGCTGTCCCCTTTCCGGGCTGCGGAGGTCGTCATCTCCATCATTATTTTCCGAGGCGCTGGCCCCGATCTGGCCTGGGGGGGGACGGTCCAGGATATCGGCTTGCCGAGGTTCCTTGGGCCTGGTGGCGACGCGCTGTGGTTTAGGAACGGGATAGAACTATTTGACAAATTTAAGGATAAATTTATATAATAATGCTAATTTATAGTTAAATATGTATTTATATGTCAAAACTAGTCGTAGTCCTAAATTAGTAGGATAAAAAAATCTTTGAGACCAAATATTAGCCATAAATCCACAATACATTGGTTATTACGAGGGCTTGGGTCCTGCTTAGTTTGGCCAAAGAGACTATGACACCAAATTTGATGGCGAGCCAAGGATTTACCCGCTCAGTCGTTTATGCAGTCTGCATGGGCTATATGGATCGGGGAGTATGTATGACTAACCATGCCAAGGCAGGCCTACAATATACATATATAATGCTAAAAGCCAGGTTACGGCCATTTCTTGCTCTAATTATAAAACACGGTGTAAATAGTCGCCCTTGCAAAAGGGCCTATCTATCCGGAATGGCAGGATAAATCCTGTGAAATGGCCCCTCTGGACTCGCATTCTCGACTGGCAATCTAAGTCCTTGTAATCACTGGGAAAGG
>JAISZC010000054.1 GCA_031269485.1 Deltaproteobacteria bacterium
TTAAAGGGTAATAGACGTCAAATCCGGCTGATTTGGGCCCTACCCTGGTTTTCCGCTAAAAAGTCAAGCTTCGCTAAAAGGACAAGTTTCGTTAAAATGTCAAACTTCGCTAAAAGGTCAAGCTTCGCCTCGGACTCGCCGTTTCCCCCTCGACGTTCTTGGCTCGCCCGCGGGCGAGGCTGCCGGCCGCGGAGAGATGACCGCCGGGAGAAGCGTCCCGGTGCTCCAGGGGCTTGCGAGCCCGGCTGCAATCTCCGACCGGCGCCGCAGGGTCGGCCGACCCCGGCGACTCCGGCGGCTCGGGCAGGTTCTCGGCCGGCCTTCTTTCCTCGCGCGGGAGGGGCCGGCAGCGGCGGCCCGGTTTCGGGCGGATTCGGCTCTCGCCGGCCCGCCGCTGGTCTGCAAATTAGCATAATTTGGCGTGTTTTTCAATTTAAAAAATGCTGTCGGGGAGCAAAATTCGCTTTAAGGCGAGAGAAATCCACGGCTTGGGAGGCGGCTATTGGCCCTTTTTTGGCCCGTCTGGCCGGCCGCCGGGGCGTTGGGAGGGCGCCGATTGGAAGACCGCGCAGGCGCCTTTCGCCAGGCGGCCGGCCGGTCTCGCGGCTCGTCAAGGGGCGGGCCGCCAAGGGGGGCCCGCGGCCGGCCGGTTCAGAAGGCCCCGTCGCGAGCGCAGAGCCGGCAGGCCGACGGCGGCTTTTGGGCCAGGTGGGCCGTCCGCAGGGCCTCCAGGGTCGGGGAACGCCACAGTTCGGCGACGGGCCGGTCTTGGGCCGACAGGCCGGCCAGCAGACCCTCGCCGCGCCAGCTGCAGCAGGGCCACGGCCGGCCGTCGACGTCCAGCCCCAGCCGCTGCCAGGGCTGCACGCAAAAGGCGGCCGTCGTTCGCGTCGTTTGGTTCGCCGGCTCGGCGCCGCAGGCGGCGTCCAAGGCGGCGCAAGGCTCGGCGCCGTCGTTCGAATCGAGGTCCGAGTTCAGGCCCGAGGCGCCGTCCGCTTCGTCGGCCGGCGGGCCTTTGCCGCCGGTGGGCCGGGGCAGGCGGCTGCCGGGAAACCAGATAAGCTTTTGGATGGAGATCAGGTCGGCCAGCGGGCCCCAGAGCCGCAAAAAATCGTCCAGCTGGCCCTCGTTGGCCGGTTGTCGCAGAAAGCTCAGCCGCAGCAGCGGAAAGCTTTGGCGTCTTTGGGTCCTTTTGGTCAAAAAAAGCTCGACGTGGCGTCGGAGCCGGTCGTAGTCGCCGCGGGGCCGGACTTGCGCGTAGACGGCCGCGTCGGCCGCGTCGATTGAGATTTCCAGGCGGGTCAGGCCGCTGTCGAGGAGCGCCTCCGTCCAGGCCTCGTCCAAGGCCTGCCCGTTGGTGCCCAGGCGGACGTCCATGACGCCGGCCCGCTCGGCCAAGGCGATCCAGCGGGGGACGTGCGGGTTCAGCAGCGGCTCGCTGGCCAGTCCCAGCGTCAAGGCCGGCAGGGAATGGTCGCGGGCCTGGGCCATCAGCTCGACGTAGAGCTTTTCGGGCATCAGCCGGGGCGGCCGGCGGGCCTCCGGCCTGGTCGGCAAGGGGCAGGCCGGGCAGGCCAGCTGGCAACCGGAGTTGAGGGCCAGATCCAGGCTTAGGGGAAACGGGCCGGGGTCGAGGCGTTGGTCGGCCTGGGCCCAGCTTCGGCGGTAGGCCAGGAAGCGGGCGCCGAAGCGGGCCTCCAAGAGGCGGGTGAAGCGGGCGTCGGCTTCCAGCAGGGCGGTTTGGCCGCCGGGCGGCCGGTAGACCACGGACAGGCTCATCGAATGGTCACGACGGCCTCGGCCGGGAGGGACCCGTCGGCTTGGCGCAGCTTCAGCGCGCCGGGCAGGTGTCGGGCCAGGGTCGAGGCCTGGCCTTGACGGCCCGGGCGATAGGCCACGATGGTCTGATTGGGCGCTCCCCCGGCCGGGGCCTGGGTCACCGAGACGACCTGGTAGCCCATCGCGGACAGCACGGCGCGGTAGCTTTCGCCCACTTGGGGGCGGCCGGTCTCGTTGACCAGCGCGAGGCTGAGGTTGGGCCTGGCCGAGGCGGGCGCCTTGGCCGAGCCGGCGGATGTGGCGGCCGGCGATTTCGCGTCGGACGGTTTCGCGGCCGTGGATGGCACGGTCTTGGCGGCGGACTTGGGCGGCTCTGCGGGGCGCCGGCCGGTCGCCGACTCGCCGGAGGCGTCGGAGGCGTCGGTCTCGCCCGTGGTCAGCACGCCGGAATTGCCCACCTTGGGCTGCAGGCTCTGCTCGGTTAGCAGCGAGCCGGCTCGGCCGATGGCCGGACCGTTGGCGGTCGGATCGGCGGCGGTCGAAACGGCGGCGGTCGGGCGCCGGGCGGCCGACGCCGCGTCGTCCGCGGAAGCCTTCGGGGACGCCTGAGCCGCCTCAGCCGGCTCGGCCTCGGCCGACGCGGCCGGACGGCTTGCCGCTGGGGGCGCCGGGGCCGGCTGAGCGACGGAGGCCGATTGGGCCGCCGAGACGGGCGGGGCGGGCGGAAAGCCTTCCGAGCCGGGCGCTCCGGGCGCGCCGGCAGCCTCGTCGGACGACGAGGCTTCCGGCAGCAGATCGGAGAAAAGCTGGCGCAGCTCGGCCCGCTCCTGATTGTCGGCCGACGGCCTAGCCGGCGAAGTCCTGGCGGGAGCGTTTTGGCCGTTGTCGGCGGAGACCGGGACGCTGGAAGAAGGCGGCTGGAGATCGGAGAAAAGCTGGCGCAGCTCGGCCCGTTCCTGATTTTCGGCCGGCGGCCTAGCCGACGAAGTCCTGGCGGGAGCGTTTTGGCCGTTGCCGGCGGAGACCGGAGCGTTGTAAGAAGGCGGCGGGCTCAGCACGCCGCCGACCGAATCGGGGCCGGCGTTTCTGGGCCGGTCGAACTGCCCGACCTCCATTTGCTGCCAGCGGCCATGGCTGGCGTCAAAGTCCGGCAGCTTGCCGTCGGCCGAAGGGACGCCGGCCGCCGTTTCTCGGGATTCCCTTTGCCAGGCCGGCGGGGGCGGCGTCAGCACCGAGCCGCCGACCCGGTAGTCGGTCGGCGGCTCGGAGGCCGTCTGGGCCGTCGCGGCCGCCGGGTCTGGGGGCGTCGCCGAGCCCTGAGCTTCGGCGGGGACCAAAGGCTCGTAGGGCGAAGGAGCCGAGGCGGGCGACCCTGACGTTTCGGTCATGGAGGGCGGCAGGGCCGGGAGAGCCGTGTCGGCGGCGGCGGGGGGAATCTCCGAAAGGTTCGGCGAGGCGTAGGGCGCCTCTTCGGCCCCGAAGAGGTCGATCAAATCAGGCTCTTCCTGAGCGGCGGCGGCGGCCGAAATGGCCAACAGGGCTGCGGCGAGGACGGCGAAGAACTTCATCCTGCGGCCTGACTGGGCCTGAGGCCCGAAGGCGGGGCGCCTCCAAGGAGGGGGCCCCGGCCTGCTCAAGCGGTCCGCTTCAACGGCCCCAAGGGGCTGGCCGGCTCGGCCGGCCGGTCCGAGGGGCGGCCGGCCGAGCCGGTTCGTCCGGTGTTTGTTTTTTTTCAAAACTTTTGGCCTCAGCTCCGGCCTCGCGCAGGGCGCGCCTCCAGCGCCGGCCGTCGTTTTCTTCGGGGGCGCCGGACTCAATAAAAAATGAGCGAAACGATCAGAAAAAGCGGAACCAAGATGCAGCATGACCAGCCCAGGTAGCCGAAGAAGCTGGGCATCCTCACGCCGCGCTCTTCGGCGATGGACCGGACCATGAAGTTGGGGGCGTTGCCGATGTAGCTGTTGGCCCCCATGAACACCGCCCCGCAGCTGATGGCCGACAGCGTTTGAGGCAAAACGTCCATCAGGGTCTGAGCGGAGCCGCCGGCGGTGTTGAAGAACACCAGATAAGTCGGGGCGTTGTCCAAAAAGCTCGACAACGCGCCGGTGAGCCAAAAGTAGGCGAAGTTGGCCGGCTGACCGTCCGGGGCGGTGACCAGGGCGATCAGAGGCCGCAAGGCGCCGTCGAGGCCGGCCTGGAGGATGGCGATGGCCGGGATCATGGTCAGAAAAATGCCGAAAAACAGTTTGGCCACTTCCTTGATGGGTCCCCAGGTGAACTGGTTGTCGCGCCGGACGGCCTTGGGCGTCAGAGCCACGGTCAGCCACGTCAGCGCCAGCAGACCCGCGTCTCTGACGAGGTTGGAATGGAGGTAGCTGATGTCCGCGTAGATCGTCAGCGCCCCTTCGCTGCGCCACAGGCCGCTGAGGAGCACCAGCCCCACCACGCCGCCCAGCAGCAAAAAGTTGAAGGAACCCTCCAGGCCCAGCTTCTCGTCGCCGGCGATGACGGGCCGGCCTTCCTTGACGAAGAGCCGCCAGTCGATGACGTGGTGAAGGGCCAGCAAGACGACCGTCAGCAACAGGGTCTGGGGCCAGACGTGGGCCGTGGTCCAGAAGAAGTCGACTCCTTTGAGGAAGCCCAGGAAAAGCGGCGGGTCGCCCAAGGGAGTCAGCGAGCCGCCGATGTTGGACACCAGAAAAATGAAGAAGACCACGTTGTGGACGCGATGGCGGCGGTGGGCCGTGGCCCTCAGAAAGGGGCGGATGAGGAGCATCGAGGCGCCGGTGGTCCCCATGAGGCTGGCGAGGACGGCGCCGACGACGAGAAAGGTGGTGTTGAGCTTGGGGGTCCCGCACAGCGAGCCCTTGACTCGGATGCCGCCGGCGATGGCGAAGAGGGCCAGCAGCAAAATGATGAAGGGCACGTACTCGGAGATGATGGTGTGGAAGGCCGTGTAGAAGGCCAGGGCCGGGCCGAAGGCGGCCGTGGCCGGGAGCAGGAAGGCCAGGGACCAGAAAATGGCCGTCTTGCCGAAATGACGCTCCCAAAAATGGGGGGCCAGCAAAGGAAAAAGGGCGATTGACAGAAGCATGCCCGCGAAGGGGAGCGTCCACGGCCACGACAGGAGGGAACCGTCGAGATGGAGGCCGTGGGCGGCCTCGGAGGCGATGGCCGGGGTTGTCGTCAAAAGGGCCGAAACCAAGGCGGCGGCGCAGAAGGCGGCCGGCCTCAAGGCCCGGCGGCCAAGGCTTGGGGGCGAGACGAGGGACATTGAAGCTGCCGATCGGCCCTGCCTAGGCGGTCCGCGTCGGACCGAAAGCAGGGGCTTATGTTGACGGTCCGCCGGCAGGCGGCGGACCGTGGGGAATTTTTGGCGAAAAAACGGATGACGGCGGACGTCGGCGAGTCCGAGGCGCTTGAGGCCCGGCGACGCGTCAATGATAGCATTTTCTGGAGGCCCGGCGACGTGCCAATGATAGCATTTTCTGGAGGCCCGGTGAAGCCCCAATCGACGACGGCTCGAGGCGCCGGGGCGAAGGACGAGGGAAACGAATAGAAAGAGGAGGCGGGGCGTCGACGGGCGAGGCGACGAAGGTTGCCGAACGCTGACGCGGCGGATTAAGGGGCTTCCAAGGGCGAAGGCCGCCAAGCTCCAGGCGGAGTACGGACAGGCCAAAAAAAGTCTTGACAAGCGTGGGTGATCTGCTTAACCTGTAAACAGCTTGGTCTTAACGCCTTTTTGACAAGCCTGCCTTGTCGGCCTTCTGTCCAGCCTGGATCGGGGTATGGTGGCGTGTTTTTGAGGCCGCCGGACCAGCGGCCTAGCCTGCCGACAGAGGCTTCAGCGACCGTGAGATCCCCGTTGCCCGTCAAGCTGGCCGCCAAGCGTCGGCCGAGCCGTCCGAAGCGAATCGGCCGCCGTCCATAATTCACGAGCTCTCTCTATTTCTCTCTATTCATCTCTCTCTCTCTATTCATCTCTCCCTCTCTATTTCTCTCTATTTCCCTCCATCTCTCTCTTGCATGAGGCTTATTTAGTTTTTTTTTCACCATGTTCTTCTTTCAGACTTTCATCATTACCCGTCTCTTTAAATTTAAAACCTTATCTATAACATTGGAGCTTTTATATATAAAATTTTACACTGTAATGCATTTATTTTTTTATAAATATACTAGAAATACAAATTTAAGTTTTAATTTAAGTTTTAATTTAATTTAATTTATAACCATTATAATAGTAATTCAGAAATGTTACAAGCATCATATGCTAAATGTATGCTAATAACTGTTATATATGGGATAAAATTTGATTATTTAGATACTCTTGGTGGTATAAATCAAATTATACTATCATTTACCAAAGATTAAAAATTTTAACGCCACAGATAAAGATATTAATTCATTAAGTCCACTAGCTTCAGCTAAATATAGTAAATTTAATTTATATTTATCAATGAATCAAAGTGTTTTTGGCAATTTTAGTGCTTTATTAACGTCATAACTACAATTAGCTGGTTAAATCTTGCTATAATATAAGCAATATTTTTTAGTTGGTCAATAATTTGGTAAATAGTATGAATATAGAGCTTTAGAAGTAGATAATTAATTTTAATATGGCTTATAATTTAGATATTCAACGTTAATAAAATAAATCATAACTTTTCAGCCATATATATTTTTATATGGCGATTTTATCTGGACAAAAGGAATAATTTTAGGAATAGATCCCCATAAAAAAACTATCTTCGGCGGATTTATGTTTTATATTATGGATACAACCAGAAAATCATATTATTAGTAATGCAAATTTAAATTTATTTGTGGGTAAACATCTATTATTCTCAGTTTAATTATATTTTTTATTATCTTATTAATTATTCCACCATTATTAGTCTTATCTGCCCCAAAAGGAGAACAAGTGGTGGATGGTTCTGTAGATATTTAACATTTAGGTCAATATACTCATATAAATCAATCATAAAATAAGCATAATTAATTTGAATACATCTTATATTAATAAAAATGAATTAGTTAATCACCATATGCCTAATAACAATTCAACTAGTTTGTTCGGAGGGCAGAATGCCAGTCAACTTAAGGATAGTATTAAGTATAATAGCAATATTTATATAGTAAATTCAAAAGATGTAATTATTCACAATGCGTTAAAATTGAGATAAATAGTTTTCTTGATATGACATTAGATAGTCGCCCTTGCAAAAGGGCCTATCTATCCGGAATGGCAGGATAAATCCTGTGAAATGGCCCCTCTGGACTCGCATTCTCGACTGGCAATCTAAGTCCTTGTAATCACTGGGAAAGG
>JAISZC010000088.1 GCA_031269485.1 Deltaproteobacteria bacterium
TTTAGCGGCGTCCTTGGGAGTTCGACGGCCGCGATCACGGAAACAGCCCCTGGTTCGCCAGCGCGGCAGGCTCGCGGGCCGGTCAGTCCGCGTCGCGCCGTCGGCGAGCCACCAGCAGGTCATAGGCGGCCTTCTTGGGCCAGCCGGTCGAGGCGGCCAGCTCGGCCGCCGCCACGCGCGTGGGCTGGCCGGCGGCGAGGATCCGCTCGACGAGCTTTTCGAGCTCGGCGCCTCGGCCGTCGGCTTCGTCGGCGGGCGCCGAACGTCCCAGGTCGTCCGAGGCGCCGGAGGCGGGCGGGCCCACCACCAAGGTGATCTCGCCGCGACGTGGCCGGGCGGCGACCTCGGCGGCCAAGGCGTCCAGCGGCAAGGCCAAATATTCCTCGTGGAGCTTGGTCATTTCCCGGGCCATCAGCGCCGGCCGCGGGCCCAGCACGGCCGCCAGATCGGCGAGGGATTCGGCCAGCCGCCGGGGGCTTTCGAAGAAAATGAGGATTTCCTGGTCTTGGAGCTCTTTGAGCCGCGCGCGGCGCTGGGCGGAGCGAACCGGCAAAAACCCGCCGAAGGTGAAGCCGCGAGCCGCGAAGCCCGAAGCCGTCAGGGCGGCGACGACCGCGGAGGGGCCCGGCGCCGGCCGGACCGCAAAGCCGGCGGTCCTGGCCGCCGCGGCCAGGGCCGCCCCAGGGTCCGCGACGGCCGGAGCGCCGGCGTCGGACACCAGCGCGACCAGGCCTCCGGCGGCCAAGACCGCCCGGATGACGGGCCAGGCCCGGTCGTGGTTTTGCTCGCGGTAGCTTATGAGCCGTTTTTTCAAGCCCAGATGGCTCAGCAGCTTGAGGGCGCGGCGGGTGTCCTCGGCGGCCACCAAGTCCGCCCGCGTCAACAGGTCAATGACCCTGAGGGTCAAGTCGCCCAAATGGCCCAGAGGGCCGGCCAGCAGATAAAGGCCCGGCGCCGGCGGGCCGGAGGCCTGGCGAAAGGGCTGGCTGACGGCCGCGCCCGGCGGCGCTTGGCTCGCCCGGCCGTTCGTCGCTTCGGCGTCCGACGTGGCCGGCGCGGCCGCCTCGTTCGCCGGCGACGCGCTTCGCCGGCCGGCCGTCGGCCGTCTCAGGGCGTCGGGCGGTCGGCGACCGCCGCGGTCGGGCCGCGTCATCAAGAGCTCTTGCGGGACTGGCCCCGAGGGCGTCCTGACGGGCGCTTTGGGGGACGGGAGACGGCGGCCGTCCGCCCGGCGGCGAGCAGTTCGGCTGGCGGCAGCAGGCGCGCCTCGCCCGCTTCGGCGGCGGCGGGCACGCCCCGGAAAGACCGGCGATGGATGGGGGAGGGGCCCAGACGGGCCAGGGCCCGCAGATGCTCTGCCGTGCCGTAGCCCTTGTGCCGGTCGAAGCCGTAGTCAGGCCAGCGCCGGTGCTCTTCGAGCATGAGCCGATCGCGCACGACTTTGGCCACGATGGAGGCGGCCGCCACGCTCAGCGAGCGGCCGTCGCCGCGGACCACGGTCAGCGTCTGGCAAGGCAGCCGGGGAGCTTGGTCGCCGTCGACGAGGGCCAAAAGCGGCCTCAGGGGCAGGGCGGCCAAGGCCTCGGCCATGGCTGTCATGGAAGCTTTGAGGGGATTGAGGCGGTCGACCTCCTGGGGGCTTTTGACGGCGTAGGCCCAGGCCAAGGCTTGCCTCGTCACCAGCTCGAAGGCCGTCTCCCGCTCCTGGGGGCCAAGTTTTTTCGAGTCGTTCACGGCGGGGTCGTCGAAGGAGTCGGGCAGGACGACCGCCGCGGCCACCAGCGGTCCGGCCAAGGGGCCACGTCCGGCCTCGTCGAGGCCGGCCAAGGGTCTGAGGCCCAGGCGGCGATCGAATTCGGCCAGAGACATTTCCTCCCGGCCGGCCAGCAAGGCTTGCGCCCGGAGCAGAAAAAAGCCGTCCGCGGCCTCGGAGGCTTGGACGGCTGGAAAGGCCGGCGTCCGGACGTCGGCCTTCGCCGAGTCTGGCTGATCGGCCAAAGCGTCGTGATCTTCGGTGCCGTCGGCGGCGCGTCTGTCGGCGCTGAAAGGCAGCATTTCCACCTGCCGGCGAAGCGGCCGGCCGTCGGGAGAGCCGAAAAAGCCGGTCGTCCGGAGGGGCCCTTTATTTTTGGTAAAGGTTCTTGGTCTTGACCTTGGCGGCCTTGCCCTTGAGATTGCGCAGATAATAAAGGCGCGAGCGTCTGACCCGGCCTTCGGTCACCACCTCGACTTTGTCGATGATGGGCGAGTGCGTGGGGAAGATGCGCTCCACGCCCACGCCGTAGGAGACCTTGCGCACGGTGAAGCTGGAGTCCAGGGAACCTTTGCGGCGGCGGATGACCACGCCCTTGAAGACCTGGACCCTTTCCTTGTCGCCTTCCTTGATTCGCACGTGCACGGCCACGGTGTCGCCGGGCCGGAAGGAAGGGAGGTCGAAGCGCATCTGCTCGAAATTAAGGCTGGCGATGGGGTCCATGACGGCAGCTCCTCGAAATAGCTCGAAAATTTTTAGGTCCTGACGTTAAGAGCCGTCGGCTCCCAAAACGGCAAACAAGAATTATATATCAAGCCAAGCTTGACGGCAAGAGATTTTTGACGAGCGCGTCGGCTGGCGCGAGCGCGATTTTCGGCCGTCGCGCCGTCCCGCCGGGAGCGGCTTGAACTTCGTCGCCGGAGCGCGGACGAGCCAGAAGACGCCCGCGAGGCGCTCGAACGAAGCGCCCGTCCGCCGCAGGCTTCGGCGGGACTACGGGACTTCAGGCCTTTTCGACCTGAGGCCTTTTCGGCCTGAGGCCTTTTCGGCCTGAGGCCTTGTTGACCTGAAGCCTTTTCGGCCTGAGGCCTTTTCGGCCTGAGGCCTTTTCGACCTGAGGCCTTTTCGACCTGAGGCCTTGTCGGCCTGAGGCCTTTTCGGCCTGAGGCCTTGTTGGCCTGAGGTCTTGTTGACCTGAAGCCTTTTCGGCCTGAGGCCTTGTTGACCTGAAGCCTTTTCGGCCTGAGGCCTTGTTGACCTGAGGCCTTTTCGGCCTGAGG
>JAISZC010000094.1 GCA_031269485.1 Deltaproteobacteria bacterium
CGACTGGCGTCTTCGCCGGCCTCCGAGCGGCTGGCGGCCTCCGGGCGACTGGCGTCTTCGCCGGCCTCCGGGCGGCTGGCGGCCTCCGATCGATTGGCGTCTTCGCCGGCCTCCGGGCGGCTGGCGTCTTCCGAGCGATTGGCGTCTTCGCCGGCCTCCAGGCGGCTGGCGTCTTCAGAGCGATTGGCGTTTTCGCCGGCTTCGGGGCGGCTTTCCTCGCATCGAGGTTCGTTCACTTCGCGTTCGTCCAAGGGTTGCTCTCCGCTCGCCAGATTCGTCCGTCCCAGGGCGCGCCAAGCTTGCCAGGACCGTCAAAAGCCGTCAAGCCGGCAGCACCGTCTCGACGAGGCGGAAGGCCTCGACGTCGACCAGGCCCGCGGCGGTCAGCTTGAGGCTGGGAATGACCGGCAGGCTCATGAAGGCCAGCGTCATGAAGGGATCCAGCCGTCCGTCGAAGCCCAGAGCGCGGCCGGCGACGGTCAGGCGTTCCAGGGCGGCGGCCGTCTCGGCCATGGGCCGATCGCTCATCAGCCCGCCCAGCGGCAGCGGCAGCGAGGCCAGCTCGCGGCCGCCCAGGACCAGGGCCAGTCCGCCGTCC
The DNA here is from genome assembly GCA_031269485.1 of Deltaproteobacteria bacterium. Classification (GTDB taxonomy): domain Bacteria; phylum Desulfobacterota; class Desulfarculia; order Adiutricales; family Adiutricaceae; genus JAISZC01. Next base: position 599 of record JAISZC010000094.1, read on the forward strand.
ATACGTTCGAGCAGGCGAGCGCATTCGAGCATGTCGGCGTCGTCGGCCCCGGCGCAGATGAGGTTGTGGGAGTCGTGCCCCACGGTGGAGGCCAGCGCCCCGCGTCTGAGCCCCAGGCCCTGGATGAAGCCGACGGCCGGGCGTCCGCCCGCCTCGTAGCGGTTCCAGACGGCCAGCTTGGCGAGGTCGGCCGCCGGGTCGGCCTCGTAGAGGCCCGCCCGAGGCTGGGGGCTCAAGATGACGTGGCGGGTGACGACTTGGCCGGGCGTCACGCCGACGGCCCGCAGACGCGGCCCGACGGCCGGGACCCGCAGGCTCTCCGACGAGAGCTCCCCGAGGCGGACCGTGCCGCGCACCGCCGCGTCGTCGACCGTCTCGCCGGACGCCTCGTCGAGGAGGGCTTGGCCGTCCCGGGCCGCCAGGCGTCCGTCCTTCCAAACGAGGGCGGGCTTGAAGGTCGTCAGATCCGGATACAGGGCCATGTCGGCCCGAAAGCCTGGCGTCAGGGCGCCGAGGTCCCGCAGGCCGTAGTGGAGGGGCCCGTTGAAGGCGGCCATGTTGAGGACGGACGGCAGATCGAAGCCGGCGGCGACGGCCAGGGCGACCATGTGGTTGACGCCGCCTTCTTCGAGCAGATCCCGGGCGTGGCGGTCGTCGGTGGCGAACAGGCAAAAAGGCGAATTGGCCGGCGTCGTCGCCGGGAGGAGGGCCAGCAGATTCTTGGCCGCCGTCCCTTCCCGCAGCATGACGCGCATGCCCAAGGCCAGGCGCTCGGCCGCCTCGGCGGGAGAAACGCACTCGTGGTCGGTCGACACGCCCGCGCCGACGTAGGCGGCCAAGGCGGCCCCCGACAGGCCAGGGCTGTGGCCGTCGACCAGCTCGGCCAGGGCCAGCTTGGCCGTCACCTCGGGGGCGGCCGCCAGCACGCCGGGAAAGTTCATCATCTCGCCCAGGCCCAGCACTCTGGGCCGGCCCAGCCACGGGGCCAGATCGGCGGCCGACAGCGCGGCCCCGCCGCGCTCCAGCGGCGTGGCCGGGACGCACGAGGGCAACATGATCAGCACGTTGATCGGCAGGTTTTCCGTGGCCGCCAGCAGCCACTCCAGGCCGGCGAGGCCGGCGACGTTGGCTATCTCGTGGGGGTCGGCCACCACGGTGGTCGTGCCGGCCGCGCAGACGGTCCGGGCGAATTCCGCCGGGCCCGTCATGGAGCTTTCCAAATGGACGTGGGCGTCGAAGAAGCCAGGCAGCAGCCAGCCGCCGCGGGCGTCGACCTCGGCGAGGCCGCGGAAGGACCCCAGTCCGGCCGAGCGGCCGGCGGCCACGGCCAAATCGCCTCGCTCGAAGGCGCGGATGAAGGGATTGTAGACCTGGGCGTTCTTGACGACCAGGTCGGCCGGACGCCGGCCCAGAGCCACGTCGACGAGCGCGGCGCGGGCCGCGGCGTCCCTGGGGCCTGACGCCCTCGAGAGGCTCGACGTCGAAGAGGCCGCGGCCGCCTGGCGGACAAAGGACATGCTCAACTCCTCGCGTTTTGACGCCCGGCCGGCGTCTCGGCGGGCGCCCGTCCGGACCGAAAAGCCGGCCGAAAGCTCGCCGGGGCGCCGGCCGGCTCAGTCGTCGTCGGTCTTCAGCACGGCGATGAAGGCGCTTTGCGGCACCTCGATCTGACCGACCATTTTCATGCGTTTTTTGCCTTTTTTCTGCTTTTCGAGCAACTTGCGCTTCCTGGAGATGTCGCCGCCATAGCATTTGGCGGTGACGTCCTTGCGGTAGGCGCTGATGGTCGTGCGGGCGATGATCTCTCCGCCGATGGCCCCTTGAATGGCTATCTTAAATTGTTGCCGCGGCAATTCCTCTTTGAGGCGCTCGCACATGTTGAGAGCCCGGGCTCTAGCCCGCTCTTTGTGGACCACGAAAGACAGGGCGTCGACCTTCTCGCCGTTGAGCAAAATATCGACTTTGACGAGCTTGTTGGGTCGATAGTCCACCAATTCATAGTCGAAGCTGCCGTAACCCTGGGTCACAGACTTGAGCTTGTCGTAAAAGTCATAAATTATCTCGGCCAGCGGCAGTTCGAAGGTTATTTCGGCTCGGCCGGGGCTGGGGTAGCTCATGTTGGAGTTCACGCCGCGGCGGTCCAGGCCCAGCTTCATGACCGCCCCGATGAAGCGGTCCGGGGTCAGAATGGAGGCCTTGATGTAGGGCTCCAGCGACTCTTCGACGGTCGAGGGGTCGGGGCAGTCCTGCGGGTCGTCGATCTCCAGCTCCCGGCCTGATTTGAGCCGGTAGCGGTAGCGCACCGAGGGCGAGGTCATGATGATGGACTGGGCGTGCTCCCGCTCCAGGCGCTCCTGGACGATCTCCAGGTGCAAAAGGCCCAGGAAGCCGCAGCGAAAGCCCAGCCCCAGGGCGGCGCTGCTGTCTTTTTGGTAGACCAGGGCCGCGTCGTTGAGCTTGTACTTTTCCAAAGCCTCGGCCAGCGAGGGGTAGTCGTCGGAGGACACCGGGTAGATCGACGAGAAGACCACCGGCTTGACGGCCTTGAAGCCGGCCAGCGGCTCGGGCGCGGGGGAGGCGGCCAGCGTCACGGTGTCGCCTATGGCCACGTCCGAGAGGGTTTTGATGCCGGCCACCACGTAGCCCACCATGCCGGCCGACAGTTGCGGGATCGCCTCGCGGGCCAGCTTGAACAGCCCCACCTCCTCGACTTTGTAGGTCGCCCCGCTGGCCATCAGCAGGATCTGCTCGCCGGCCGACAGCCGGCCGTCGAAAAGGCGCACGGCGACCACCGTGCCGCGGAAGGGATCGTAGAAGGCGTCGAAGATTAGCGCCTTGAGGGGGGCGTCGGGGCGGCCGGAGGGCGGCGGGACGCGCTCGACCACGGCCTGGAGGACTTCCCGGATCCCTTGGCCCTGCTTGGCCGAGGCCAAGATGGCCGCCTCGGCGTCGAGCCCCAGGTCGCGCTCGATCTGCTCCTTGGTCGACTCGACGTCGGCCGCCGGCAGATCGATCTTGTTGATGACCGGCACGATGGCGAGATCGTGCTCCATGGCCGCGTAAAGGTTGGCCAGGGTCTGGGCCTCCACGCCCTGCGCCGCGTCGACCAGCAGCAGCGCCCCCTCGCAGGAGGCCAGGGCCCGGGAGACCTCGTAGGCGAAGTCCACGTGGCCGGGGGTGTCGATGAGGTTGAGCCGGTAGACCCGCCCGTCGGCGGCCTGGTAGGGGAGCGTCACCGCCGAGCTTTTGATGGTGATGCCCCGCTCGCGTTCCAGGTCCATGCTGTCGAGCATCTGATCATGGAATTGGCGTTCGTCGACCAGGCCGGCCTCTTGGATGAGGCGGTCGGCCAAGGTGGACTTGCCGTGGTCAATGTGGGCGACGATGGAAAAATTTCTGAGCAAGTCCATGAGCGGTCCAGCGCAAGGCGGCGACGGGGCCGCCGGTCTTCATTCGGCCCGGAGCCTGGCGGCCAAAAAGGAGGCGAGCATCAGCAGCAGGCCGACGATCATGACGGCGTAGACCGTCATCAGCCACTGGGTCATGCTCAAGCCCAGCAAGCTCCAGTCGGCCGTCTCGCCGCAGACTCCGTCGGGCCGGAAATGGAGCGGCAGCCACTTGTCCAGCCTCAAGCCCCCAGGAAAGCTGACCCGGCCGGAGACGCACGGCGCGAGCCACTGCGGATCGTAGGTCGCTTCCACGTTGATTGCTTCCAGCCGCGTCGAGAGCCGCAGGCCGGCCACGGCCGAGCCCAAGGTCAAGGCGTAGCCCGGCAGCTTGAAGGCCAGCCGCCGCGGGGCCAAGGCGGCCCAGCCGGCCCCCAGGCCGACGCCCCACATCGCCAGCCGAATCTTGACGCACAGCTCGCAGGGGAACAGCCCTTGGACCTTTTGGATCCAGAGCACCGAAAACAGCTCCAGGCCCAGGGCCAAGCCCCCGCCCAGCAGCCACAGGGTTCGCCCATCCTGCCAGCGGGCCAGGACGGCGAAAAAATCTTCGAACAAGGCGTCGAGAGCCTCCAAGGGCCGCCGGAGAAGAGGTCCGGCGGCCGGGCCGGCCGGGCCAAGCGGGCCGGCCGGCTCGGCCGCCGTCCTGAGGCTGGAGGCGGTCACTTGGCGCCCTCGGCCGTCTTGGCTTCCTTGCCGGACTTGGCTTCCTTGGCCGCCTTGAGCCGCTCGCGTTCCTGGTTGATCAGCCGCTCGGCCTGCTGGTAATACCGGGGACCTTGGACGAAGGTGAAGATGTAGCGGCCGTTGACGACCATGGCCGGAACGGAGTCGAGATCGACGAGGTTCATGTAGGTCGTGGTCCTCTTGAGCTTTTCTTCGATTTCCGGGCTGTCGTAGGCCGCCCGAAAGTCGGCCCGGTCGACGCCGTTGGCCGCCGCGAACGTCTCCTGAGCTTCGCGGGTCATGAGCTTGGCCGTGTAGCGGCCGCCGTCCTGGGCCTGCACGGCGGCGAAGGTCGCGGAGCGGAGGTCGCTTTCGACCCCCAGCTTTTCGAGCGTGAAGAAGAGCCGGCCGTGCTGGAGCCATTCGGGCCGGGAGTCGAACAGGGCCGGCAGCTTGACGACGCGCACGTCGTCGGGCAGCGCGCTCAGAAACATGTGCGTGCTCGAGTCGCTGGCCCGGCAGGCCCCGCAGCCGTACCAGAAGAAGACCACCAGCTCGATCTTGTCGTCGGTCTCGTCGAAGCGAACCGGCTGGCGCACGGCCTGGTAAAAGTCGGCGAAAGGCGGCTGAGGCTTGGCCGTCTTGGCTTCGTCCGCGAGGGCCGATTTGACGTCCAAGACGGACAAGACGGCCAGAGTCAAGATGACCGCGGTCCAAAACGAGCTTAAAGGCCAAATTTTTTTCGAGCGCGAGGTTGCGGTGCGAAACATGCAGGCTCCTTGCAGCCGTTGAGGGCTGGCGGTTTTTTTTCGCCGGCCAGAGCGTGGCCGGAGACGTCCGAGCCCAGGCCGCGCGTCGCGGCTGTCCAAAGGGCGTCGGGGCGGAACGAGGGCCTCGAAGGAGCGGCCCGGACGCTCCGACCAGATCGGAGCGGGAGACCGCTCGGCGAGAGCGCCGCAAGCGCCCCGCGGCCGGCCCCTCAAGGACGGTCCCGCAAGGACGGTAGAGCCGGACCTTGGGGGCTGGCGGCGTTCGAGCCTCGAGAGCGTCCGAGCCTCGAGAGCGTCCGAGCGCCAAAAAGCCCCAAAAGCCCCGCCCCTTCAGGGCCTCAAAGCCCCTGGCGTCAAAAGCCTCGGAGCGCCTGCGGCGAGCCGGGCGTCCGCCACAGGGAGGCCGGATTGGGCGCGTAGATCGTTCGGCCTTCGGGGTCGGCCGCCTTCTCCAGCACCCGCCAGGCTTCCAGTTCGGCCAGGGCCTGCTGGAGCTCCTCGGGGGAGGCGTTCCAGCGGCTCTGCAGGCTTTCGTCCGTGGCCGCGACGCCGTCGCCGACCAGCGCGCAGACCAGGATGTAGGCCGAGCTGGCGTGCACCGAAAGGCCGAGGTTGAAAATTTGGGTGTCCATCACCCGGTAGTCCAAGCCAGCCAAGGCTCAGCTCCAATCCAGGCCGAAGTCGGCCCACACGGCGCCGTGGGTCAGCGAACCCACGGAGATGTAATCCACCCCGGCTTGAGCCGTTTGGCCGATGTTGGCCAAAGTCACGCCGCCGGAGGCTTCCAGCAGCGTCCGGCGCGGTCCGGGCGCGAAGAAGCGCTCGGCGGTCGCCACGGCCAGCTGGAGCTGGGCCGGGGACATGTTGTCGAGCAGCACGGCGTCGGCGTGGTGGGCCAAGGCTTCCTGCAGCTGTTCCAAGTCGTCGACCTCGATCTCGATCTTCATCAGGTGGGGCGCGCCCAGGCGAACCAGATCCAGGGCCGCGGCCACCGAGCCGACGGCCCGGATGTGGTTGTCCTTGACGAGGATCCCGTCGTGCAGGCCGAAGCGGTGGTTGAGGCCGCCGCCGTGGCGCACCGCCGCTTTTTCCAAAAGCCTCAGCCCCGGCGTGGTCTTGCGCGTGTCCAAGACGCGAGGGGCCGGCCGCTTGGCCGCCTCGGCGGCCAGCACGAAGCGCCTGGTGTGGGAGGCCACCCCCGACAGGCGGCCCAGAAAGTTCAGGGCGGTTCTTTCGGCCGCCAGGATCGCGACGGACGGCCCCTCGACGATCGCCGCCCTTTCGCCGGCGCCCAGACAGTCGCCGTCCGCGACGAGCCTTCGGCATTTGACGGCGGGGTCGACTTGGCGAAAGGCCTCCTCCATCGCCTCCAGTCCCGAGACGATCAGCTCGGCTCTGGCCGCGACGAAGGCCTGGCCGCGCTGGCTCGCGGGCACGCACAGCCTGGTGGTCAGATCGCCTGGCCCCAGGTCCTCGGCCAGGGCCTGAGCCACGATGGCTTGGGTGCTCCAAGGAAAGGCGGCGGTCATGAGCGATGGCCTTTGCTTTGGGGCCCGGTCGGCCCGGTGGTTGAGGGTCCGGCCGCCGTCCCGGGACGGTGGCCGTCGAAGCCGAGCGGCCCGAGGTCCGACGCGCCCGCCTGAGGCGCCCGCCCGGCGGCGGCGGAGGAGGCCTGCGGGCCTCAAGCCGCCGAAGCCGCGTTTGTCTAACGTTCCAGAGCTCTGACGAGCTCCAAGGTCCTGGCCACGGCCGTCTGACGGCGCTCGAGATCGGCCAGGCGCTCCTTGGTTTCCTCGACCAGCTCGGGCGGGGCCTTGTCGACGTAGGCCGGGTTGCCGAGCTTTTGGCGGGCCGCCTTGAGGTCCTTGTCGAGCTTGTCGGCCTCCTTGCCGAGGCGGGCGATCTCCGCCGCCGGGTCGACGTGTCCGGCCAGCGGCGTCCAAACCTCGCCCCAGGTCAGGATGTTGGCGGCGGCCTCCTTGGGCTTGGCCTCGTCGGGCCCGGCCAGCCTGAGGTCCGCCGCGCCCATGAGCTGGGTCAGCAGCGGGGCGTGCCGGGTCAGCGTCTCGGCCAAGGCGGGATCGTCGGTCTTGACCACGGGCGAGAGCTTGCGGGCCGGCGGCACCCCGAAGTCGGCCCGGGCCTGGCGAGCGGCCCTGACGACGTCCATCAGAAAGCCGACCAGCCTTTCGGCCTCCGGGTCGTCGTCCGCCTCGCGGGGCTCGGGCCAGCGGCCTCCGGCCAGCAGGCCCTCGGCGCCGGGCAGCTTGGACCACAGCTCCTCGGTGACGAAGGGCATGAGCGGGTGGGCCAGAGTCAGCAAATCGGCCAGCACCGTCAGCAGGTTGCGGCGGGAGGCGTCGCGGGCCTCGGGGTCGGCCCCGTGGAGGATGGGCTTGACGAGCTCCAAATGCCAGTCGCAAAACTCGTCCCACGTGAAGCGGTAGACGAGTTCGGCCAACTTGTCGAACTCGAAGGTCAGCGCGGCCTGGCGGCACTGGGCGGCCGCGGCCCTCAGGCGCGAGCGGATCCAGCGGTCGGGCAGCGCCAGCGGGCGGGCGGGCGGGGCCAGCCGTTGGCCTTCGAGGTTGGACAGGGCGAAGCGGGCGGCGTTCCAGAGCTTGTTGACGAACTTCGCGCAGCCCTCGATTCGCTTGGGCGACAGCTTCAGATCGCGGTTCTGTCCGGCCTGGGAGGCCAGGGCGAAGCGGAAGGCGTCAGCCCCGTGCCGGGCGATTATTTCCAAGGGGTCCACGACGTTGCCGCGGGACTTGCTCATCTTCTGGCCCTGCGCGTCGCGCACCAGCGGGTGGAGCACCACCGTCCGGAAGGGGACCTGGCCGGTCATTTTCAGGCCCAGCATCATCATCCGGGCCACCCAGAAGAAAAGGATGTCGAAGCCGGTCACCAGCACCGTGGTGGGGTAGTAGCGGCGCAGGTCCGCCGTGTCGTCGGGCCAGCCCAAAGTCGAAAAAGGCCACAGCCCCGACGAGAACCAGGTGTCCAGCACGTCGGGATCGCGCTCCAAAGGCCCCCGGCAGTCCGGACACAGGTCGGGATCCTCGCGGGTCACCACGACGCGGCCGCAGGCGCGGCAGTGCCAGGCCGGAATCTGGTGGCCCCACCAAAGCTGACGGCTGACGCACCAGTCGCGGATGTTGTCCATCCAGTCGAAGAAGGTCTTTTCCCAGGAGGCCGGCGTCAGCTTGATGCGGCCGTCCCGCACGGCCTGGGCCGCCGCGGCCGCCAAGGGGGCCGTCTTGACGAACCATTGCCGGGAGACCAGCGGCTCGATGACCGTTCGGCAGCGGTAGCACACGCCCACGGCGTGGCTCAGCGGCTCGGCCCGGGCCAAAAGGCCCTGGGCCTCCAGGTCGGTCAGCATCCGGCGACGGCACTCGAAGCGGTCGAGGCCCTCGTAGGGCCCGGCCAAGGCGGTCATCCGCCCGCGCTGGTCGATGGCCGCCAGGCGCGGCAGGCCGTGCCGCAGGCCGATTTGAAAATCGTTGGGGTCGTGCGCCGGGGTGACCTTCAGGGCCCCCGTCCCGAACTGCGGATCGACGTGGGCGTCGGCCAGCACCGGGATCAGGCGGTCGGTCAGGGGGATCCGGACGCGGCCGCCCAGGCGGCCGGCGTGGCGGGGATCGTCGGGCGCCACGGCCACGGCCGCGTCCCCGAAAAGCGTCTCGGGCCGGGTGGTGGCCACCGTCAGCGGCGGCCCGCCGTCCTCGGCGGGGTAGTGAAGATAATAAAGGGAGTCAAGGCGCGTCTCGTGCTCGACTTCGATGTCCGAGACGGCCGTCAGGCAGCGGGGGCACCAGTTGACGAGGTAGTCGTCGCGGACGACGAGCCCTTCCTCATAAAGGCTCACGAAGGCCTCGCGCACGGCCCGCGAGAGGCCCTCGTCGAGGGTGAAGCGCTCGCGGGTCCAGTCGCAGGAGGCGCCAAGGCGGCGCAGCTGCTGAACGATGTTGCCGCCGTACCGCTCCTTCCATCGCCAGACCCTGGCGACGAACTCCTCGCGGCCCAAACCCTCCTTCGTCAGGCCCTCCTGGGCCAGGCTGCGCTCCACCACGGCCTGGGTGGCGATGCCGGCGTGGTCGGTGCCGGGCACCCACAGGGCGTTGTCGCCCATCAGGCGGTGGACGCGGATGAGGATGTCCTGGAGGGTGTTGTCCAGCGCGTGCCCCATGTGGAGGTTGCCGGTGACGTTGGGCGGCGGGATGACGATGACGAAACTCTCGCCGGGCTGGGCGGGGTCGGGGGAGAAAAGCCCGCTTTTTTCCCAGCTTTCGTAAAGCCTGGGTTCGGCCTCGGCGGGGTTGAAGTTTTTGTCCAAAAGCTCGGTCATGATGGGTCCGCTCGCAAAAGGCCGGCCGATCCGGGCGCCCGGACGAGCCGGTCGGGCGGAAAGGCCGGCGAGGCCTGGGGCTTGGCGGCGACGCGGCGGGCGGCCTCAAGCCGAAGAAAAGGGTTGACGGGAGGCGGCCTGCAGGCCGCGCGACCGGCTCAGGCGCCGCCTGTCGCCGGCCCGCGGTCAGGCGCCGTCCAGCGCCGGGCCAGCTGGTTCTTCGGTCTGTTCCGGCGTAGAGACCGCGCAAAAGGTCCGCGACGTTCGGCTGAGCTAGCCTATCACAAGCCGGGGTCTAGGGCAAATGCCGTTTTCAAGGGGCGCCGGCGGGCGCGCGGTCGGCGGGCCAGGCGACCGCAAGCCTGATCGAGGCGCAACAATTCCCCCTCCACGGAGGTTCCTTGGGCCTCCGCGGGGACCTCTCAGGCGCTCTGCAGGGCCGCCCCAAGGGCGGGCGGCAGGGTTTTGATCGTTGACAAGGAACCATTCGCGTCAATCCAATCAGGACCTGGTTTTTTTTGTAAATTATTAATTTTTATTTAATTTGCCCCTGACATAAGGCGGCCCTGGCATTATTGCCAGTGGATAGCTGCAATGTCAACAGAAAAATGTCTGGCAATTTCTATCATAAGCGCATAGCGAAAATGTTCGCTTTTCGTCCACAGCATAAATGTCAAAGGTGATTGATAAGCCCGCGGCATAAATGTCCGGCGCCTCCCAGCAATTTCTGTGCCAAAAACTACATGTAATTTCTATGCCAATCATGCAGAGCAATTTCTGCGCCAACCTATTTTTGAGCCTTACGGCCACAGCCAAAAGGTCCAACCATGTTTCCAGGCTACAACTGGGCGGGTGACCCGACCTGGCCCAGAAAGGACGCGTCCATGAACGCACAGTCGAAAGGCAGCCAACGGCCTGATTCAGGGACAATGACAGGGTCAAAACCATCGCTTAAGTTTCAGCCGGCGCTTTGCCGCAGATCTCCGCCGCCGAGATGTTGAACCTCACCCTGCGGCAAGTTAGCCGCTTGACGAAGACCCGTCAGCGCGAGGGCCTGGCGGGGTTGGTTCGCAAGGGCCGCGGCCGGAGGCCGCGCAACAACCGCTTCGGCAGAGGCCTTTGCACGGACCGGCAGGGCGTTTCTAAGGTCAACACAAGCGCGTCAAACGCGACAGCGGGCCTTGCGACGCGACAGAGTCCCAATTCCAGAGAGTCCTGAAGACAGTGAACGCCGACATCATCTTCGCCCGCTCGCCGCAGGTCAAGGCT
>JAISZC010000139.1 GCA_031269485.1 Deltaproteobacteria bacterium
CCCCGCCCGGGTGCTCACCGGGGCCGCGTACGGCCCCCGGCCGCCGGCGCACCCCCCCCCGACGCCGCGTCCCCGGCGGCGCGGGCGCCGGAGAAAGCCCAGGGCGGACTTTTTCTGGTCCGCGCCTGGAGTCCGCGGAACCAGCAAGGCCGGCGAAGCTCTTGGCTCGGCCGAAAGCTCGCTCACTGCTGACAATGCTGAGCGTTGAGCAAAACCCCCCTTTTTGCCTTAATGATCGGATTAATCCTTTGACAATATAGGGCAAAAAAGAATTTTTTAGGCCTTGACCTGAATTTTTACCTCATCTGGCGCAGACTCTTGCCGTCCGGTTCGGTCAGCAAGGCGACATGCTGGCGCCTCCGTCCGCCGTCAGATTCCTTTCGACGCCAATGAAAAAGGCGTCCGGCCCGGACGGTGCGGACTTTTAATGACAGGCGGAGCGAGTGGCTGGCGGCCTGGCCCCGCTTGGCGCTGGCCCGTCGGCGCCTTCGGCGGCCCCCGAGCGGGCCGGCCGGTTTGAAGGGCTGGCCGCCGAGCTTGGCGCATTGTCTGGCGGCCGGCCGGCGGCGCCAGAGGCGAAAGGCCGGCGAATTGGGCGCAGAGCCTGGCGACGAGTTGGCGAGGCGCGGGGATGAGCGATTCGACGAAAAACCGGGCCTCAAGCCTCATGGCGCGCTTGACCGCCAGCCTGCCGACGGCGGACGCCCCTTTGGAGGCCCTCTTTGACGCCCCTTGCCCTGATCCGCCGCAGGCGCCGCCGCCTTACGGCGGCGGCGCACCTTATCAGACCGGGCAAATCCCCTCAAGCCTCCGCGGCCGGGAGGTTTGGCGGCTGGTGGCGGCTCTCTCGGGACTCGAGGAAGTCCCGGCCAGGCGGCTGACGGAGTTCGGGTGCCTGTGGCTCGACGCTCGGCCGGCCTTCGAGCCCGATCGGCTCTTGGGGTCGGGGGTTTTTCGCCTCAATTATCCGGCCTACGGGCCGGTCCAATTTTATCAGGCCGACCCGGCCCGAGTGGTCTTCGAGGACGACCAGCTGCTGGTCTACGACAAGGAGTCCGGCCGGCCGGCCCAGGGCGTGCCCCACGACGCCTTCAACAACGCCCTGGCCGCCTTGGAGCGCCGCGCGGGCCTGACGCTGCGGCTGCCGCACCGCCTTGACGCCCCCACCTCCGGGCTGATGCTTTTGGCCAAAGACCGCGAAACGGCCGGCCGTCTGGGCCGAGCCTTTCAGAACGGCCGGATCGTCAAGCGCTATCTGGCCCTCGGCCAGGCGCCCGGACCGGCTTGGGACGAAAAATGCTCGACGGCCTTCATCGCCAAGGAAGCCGCCCGTTACGAGGCCCGAGCTCAGGGCCCGGGCCTGGCCGCCCGCACCGATTTGACGGTCCTGGCCCGTCGGGCGGAGGGGACGCTGTTTCTGGCCGAGCCCCGGACCGGGCGCACCCATCAAATCAGGCTGCATTTGGCCTTTGAGGGCTGGCCCATCGCGGGCGACCGCTTTTACGGGGGCGAGCCGGCCGCCAGACTCATGCTGCGGGCTTCCGGGCTGGCCTTCCGGCATCCGGGCGACGGTCGGCTGGTGGCGCTGGGCGGGCCTTGGGCGGAGGGCGAGCCTCGGCTCGATTAGGCCTGCGCCTCCCTGGGACTGGCGGGCCCGAAAGGACGGCTGCGCGGGGCGGCGGTCTTGGCGAGGCTGGCGTGGCGGCCGTCGGCTGAGCTTTGATCTTGGCGCCGCAGGCTGCCGTGGAGGGCCAAAGAAGCGTTTCATGTGGCGTAAAAAAAACGGCGCCCTGACAGGACGCCGCGGTCCGCGCAGGCTGCGCGGGGCCTCAACGGGCCGCCGGGGCCCCAGATCAAAGCCGGGGGCGTGGCCACAGCCTCTGCAGCCCAAGGCAACCGCGCCGCCGTGAGGCGGGGCGGGAACAGCCCGAGGCCAAGGGCAGTCCATCGCCGCGGACGGAGAGGGCCCCGCAACCTCCGCAGGCAGCCTCCGACTGCCGGAGGACAGGCCTTCCGCGCCTCGTCGGCCGAATTTCGCCGTCGGCTTCTTCGCCCGCCCGCCCCCCGACTGACCGACCGACCGGTCAATTATTGATCGGCGGCGATCATTATTTGCCCGCCCGTCCGCGACGACGGGCCGCGAGACGCGGCCGCGGCCGGGCCCGACCCCTGACCGGGTTTGGCACAATAATTGCTATCCTAAACAATTTAAGCCGCCGGCCTCCGCCTCGGCTCGCCGATCCTCAAAACCTCACCACGGATATCGCCAGTGTCAACAACAGAACTTACGCCGACTCCGGCCAACGCCCAGGGCCCCCTGAGCGTTTTCAAGCGCCGCAAGAAGCTGACCGCGGCCGTCTTGGTCCTGGCCGGCTTGATCGTTTTTCGCTTCGTCAGCGGGTTGGCCGCGCCCTTCGGCGGACCGCCGACGCCCGAGGCGGTCTACGTCGAGCTGGCCGAGGGCAGCTTCGGAACCATGCGCCAGCTGGGCCGTTATTACGGTTCGCTTTCGGCGCCCAACCGCTTTTTCCTCTCCAGCAAGGCTTCCGGCGAGATCAAGTCCCTGCTGGCCGACATCGGCGATCGCCTCGCCAACGGCCAGCTTGTGGCGGTGCTCGACGACGAGGAGCACGTTCTGAGCCGGGACCGGGCGGCCATGAACGTCAAGCTGGCCGAGGCCCAAACCGACGAGGCCAAGGCCAACCTCGAGCTGGCCGCCAGCGACATGAGCCGCCAGTCGAGCTTGTCGAAGAAGAACATCGTCACCCAGTCCGACTTTGAGGCCGCCGAAAATCGCCTGAGGCAGGCTCAGGCCCGCCTGGCGGTGGCCGTCAGCCAGCTTGAGGCGGCCCGCAATCAGCTCTCCGACGCCGAGCTCCGGCTGTCCTGGACGCGCGTCGTCGCGTCCTGGCCCGGCTCCGGCGCCGCCGACGATTTCCGCTACGTCGGGGCTCGGCTGGCCGACGAGGGCCAGCTGGCGACGGCTAACCAACCGCTCTTCGAGCTGGTCTCCATTGACCCGCTGCTGGTGCAGGTCGACGTCATCGAGAAGGATTACCCCAAAATTAGCCCCGGCATGTCCGCCACGGTCGCCGCGGAGGCCTTTCCCGGCGAGCGCTTCGCGGCCAAGGTCCTGCGGGTGGCGCCGGTGCTGTCGAGCGACTCCCGCCAAGCCCGGCTGGAGCTGGAGGTGGCCAATCCCGATTTGCGGCTCAAGCCTGGCATGTACGCCGACGTGGTCTTCGTCTTCGACGAGCGCCGCGAAGTCTGGTCGGTGGCTCAGGACGTGCCCTTCCGCCGGCAGGACGGCTACGTGATCTTCGTGGCCGACCCGGTCAGCTCGACCGTCAAGGAGCTTCCGGTGGAGCTGGGTCTGGTCGAGGACGGGCGGGTCGAGCTGCGAGGCCTGAAGGGTCTTGACGGCCCGGTGGTGGTCCTGGGCCAGCACCTGCTGGAGGACGGCCAGGTCTACCGGGCGGCCGGGCAGCTGGCCGCCCCGGCCGAAGGCGGCCGCTCATGAGCCTCCCGTCCGCCTCCGTCGCCCGGCCGGTGTTCACCACCATGACCACGCTGATCGTGGTGGTGCTTGGCGTTTTCGCGCTGATGCGCATCCCCTTGGACCTGATGCCTGAGCTGACGATGCCCGTCATCACGGTCCGGACCACCTACGACAACGCCTCGCCCTCCGACGTCGAGGAGCAGATCACCAAGCCTTTGGAGCGCGTCCTGGCGGCCGTGCCCGGCGCCAAAAACATCAGCTCCACCTCCATGGAGGCCTCCAGCAGCGTCTTCATCGAGTTCGAGTGGGGGATCAACCTCGACGAGGCCACCAACGACGTCCGCGACCGCATCGACCGGGTCATCAACCGTCTGCCCGAGGAAATCGACAGGCCAGTCATCCAGAAGTTCGACACGGCCTCCCGGCCCATCATGTTTCTGGGGGTGGACTCCAACTTGCATCCGGTGGATCTCAAGCGCTTCATCGACGACGAGGTCAGCTACCGCCTCGAAAGAAGCACGGGCGTGGCCTCGGCCAGCGGCTTCGGCGGGTTGGACCGCGAGATCCTAGTCGAGCTCGACCAGTCCAAGGTCAAGGCTCTGGGCCTTGATCTTCCCAGCCTCGTCGATTTGATCCGCAACGAGAACCTCACCGAAGCCGGCGGCGAAATCGATCGCGGCCGGCTGTCGGTGGCCGTGCGCACCCGCGGCGAGTTCGCCTCCGTCGACGAGCTGGGCTCGATTATGGTGGCCAGAAATCAAGGCGGCACTCCCGTCAGGCTCCGCGACGTGGCCGACGTCCGGGACGGCTGGGCCCGCGTGACGCGCGTGACCAGAGTCAACGGCCGCGACGGGCAGTTCATGGGGGTTTTCAAGCAGTCCGGGGCCAACACGGTCGAAGCGGCCGAAAGCGCCTCGAAGGCCATCCTGGAAATCAATTCCACCCTGGCCAACGTCAAGGTCACGCCGCTGTTCGACAGCGCGTCCTACATCAAGACAAGCATCTCGACCGTCACCGAGACGGCGGTCTACGGCGGCCTTTTGGCGGTTCTGGTCATCTTGCTCTTTTTGCAGCACGTCCCCAGCACTTTGGTGCTGGCCCTGTCGATTCCCACCTCCATCGTCGCCACCTTCATGGCCATGTACTTTTTCGGCCTCACCCTCAACGTGATCACCCTCGGGGCCTTGGCCCTGGGGGTGGGCATGCTGGTCGACAACTCCATCGTGGTGCTCGACAACGTCTTCCGCCTCAGAAGCGAGGGCCGGCCGGCCCCGGAGGCCGCCGCGGCCGGCGCCGACGAGGTCGCCGGCGCCATCGTCGCCAGCACCTTGACCACCTTGTCGGTCTTTCTGCCCTTGATCTTTCTCGACGGCTTGGCCGGGGCCATGTTCAGGCCCTTCTCGGTGACCATCGCCTTCGCCTTGGCCTCGTCGCTTCTGGTCTCGCTGACTCTGGCGCCGATGCTCTCAAGCCGCATGCTCGCCGACTCGCCGCGCAAGGCCGTCGGGCCGGCCGCCGAGCCGGGGGCCGGCCCGGAGTCCGGCCGGCGCGTCCGGCGCTTCGGCGAGCCGCGCTACGGGCGCAAGCTCTTCAAGCTCGTCGAGGTCGTCTACCTCAAATGGCTCCAAAGGGCCCTCGCCCGGCCGTGGTGGACCATTGCGCTGAGCTTGGCCGCGCTGGGCCTGTCGGCGCTGCTGATTCCGGCCATCGGCTCGGAATTCCTGCCCCGCACCGACGAAAGCGCCTTTCGGATCAACCTCACCTTGGCCCCCGGCACGCGGGTCGAGCAGACCTCCGAGACGCTCAAGCTCATCGAGGAAGTCGTCGCCCGGGAAGTGCCCGAGACGGTCGCCACCTCCGCCGACATCGGCGGCTCGGGCGGCTACGGCGGACGCGCCAGCCACACCGCCGAGCTGATGGTCAAGCTCCTCCCCGTCAAGGAGCGGGAGCGCTCGGTCTTCGAAATTCTCGACGTCTTGCGGCCCCAGTTAGACCGTTTGCCAGGGGCCACGGTGCGCCTCAGGGCCCAGCAGTCCTTTCTGGTCGGCGGCGGAGGCGGGGACCGCATCCAAATCGAGCTGCGCGGCAACGACCTGGTCAGGTCGGCCGCCCTCACCGAAGCCATGAAAATGATCGTCGAGGGCGTGCCCAGCGTCTCCGACGTCTACTCCTCCAACGAAGACGCCACGCTCGAGGAGATCATCGTCGTGGACCGGGACCGGGCCGCCGACGCCATGATCAGCGTCGCCTCCGTCTCCAAGCTCATCAAGACGGCCGTCGGCGGGTCGACGGCCGGCTACTACCGGGAAAACGGCAAGGAATATCCCATCACCGTCAAGCTGCGCGACTCGGCCTCCGCCAACATCGACGAGCTCATGCAGCTGCCCGTCGCCTCCTCTCAAGGCCGCAAGTCCGTCTTGGCCAACGTCGCCCGAGTCCATCCGGCCGCGGGGCCCCTGAAGATCACCCGCAAGAATCAGGCCCGCATCGTCACCGTCTACGCCGACATCACCGACCGCAGCCTCGGCGAGGTGGTCGCCGACATCGACCGCGAGCTAAAAAAGCTGCCCCTGGGCGCGGATTTCAGCTACAGTTTTTCGGGCGAGGCCGAGGAGCAGGCCAAAACCTTCCGGGGCCTGACCAAGGTGCTGATTTTGGCCGTCTTTTTGGTCTACATGGTCATGGCTTGCCAGTTCGAGCAGCTCAAAGGCCCCCTGGTGGTCATGTGCTCGGTGCCCTTCGGCGCCATCGGGGTGCTGTGGAGCCATTTCCTGACCGGCACGGCCTTCAATTTCAACTCTTTCATCGGGGTCATCATGCTGGCCGGCGTGCTGGTCAACAACGCCATCATCCTGGTCGATCACGCCAACCTGCTGCGGCGCCGCGACCGGCTGCCGCTGACGCCCGCTCTGATGGAGACGGGCCGCCGGCGACTGAGGCCGATCCTGATGACCTCCCTGACGACCATCTTGGGCCTGATTCCGGTGGCCCTGGGCTGGGGAGAGGGCGGCGAGTCCCAAGCCCCCTTGGGCCGGGCGGTCATCGGCGGGCTGACCGCCTCGACCTTCATCACCTTGTTTTTGGTCCCCTCCGTGTACAAGCTCTTCTTCGCCAAGGACGAGCTGCGCCAGACGGCTCGGCAAGGCGAGACGACCCCGGCGGCGGATTCGCCGGCCTTGGCCGACGCCGCGTCGTCCCAAGCCGTCGGCCTTCGGCGTGAGGGTTGAAACAGTTCTCTTGACATCTATCCATACCTATGCAATAATATCCATTATGGGTACTATTGTTGCCATAGGCGAAGCTGCAAAAGCATTGGGTGTTTCCATTACTACGCTTCGGCGCTGGG
>JAISZC010000231.1 GCA_031269485.1 Deltaproteobacteria bacterium
AAATTGCCTATATTAGAATTTACGGCCATTTTTATAATCTTAGAGCACCAATATATAAATAAGATGGCTAAATAAAGCAGTGCTTAAGCTGCAAGAGTTTAATAACCGAAATTTATTGAATATATGGAGCAGTAAATTCAGTAAATCATTTGTTTAAACCGCAGCGGCTGATTAATTTATAGCGGTAGACCTGAAAATTGTCTCAATGGTCGTTAAAAGGCTTTATTTTTAAAATATTTGGTCAACACAAATCATAAACCTTGGTTCTGTCGTCTTGGAAAAAAGCAGAAAAAACCGAAAACAGTCGCGCGGTGCCACCAATCGACCGAAAACGAAATAAGTCAGGGTCTTGAGCTAAATCGTCAGGAACGCGGCGGTCCGTCGAGACCTTGACGCGTATGAGAATAAAACGGCGAGCAAGCCGCTGGACGCGCGAGGAGCGCCAGCCCCGGCTAGCCACCTGAGTCGCCGGCGGCTGTTTGGAGGGACAGCCGCCGGAGACCTTACGGCCGCAACTTAACTTTTAATTTAGTCCGGAAAATGGCGTCTGTCAAGAAGGCTTTGGCTCGGCGGTGGCCGGAAGAAATCGGGCCGCCGGGGCCATTGGCGGGTTTGGGCGTCCGGCGGCGCCTCTTGACCGCGCCGGGTCATGCGCGGCATTCGGCCATGGACCGCCCAGGCTTTCGGAAGCGGCCGGGGCCGTTGATCGAACGTCCCGCCGTCGGCGCTTAATCGGACCTTGAGGTCGAGGGGCGTCCGCCGTCAGGGCGCAGCCCCGCCATTTTCAGCTTGACGACTATAATAATTGCTTGATAAGCTGACGGGAGCTTGCAGCGCCCCTCCAGCATGGCGGCCACCAGGGCCCGTTGGGCCGGGGCTTTGGGGAAAAAGGCCGGACTCGGTCCGCGGCTCGGCCGCCTCGCCCGCCAGGCCCGCCAGCCGACTTGAGAGCCTCCAAAAAGGCCGCGCTGTTGGGCGAGCAGGACCATGACGCCCAGCTGCTCGAGGCTGGCGGGTCCGACTTCGGAAGGTTGGCAGGTCGAACTCGCCGAGGCGCCGAGCCGCTTGCAGGTCGAGGTTCAGACCGAGCTCAGGGCGGCCTTGAGGCCGGCCTGCGCCCCCAAGGCCGCCGTCTCCAGCTCGTCGTCGCCGAAGACCAGCAGAGCCGGCCAAGCCGGCGTTGAGAGGCAACAGAGACCACAGCGCGCCCTCCTCCGCGGGCCGGTGAAGCAATGTTATTCAATTATTCTAATATTAAAAAAATGATTTTTGATGTATTACATATTTATAGCGAATTAGGGTATAAAATTTTTTGAATTGCTTGTTTATGTGCTTAAAGTGTTTGATTTAAAAAAGAAATATATTCTCTGAATACAAACTAATCAGGCAATAATTGCGAAGACTTAGGTTGTAAGAAGAACGGTGAACCGTTGAGCATGGTCGGTCAACTATTTTAGGCTGGGAATCATCTTGGCCTCTAACTCTAACTATTTTTAGCTTATTGTGGAGTGTTGTTTATGTTTAAAATTATTCTTGCGACTTTCATGGTATTGATGACTGTTGATGCTTATGCTGACCAATTTAATGGGTATGAGTGTACTTTTGACTGTTCAGGTCATAAGGCGGGTTATAAATGGGCAGAAAAGAATAATATTGGGAATACCAACGATTGTGCCGGCAACTCAAATTCCTTTAATGAGGGCTGTCGGTCGTATGTAGAAGAAAACGGATCAAGCTATAATGATTATCATGATCATAATGATGATAATGACGGTGATGACGATGACGATGGTTATTTTTAAAATTAATTCAAATATTTCAATAATTTAATGATTGCTTGCCGCGCTCTTTCGACAGGCCTTGAAGACGTCAGCCAGGCTTTGACGCTCCGTGCCGGGGCTTGAGTTGGCCGTCGGGGCTTGAGTTGGGCGACCGTCTGGTTGTCCGGCGGAGGTTTGGCGGGTTGGGCAATTAGCCCCCGGCAACGCGGCGGCGGACCATCTTGGCGCCGTCTCGCCTTTCATTTTTTGCGCCCAATTTTCTCCGGCGACGGCCTGGTCAACTCCGCCGGCCTGAATCCGCAAAAGAGGTCAGCCCAAGGCTTGCGGCGCCGCAGGCCCTGGGCTGGTTTTTTAAGCTCCGTCGGGCCGCGGCCCGAGGCCTCCGTGGGCGCGGCCCGCCGCCTGGCCGCGGCTGGCGGCAAGAGCGTTGGCGGCGCGAGCGGTTCCTTACGGCTTGGGCGAGAGGATCATGACCATGGAGCGGCCCTCCAGCCTGGGCATGGACTCGGGCTGACCGGCGTCGCCGACGTCCTTGATGACCCGCTCCAAAAGCTGCTGTCCCAAGTTGGCGTGGGCGATTTCGCGGCCCCGGAACATCAGCGAAACTTTGATTTTGTTCTTGTCGGCCAAAAATTTCAGGATGTTGCGCAATTTGAACTGGTAGTCATGGTCGTCGGTCTTGGGTCGAAACTTGACTTCCTTGATCTCGACGACGCTGGATTTCTTGCGGGACTCGGAGAGCTTTTTGCTTTGCTGGTATTTGTACCGCCCGAAGTCCATGATGCGGCACACCGGCGGCGCGGCCTCGGGCGCCACCTCCACCAGATCCAGTCCGGCCTCTCTGGCCGTTTCCAGAGCCTGGGCCAGGTTCAAGATGCCCAATTGATCGCCCTCGTCGGTGATGACGCGCACTTGGGGGCACCTGATCGATTCGTTGATGTTGACCCGCTTGTTGTCCGAGTCCTTCCTCTTGCCGTTAATGTTCGCACCTCACTTATTAAGGTTGACGGGGCCGGGCCGGCCGTTCTCCTCAGTCCCAGGCGGGCGGCGCGACTTGCGGGCCGACCAGCTCCAAAAAAGACTCCAGGTTCATTGAGCCCAAATCCTGCCCGCCTCGTCTGACCGAAGCGGCGCCGGTCTGGATCTCCTTGTCGCCGATGACGAGCATGTAGGGAATTTTGGCCAAGGTGGCCTCCCTTATTTTATAGCCAAGTTTTTCGTTGCGCAAGTCCGTTTCAAGCCTCAGGCCGCGTTTTTTGAGGGTCGCCGCCATGGCTTGAGCCGTTTCGTCGGCCCGGGAGGTCACGGTCAGCAGCGTCGCCTGGACCGGGGCCAGCCACAAGGGAAACGCCCCGCCGTAGTGCTCCACGAGGATGCCGATGAAGCGCTCCAGGCTGCCGAAAATGGTGCGGTGAAGCATCACCGGCCGTTTTTTTTGGTTGTCGCTGTCCACGTACGTCAAATCGAAGCGCTCAGGCAAGGTGAAGTCGCATTGGATCGTGCCGCATTGCCAGCGCCGTCCCAGAGCGTCCTTGAGCTTGACGTCGATCTTGGGCCCGTAGAAGGCCCCGTCGCCCTCGTTTATCTCGTAGGCGGCGCCCGCGGCCGACAAGGCGCCCTGGAGGGCCCCGGTGGCCATGGCCCATTCCTCGTCGGTGCCGATGCTCTTGGCCGGCCGGGTGGAGAGCTCCATCTCGTACTCGAAGCCAAAAACGCTCATCATGTCGGCCACCAGCCGGAGGATTCGCGAAATTTCCTCGCCCACGCCCTGGGGCGTGGCGAAGATGTGGCTGTCATCCTGAGTGAACTGCCGGACGCGGGTCAGGCCGTGAAGCACGCCGCTTTTTTCGTGGCGTTGGACCGTGCCAAGCTCAAAGAGACGCAGCGGCAAATCCCGAAAGGAACGCAGCTTTGACTTGTAGACGAACATGTGGGACAGGCAGTTCATGGGCTTTATGGCGTAGGACTGTCCATCAACCTCGGTGAAATACATGTTTTCCGCATAATAGTCCAAATGACCGCTTTTGCGCCACAAATCCGAGCGCAGGATCTGCGGCCCCATGACCACCTCGTAGCCGCGGCGCAGGTGCTCGCGCCGCTCGAACTCCTCCAAAACGGTCCGCAGCAAGGCGCCCTTGGGGTGCCAGACCACCAAGCCGCCGCCGATCTCCTCGTGGACCGAAAAAAGGTCCAATTCCCGGCCCAGCTTGCGGTGATCTCGGCGGGCGGCCGCCTCGAGCAGGTCCAGATGGGCCTTGAGGTCTTTGGGGCTGAAGAAGGCCGTGCCGTAGATGCGCTGGAGCATTTGGCGCTTCTCGTCGCCCCGCCAGTAGGCCCCGGCCACCGAAGTCAGCTTGAAGGCCGCGCCCCAGGAGGTGTCGGGGACGTGCGGCCCGCGGCACAAATCCGTGAAGTCGCCGCATTGGTAAAAGCTCACGGCGGCTTGGCCGCCCTTGACGAGGTCCTCGACGAGCTCGACTTTGTAGGTTTCGCCCTTGGCCCGGAAAAAGGCCAGCGCCTCTTCGGCCGACAGGTCGGTTCTGACGAAGGGCTGGGCCTCCTTGACGAGGTCGGTCATGACCGCCGAGACGCGGTCCAAATCTTCCGGCGTGAAGGGCTGAGCCCGTTCGAAATCGTAGTAGAAGCCGTTTTCGATGGCCGGGCCGATGGCCACCTTGACTTCCGGAAAAAGGCGGATCACGGCTTCGGCCATGACGTGCGAGACGCTGTGGCGCAACAGCTCCAAAGCGGCCGGATCGGCGGCGGTCAAGGGGGCGGCGGCTTCGGCGGCGGCCTCGACCTTCGCGCTCAGATCCAGCGTCCGCGTCCCGAGGCGGGCGGCCACGGGCCGGGCCGGGCCCTTGCGCGGCAGGCCAGCGAGGCTGAAGAGCTCGGCGAAGGTGGGGGCGGCCGCGCCGCTCCATTCCACGCCCTTGATTTGGTCGCCGACGACCACGTTGAAGACGGACATGCGTCGCCCTCCCGGCAGCCCGCGTCGCTCCGGGGCCAGCCGCGGCTCGCGCCCGAGATCATGAAGGGGGCTGAAAAAAAACCGCCACCATCCGGCGCGCCGGACGTGTCGGAGATTGAGGACGCTCAAGCGGCGCGCCGCCGGAGGCGTCGGAAGCGAAAGTTTTCTGGAGCGGGCGCAAAGCCGCCGGCAGCCCGCCCGAAAGGGCCGGCCTGCAGGGCAATGGGTCGGCGAGCCCGGTCCGCCGACGGGACGTCGCCCTGGCGTTGCCCGTGGAGCGTAGAAATTTTATAGCCTATCTTGGCTTTAAGGTCAAGCGTCAGCGCGGGTTTTGGGCCTTGAAAAGACGCCGTCGTCGCCTTTGCAAATGTCAGGCCGTTTTTAAGCCCTTGGCCCGACGGTCCAACTGCGGAACCTTTGGCCCCAAGCGCCGTCCGAGTCGACGCCGCTCTGTCGGAAAGCCGCCTTATGACGCCTCGGCGCCGTCTCCTCAGGCCTTGAGGCGGGCCCTGACAGGTCAGGGTCAAGCGTTCCGCCAGCCGGCCCGCCGGAAGTCAGTCGGCGGTCCGGGCGCTCAAGGGGCCCGAAGAGCGCCGGCGGCCGTTTGACGCCGGGGCCGGGCCAATGGACGCGGCGGCTCCGTCTCGAGCCCGGAGCCGCGTTCGGA
>JAISZC010000166.1 GCA_031269485.1 Deltaproteobacteria bacterium
GTCGCCGAGGACGTCGATGGCGAGGCCTTGGCCACTTTGGTGGTCAACAAGCTCCGCGGCACCCTGCACACCTGCGCCGTCAAGGCCCCGGGCTTCGGCGACCGCCGCAAGGCCATGCTGGAGGACATCGCTGTGCTGACCGGCGGCCGGGTCATCAGCGATGATTTGGGCATCAAGCTTGAGAGCATCACCCTTAAGGATCTTGGCCAGGCCAAGAAGATCACCGTCGACAAGGACAACAGCACCATCGTCGACGGCGCCGGATCCAAGGCGGCCCTCGAAGGCCGGGTCAAGCAGATCCGCGCTCAGATCGAGGAGACCACTTCCGACTACGACCGCGAGAAGCTCCAGGAGCGCTTGGCGAAGCTCATCGGCGGCGTGGCCGTCATCAACGTCGGCGCGGCCACGGAGATCGAGATGAAGGAGAAGAAGGCCCGCGTCGAAGACGCCCTGCACGCCACCCGGGCGGCTGTCGAGGAGGGCATCGTGCCCGGCGGCGGCGTGGCTCTGGTCCGCTGCATCACTGCCCTCGACAAGATCGAGCTCGAGGACTCCGAAGCTAAGCAAGGCGTGAACATCATCCGTCGGGCCCTCGAGGAGCCCCTCCGCCAGATCGCCATCAACGCCGGCCATGAGGGCAGCGTGGTGGTAGAGAAGGTCAAGGGCGAGGCCGCCAACGTGGGCTTCAACGCCGAGAAGGGCGCTTACGAGGATCTGCTGGCCGCCGGCGTCATCGACCCGGCCAAGGTCACCCGCTTCGCCCTCCAGCACGCCGCTTCCGTCTCGTCGCTGCTGCTCACCACCGAGTGCATGATCGCCGAGAAGAAGGAAGACAAGCCCGCGCCCCCCATGGGCGGCGGCCCCGGCGGCATGGGCGGCATGGGCGGCATGTACTGAGCCAGGTCCCTTAAGCGTCTGACGGCCGGCCAGGTCGGAAAAGGCTCGTCTCCTCCGGGGAGCGTGCTGCCGGCCTGGCCGGCTTTTTTGCCTATTTTTGCCGGCCTCAGCCACCTGGAGCCTTTTTCGCGTCGGCCGCCGTCGTTTTTCGTCCGCTTCGGTGCTTTTCGTCGGCGCTGGCCGCCGGCCCAAGCGCTCCGAACGCCCGCAGTTCAGCGTCGAGGTCCAGGCGAAACGCGCTGCCGCGCTTTTTTGCTCCCGTCGCGCTTGACCATTAGTTGAATAAAGGTTATCATTTTCCTGACAAAAACAGACTTGGCTTCAGAAAAACAAGGCCGGTCCTTAGACCACTGGCTTTTGTCGCCGCGCGGAAGAACGGCTGTTCTCTCGTCCAAGTCTCTCCCCGTCACGTGCGTTGGCGCCATTTGGCCTGCCCGGCCGAGTTCCGGTTCAGTTCGTCGCAGCGCCGCCTCCGGTTTTCGGCGTCTGCGCGTCCAGAGCCATACGCGCCGGCCAATCGCTCAAGCCGGTCAAACTTTGGCTGGCCGCAAGTACTAAAGGCCTGATTCGGCCCCGTTTTTTTTCAGGGCAGTAGCGGCGTCGCTCCCAAGGCGATCGACTGTTAGTCTATAGATGGTATAAGGATTGCGACGAGCCTCGGCCCCCGTTCAGAGCCGAGCAAGATGAGCGTCCCAATAAACGCGAGGTGCCCCAATGAGCGGCAATCTGTGGGTCGTCAGGCCGGAGCCGAATTTCGTCAACAGGCTTGATGATTTTTTGAGGCGCGGCATGGTGGCCGTAGGGTGGCCGGCCACGGGCGACTTGGGAGGGTGCTTGGACCGGGCCGCCATGACGGAGCGGCTGTTGGCCTCTTACGAACATTACAGCGGGGAGCTGAAGAGCGACTTGGCCGTGGCCGCCGGGGTGCTGGACCGCTTCGTCAACCAGATCCAGCCGGGCGATTTGGCTCTGGTGCCCAATGGCGAAGACGTTTATTTGAGCGACGTCGTCGGGCGCTACGAGTTTCATCCGGAATTGGGGACCGACGCCCCCGACGCCGGCTATCCTCATTGGCGTCGGGTGACCTATCGCAACGAAGCGCAACCGCACTGCCGGATCAAAGACTTGCCGTTGGGGGTCAGACGAAGCATCGACTGCCGTCTGAGCGTTTTCTCGGTCCGTTCGGCTGCTCCAGCCTTGCGGGCATTTTTGTCGCTGTAGCCGCCCAAGCTCTTTTGACGACTTTTAGTTCTTGACCGCTAATTTTTAGCTTTATTACCATCGAGCCGACCAGCGCACAGATCAGCCTTTCTTTTTGGGCTCTTTGCTTTTCTTGCCTGTTTGATCGTCTTTTTGGTCATCTTGCTTCTGGTCGCCTTGGCGGCTTTTTTCGTCTTCGTCGGGCCAGCCGGCGTCTCGGAGCTTTTGCTCGCACAAGGTCTTGTAGCCGGCACCGCCCGGCGACTGCTGGGCGGTTCGGCAGTGAAAGGCGGCGTCTTTGGCTTGGCCTGAGGCGATGAAATAGTCGGCCAGCAGAAAATGGCCCTTGGCCAGCTGGCCGTTTTGGCCAAAAAATCGGCCGGCCAGCTCCAGGGCTCGGGGGCTGAAGTCGCCAGCTTCCGCCGCGGCCTCGTCGTACAATGGCGCGGCTTCTTTTTTGCGATTGGTCAGCTCATAGGCGCGGGCCAGCCCCAAGGTGGTCTGCAGGCCAAGTTCGCCGCCGCGGCGGGCCGCCTCGAAGCTTTTGACCGCCTCCTGGGGCTTGCGGCGCTTGAGGGCCAGCTCGCCGAGGTCCGAGAGGTACTCCCCGCGGTTCGGCTGGAGCTCCACGGCTCGGTTGAAGCTTTTTTCGGCTTGGGCGTAGCTCATCTCGCGCATGGCCAAAAGGCCCAAGGCGTGGTGGGCCGAAGCGTCGTCGGGATCCTCGGCCAGGCGCTTGCCGAAAACGTCCCTGATCCGCCGCGGCTGGGCCGTCAAGGCCATCACCCGGTCTTTGACGGCCTGGTACTTGGGGTCGGGCGGGGCGGGGGGGGCGGCGGCCTGGTCGGCGAAGGTCGAGGCCAGCCGGCTGCTGAGGCCGGGATGGGTGCTGAGATAGCCAGGCAGTTGCCCTGAGAGCTGATAGCTTTTTTCGTTCATGATTCGAAAGGCCCCGAACATGTCCCGAGGGTTGTACCCAGCCTTGATCATGTAGGCGCGGCCCTTGGCGTCGGCCTCCGTCTCGTCGGCCCGGGAGTTGGCCAGCATGGCCTGGATGGTGGCGCCGGTGGTTCCGATGAGCAGCGCCTGCCCCAACGCGCCGGTGTTTTGGCCGCCGGAGCCGCTGCTGGCCAAAAGCACTCCGGCCAGCAGGCCCGCGAGGTTGAGCATGGAGGCCGACCGGGCGGCCTCGCTGCGCCGGGCGAAGTGGCGGGAAGTTATGTGGGCCACCTCGTGGGACAGGATGGCCGCCAGCTGGCCTTCGTTCTCCAAGCTGCTGACGGTTTCGGTGTGCAGGAAGATGAAGCCCCCCGGTATGGCGAAGGCGTTGAGGGAGTCGCTGTTGATCAGGTAAAAGCTGAAGGGGTGCGGCAGGGGGCCGGCGGCCTTGAGCACCCGGGCGCAGACCCGCTGAAAGTAGGCGTTGGCGATCGGGTCGTCGAAGAAGGCCTGCTGGGCGGCCAGCTGGGCGCGCACCTCGCGGCCCAGCTCGATTTCCTCCTGCTGGCTCAGGGCCTGGGCGGCCGGGCTCCGGACCAGCTGGAGGCCCGTCGCCGCCCAAAAAGCCGCGGCGAGGGCGAAGGCGAAACAAGCCGAGGGCTTCCACCGGATGGCCATGGCCGCGCTCCGCCGGTCAGCGCCGGCCCAGGCGCCGGAAGGTCAAAGCCAGGCTCAGCACCGCCAGGACGATGATGGCCGCCCCCAGCCAGGCCCAGGCCGCCCCGGCCTTGACGGTGACGCGGAAGTCCAAGGCCGCCTGGGCTTTTTCGCCCTGCACGTTGAGCCCCAGGCCGTAGTCGCCCACCAGGGCGTTGGGGGCCGGGGTCACGGTCATGTCCACCTGCACGGGGTTGCCGCGAGGCGGCAGATTGACCAGCTTTTCCGGTTGGAATTCGACCTTCCAATTGTCGGGCTTGACGGCCAGAAAGTTGATCTCCTTTTGAGGGGCCGAGCCGTCGTTGACCACGAAGAGCGTCACCGTGACCGGCCGGCCGACTTCGGTGGAGGTCGACAGCAGCTCGCCCGCCGCCGCGGCGCGAATTTTGTAGGTGCCCGTCAGATTGACCTTGAGCTCCGTTTCAGCTCGTCCGGCCGGCTGCGCGGCCGCGGCCTTGACGACGTACAGGCCGGGTTCGGCCTGATAGCCCGGCGCGAGATCCAAAGTCACCGAGCGGCTTTGGCCGGCGGGCACGTGGATCGAGGAAATCTGCTTTTCCTCGTAGCCGGGCTTGAACGAGGCCTCCCAGTCTTGGGGCGGCTCGGCCGAGAGGCTGATCAAGGCATCCTCGGGACCGTTGTTGCGCACGTCCAAGGCGAAGGAGAAGCGGCCGTCGCTGGGGCCGCCGATCTCCGGATAGGAGGCCCCGATGGTCACCGTCTCTTCGTCGAGGCCCCGGTCGGCGTCGACGATCAGCGTCGTGCGGCATTCGACGGTTTTTTGCCCCAGCCGGCTGACGATCTTGACGGCGAAGGGGTAGGCGCCTTCGGGCGCCGCGGCGGCCTGGTCGGGCGGGAAGGCGGCCAACGTAAGCGAGGCCGTCTCTTCCCCGGCCACGAACAAGCCTGAGAGGACCCGGTTGAAGCGCCTGATTTCGACGGTCCAGCCGGCGGGAACTTCCGTGAGCTCAAGGTCGAACGTGTCGCCCTTGAGACCTTGATTTATCAGAGTCAGCTCGAGCTCGGCCGGCTCGTCGGGACGCAACGTCAGGCCCTGATAAACAAAGGCGGCCTCATAGTCCAAAACTGAGGTCGTCCAAGGCAGGCCGCCGTCTTGGGCCGAGGCGGCGGCCGCCCTGACGGCCAAAAAGATTACGCTGATTAAGACGGTTTTACGCATCTTTGGTCCAGTTTTACGTATTTTGGGGGCAGTCGGCGTTTTCGGAGCGCCGGGCATCTAAGCGCAAGACCGCGTCCGGGCGGCGAAGAAGAGTCGTTCAAGAAAACTTGGCGAGCCAAGGGACGTCGGCGGGGTCAGAACCGCTGGGCGCAAGGCCAATGAACGCGGAGCGGGCCCTAAAGGCCGATAATTGGACTGAGAGCCGAACGGTTCGGCCGTTGGAGCTCCAAAAGATCGTGAAAAAACTGAAGATCTTGGCCCGCGCGGTTTGGCTGACTTTGGGCGGCGGCGAGCCGGGCAAGCAAGGCGGACGCGGATCTGGGCCGCTTGGGTCAAGGAAACTATAACGCAAGCCGGCCGCAAGTGCAAGCGGCGCGGGTTTGGCGACCTTATGATCCGAGCCGTTTTTGAGGCGGCGAACAGGACCGCCGACGCCCTGGACGCAGAAGGTCCGCGGGCCGCCGGACTTTGGGCCTTTTAGCCGGCGGCCTGGGCGGCAGTTGGACCGGCCTCCGACCGTCCTCGTTTAAACGTCTCGTGGCAAAACTCCAGGGGAATCTACGACAATCGACCTTTAATATCCTAATAATAGAAATTATTTTAAATAATTAAACTTATTTTGGTAAAAAATATTAATAAATCATTGAAATATAGGAAACTACACAAATTACATCTGAATTAAGATTGACTACGACCACTTAGGCAAATTTCTCTGGTGTAAAGCCTAACGAACTGCCCCAATTGCGAGCTAAATATCACAAGAGATGGCTGATAGATGAATATTATTCAGGATATATTAGTTTATTATGTTATGATTGTGGTGAAGTATTAGTATTATAAAGCTGGATCAGTCATTAAGCGTCGAAATTATCCGATAAATGTGCCTATACAGTTATACTAAGCAGAAAACAAGTGGCAACGTTATCGCTTATTGCATCCAGAACATATGGTCTTAGAGATCTTGCGCAGGTTGTAAATTCTGCGACGGGTGCAGTGAGATCTCAGGCCCTCTCTAGAAGCCTATGGGACGGCAAGGGAAGCTAAAAACACACGTTTTATGTACAAACATGAGAATTAGGATAGGCCCATAATGCCGAAGAAGTGGCGGACAAGTT
>JAISZC010000171.1 GCA_031269485.1 Deltaproteobacteria bacterium
ATGAAGCCCGAGAAAGCCAGCAGGGTGAAATCGGGGGCCAGAGTGAAGCCCACCCGCAGCTGCTGGTCTGGGGCGCCGGCCGTTCCTTTGGGCATGGGGGCCTCCGCGTCCGCCAGGGCGAAAAGACCAAGCGCCCGGCCGCCGGCAGGGCGGGGTGGAGGTCAGGGCGCCGTCTCGCATCGCTTTGATCATTATCCTTCCGTAATGAGGCCGCGTCAAGGGCCGCGCGTCCAGGGCGCGGCCGGCGTCCGGGCGCGGCCGGAGCTCCGCGGCGCGGTTTTTTTCGAGGCCCGGCCCGCGGCCGTCCGCTCTCTGACCCGGCGTTCGGGAGGCCGAGCGCCGGCCGTCGAAATTTTGTCGCGAAAGTACCGAGCGGTGTCCAGCCGATAATATCTTTGCCGGCCTGGCGAGGGTATTGTGTCGCCATGCCGAAAAAAAATAAGCGCTTCTCGTCCATGGCGCCGGGAGCGCCGGCTAAGCCACTGAGGGCCCCGACTTCGGCGGCCCCAAACATCATGAGGAGAAGGCCAATGTCCGATCTGTCGCATCTTAAGGAAAAACCCATCGCGGTGCTCGGCGGCGGCGCCGTGGCCAAGGCCGTGTCGGCCGACTCCGCTTTGGCCGGCGCCAAAGTCAGAATCTGCGATCTCGAGCCCTTCGCCTCCAAGACCCTCTTCGGCGCGGCCAAAGGCGGAGTCAAATTCTACGGCGAGCAGCTCAACCTTTACGGTTTCTCCCGCGTCGGCCAGGCCCGCTACGACTTGGTCACCACCGACGTGGCCGAGGCCGTGCGCGGGGCGGGCCTGATCATCGTCGCCACGCCGGCGCTGGGGCATCGGCCTTTCTTCGAAAAGCTCATCCCGGCGCTGGAGGACGGCCAGTTCGTCCACGTCATCCCCGACAACTACGGCAGCCTGATCCTGCGCAAGATGATGCGCGAGGCCGGCTGCACCAAAAAAATCGTCGTCGGCGGCTGGTCCAGCTCGCCCTACGGCAGCCGGGTCGACATCAAGGGCGGCGTGATCCTCCCCAGCATCAGGGTCTACTACCGGGCCATCACCCTCCGGGGCGCGTCCCTGCCCAGCGTCGATCAGGCCGATTTTCTGGCCAGCTCCAAGCACATCGGGGCCTTCGACGGGGTCAACGGCGGCGACGGCGTGGTCGGCGGCGAGACGGTCCTCGACACGGGCTTCTCCAACGTCAACCCCGTGCTCCATTGCCCCGGCGTCATCCTGGGCGTGGGCGTCATGGAAAACTACGGCGTGGTCTTCGGCGACGAAAAAACCAAGTTCTCCATCTACTCGCACGCCTACTGCCCCTCCATCAGCCGCGTGCAGCTCAAGTTCTACCGGGAGCAGCAGGCCCTGGCCCAGGCCATCGGCGTGGGCATCCAGGCCTACGACGACAAGGACTTCTTCAGCCGCGAAAATTTGCTGGGCCAGGAGTACATGGGCAAGGACTACCTCATCCCCTTCGAGGAGCAGGATCCCATCCAGTTCGGCACCGGCCCTTTCACCATCCACAATCGTTACATCACCGAGGACATCCCCGTGGGCTGCCGGGTATATCACGAGCTGGGCCTCAAGTACGGCGTCAAGACCCCGGTCATCGACTCGATGATCACCTTGGCCTCCGTGATGGCCGAAAAGGACTTTTTCAGCGACGGCTACACCCTCGCCACCTTGGGCCTGGAGGGCCTGAGCAAGGACGAGACGCTCAAATACCTGCGCGAGGGCGCGCTGCCGGCCAAGTGACCGCCTTTTGGCGGCCGCGGCTCGCGATTCGGACGCGGCGGCCTGCCGGGCCGCCGCGCGGCGTCGCCTCGGCGGCCGCCCCAGCTGCAACAGCCGCCGCCATTTGGGCCGCCCCGGCGGCCCGGCCTGACGCCGTCCGGCGGCCCGGCCCAGGCGGAACGGAAAGGAATCTAGCATGTCTTTCGGCACCCCCCGCAACCTGGGACTGACCGTCCTGGGTCCCGAAAAAGTCAAGGCCATCCACGAGGCCGGCGTTCATCTGCTGACCCGCGTCGGCATGAAGGTCGGCTGCCCCAAGGCTCGGCAGCTCTTCGCCAAGCACGGCGCCAAGGTCAGCGGCGAGCTGGTCGCGGTCACCGAAAAAATGCTGGAGACGGCCGTGGAGACCGCCCCCAAGTCCTTGAGCCTCCACAAGCGCGACGGCTCGCCCTACGTGACCATCACTCCCAAGGGCGGCGAGGTCTTCTACGGCACGCACGCCGATCAGCTCGAAATCCTCGACCCCGACACCGGTCAGGTCCGTCCCTTTCTGCGGGCCGACAACGAGCTGATGTGCCGTCTGGCCTCGTATCTCGAAAACATCAGCTTCGTGCTGTCGGTGGGCATGAGCCAGGACGTCCGGCCCGAGGTCCAAACCCAGGTGACCTTTCTGGACACTTTGCGCAATTTCGACAAAATCACCAATTTTTCAACCAACGAAATCGAATCCCTCCACGACTGCATCGAGATGGCCTCCATCGTGGCCGGCGGCTTGAAAAATTTGCAGGAAAAGCCGTTCATCTTTAACTACTGCGAGCCCATTCCCCCGCGGACCCATCCGACGGAAAGCACCGAAAAATTGTGGATTTCCGCGGAAAACCGCATCCCGGTGGTCTACATGCCCTACTCGATGATGGGCGGGACCGCGCCCATGAGCATGGCCGCCAGCTTGGCGCAAGGGCACTCCGAGTTCATGCTGGGCCTGGTTCTGACTCAGCTGGTTTCGCCGGGCGCCCCCATCATCTACGGGCACATGCCCTCCATTTTGGACATGAAGACCACCGTGGGCAGCTACGGCGCCTACGAGTTTCACCTGCTGGTGGCCGCCGGAGCCGAGCTCTCCGGGCATTTGGGCTTGCCGTTCTACGGGACGGCCGGCTGCTCGGACGCCAAGTTCCTCGACGAGCAGGCGGTGGCCGAAATCACCATGGAAGTGTTTTCCACCACCCTGTCGCGCGCCAATCTCATCCACGACGTGGGCGTGCTCGACCACTGCAATTCCGTGGCCCCCGAGGCCGTGGTGCTGGCTGACGACCTCATCGAGGGCCTGAAGGTCTTCGCCCGCGGCGTGACCGTCGACGAAAAGAGCCTGGCGCTGGATCTCATCGAAAAAGTTGGTCCGGGCGGCGCCTACGTCACCGAGTCCCACACGGCCAAGAACTACCGCAGCGTTTTCTACTCGAAGCTTTTCAGCCGCAAGATGAAAAACCCAGAACAGTCCGAAGTGCGCGACAAGATTCGGGACGTCATCAAAAAGGTCCGGACCGAGCACCAAGTCCCGGCGCTGGACGCCTCGGTGCTGGCCGACTTGGCCAAATGGGAGAAAAAGCTGCTGGGCTGAGCGATTGGCTCGCCGGTCGTCTGGCTCGCCGGTCGTCACTTTTGGGGCGTCCGCCGGCCTTGAACGCCTGGTTTTTTCGGCCAGGCCCCAGGCTGGCGGCCGCCGCCCTGGGGCTCTGCCGGAGGGGCGCGGAGGACCGCCAGCCGAGGCGCTTGGCGGGCCGGCGACCGGACTCGACGGCCGCCGGCCCGGCGAGGACGCCGCTTGCCTTTTTTGGCCGCCTCGCTTGCCTTTTTGGCCGTCGACGTCAGGCATTTTTAGGCTTTCAGCCTCCAATGGCTTGGGCCGGACCGCCGGCGGCCGAAAAAGGCGAAGAAAAAAGACGTCAAAGAGGGGCCTCATGTGGAGGGGGCAAGCGAAAAAAAGGGACAATCGGCAGTAAAAGGCAGGTTGCAGCGGCTTAATCAAAAAAAGTAAAATTGTCAGCTACTCAATTGAAAGAAAAATAACCAAGCTAACCAAAAAGACCAAAAACAAGAAAATAACTATTAAAAAAATATAAAAGACTATTAAAGAAAATTGGCAAAAAATCAAAAAACATAAAATCTATAAATAACGGTCGAAAAAAATCGACCTAAAAATCATAAACAAGTCCGAAAAAATTCGGGAACCGGCCGAAAAAACGACCGGGAAAAATTCAACGACAGACCGGAGAATCGACCGAAAAAGACCGGACCAGCCCCCGTCGAGGCGTCTGCCGAGACCGGCCGCGGAGGCGGAGGCGTCGATCGGCCGGGCCGTCCGGCGTCGGGCGCGCTTGTTTCGGACGGCGGCGCGGATTGTCGCGTAAATACCGCCGATTGTCCGTTCCGTCATGGACGCCGGGGCTTGCAGGGAGTACATTAAGCTCATATCCCAGCCATCTCCTTTTCGCCTCCGCTTGACGATCATCGGCGCCTTGACCGCAGGTTGACTGCAGGTCGCGCCCCCCGGCGCGCCGCCTCAGGACATGCATCGCCTCGAGGCGGAAACGTTCTTTTTGGCGCCGAATTTTTTTTGTTTGACCCCGGACGTGGCCGCCTTCGGGCCGCGTCCCCTGAAAGCCGCCGTCTTGGCGACCGAGCGTCCAGAGCTGCAAGGAGTTTCGCCGATGTTGCACCGTCAACGCGATTTGGCCATCAACCGCATGATCACCCGCAAAAACCACACCTGCTACGGCATGGGGCTGGGCGTCATGGTGCTCGACGACGCCTATCCCGGCTTTCCCGGCGACGTGCGCAACGCCAGCGCCTGGGGCTTTCCCGTTCAATACGAGATAGCCGAAGGAGTGGACAACTACACCCTGGTTTGGGAGCAGGACAAGACCCCCTGCCGCGAGCCCATCATCAGGGCGGCCAAGAAGCTCGAGCGCCTGGGCTGCCGGGCCGTGGCGGCCGAGTGCGGCTATTTCGCCTATTTTCAAAAAGACGTGGCCGCGGCCGTGGACGTGCCGGTGTTCATGTCGAGCCTTCTGCAGGTGCCCTTCATTCAGCAGGTCATCGGACCTGACAAGGAGGTCGGCATCGTCTGCGCCCAAAAGCGCTTTTTGACCGACGCGCATTTGGCCAACGTGGGCATCGTCGTGGGCTCCAACTACCGCGTCGCCGGCGCTCAGGACGAGTACGGCTGTCCGGAGTTCGACAAGCTTTGGGATCACGAAAAGCGCCCCGCCGTTCCGGAGGCCGACTACGAGCAGGCCGAGAAGGACATGGTGCGCATCTGCCGGGAGTTCACGGCCCGGCATCCGGCCATCGCCGCCCTGATGTTGGAATGCACCGGCATGCAGATGTTCGCCAGGGCCGTGCAGCGGGCCGTGGACCTGCCGGTCTGGAGCTGGGGCACTCTGCTGGATCACGCCTGGTCGGTGGTTTCGCACCGGGATTACTACGGGCACGTTTGATCCGCCGTCCCCGAGGAGGATCTCCAGGCCTTGAAGGCGCCCCGCGGAATGAGAGCCGGCGGGGACCGACGCCCGGGCCTTGAGAAGTCCAGGAGGTAACGATGGACGCATTGCGCGAGATTTGGGAATTTTTCAGCACGGCCATGCTCAGAGGAGGCATGTACTCCCTGATGGCCGTGGGCCTGGCTCTGGTTTTCGGAGTCATGAACATCGCCAACTTCGCCCACGGCGAATTTTACATGCTGGGCGCCTTTTTCGGCTACTTCATCCTGTCCGCCGTCTCCAAGCTGGGCCTGCCGGTCTTCGTCCCGCCCATTTTGGCCATCGTCGGCGCCGGGCTGGGGGTGGCCGCGGTGGCCGGCTTCTTCGAGCGCACGGCCTTTCGAGCCCTGCGCCGTCGAAGCAAGGGCCAATGGCTCATGAACACCTTCCTGTTGACCTTGGGCATCTCCATCATCCTCCAAAACGGCGCCCGCCTCGTCTGGGGCGCGAAATACCGCGGCGTGACGAGGATGTGGAAGGGCCAATCCCTCAATCAGCTGCTGGAGATAGGGCTCCCGCCCGACCGGCTGATCGGCTTTCTGATCGCCGTGCTCAGCATCGGCGGCTTTGTGCTGTTCCTCAACAAGACCGACACCGGCCGGGCCATCCGGGCGGTGAGCCAAGACGAGACCGGGGCCAGCCTGGTGGGCGTCAATTTGGGGCGCATCCACACCCTGGTCTTCGCCCTGTCGGGCCTGCTGGCCGGCGTGGCCGGCGCCTCGCTTTTGTCGGTCACCCCGGCCTTTCCCTTCATGGGCGTGATGCCTTTGTACAAAAGCTGGTTCGTGCTCATCTTGGTGGGCATGGGCAGCATCGGCGGGAGCATCGTCGGCGGGCTGATTTTGGGCTTTTTGGAGGCCTTCGCCACGACCTACCTCAGCAATTATCTCGGCAGCGGCTCTCAGGAATTCATTTGTCTGACCGTGATCATCGTCATTCTGTTGATCAAGCCCAACGGCATTTTCGGCAAATCCGTCAAAAGCGCGGTGGAATAGGAGGCTTTGATGACCAATGACGCCGCCGTCGCCGAACGGCCGACGAACGAAATTTCGCCGCCGGCCGTCCACGCGTCCGCCTCGCCCTTCCGGCGGGCCCTGGGCGCCTTGGGCCTCAGCCCCGCGGGGCTGGCGGTCATGCTGGCGTGCCTGCCGCTCCTGGCCAGCCTGGAAAACGAATATTGGATCAAGACCCTCACCACGGCCCTGATGTACGGGGCTTTGGCCATGGCCTTCGACTTCACCAGCGGCTACATCGGCATCGTCAACTTCGGCTTCGCCGCCTTCTGGGGCCTGGGGGCCTACGTCACCGGCTGCCTGTCGTACCACCTGGGCTGGGGCCCTTGGCAGGGCCTGATCTTCTCCGTGGGCGCCGCCGGCGCGCTGGGGCTGTTGCTGGGCCTTTTGACCATCCGCCTCGGCGGCATCTTCGCCGCCTGCATGACCTGGTTCGTGGCCATGGCCATGCTCAGCGTCACCTCCAACTGGGTGACGATGACCCGCGGGGCCACGGGCTTGACGATTCCTCTGCTGTTCAAGTCGTCCGCCAACTTTCCCTACCTCGTCACCATGGTCGTCCTGACCCTGGTGAGCTACGTCGCGCTGAGCCGCCTGGTGCGCTCCAAGGCCGGCCTGGCCTTCCAGGCCGTGGGCATGGACCAGGAGTCGGCGGCCATCAGCGGCGTGGACGCCAATTTCTACAAAGTCCTGAATTTCACCATCAGCTGCGCCTTCGCCGGCTTCATCGGCTGGTTCTTCGCCCACTACGTGGGGGTTCTCACGCCGCAGGTCCTCCACACCCGGGCCACGGTGGAGATCATGGTCATTTCCTACATCGGCGGACGAGGCAGCCTCTGGGGCGGGCTGGCCGCCGCCTTGCTGATCATTCCCTCGATGGAGCAGCTCAAGTCCGTCCAGGCCCTGTCGGACATCATGGAGCTGCGGCTGCTTCTTTACGGTTTTTTGATGATTATGGTCATGATTTATTACCCAGGCGGCCTCTCGGAGCTGTTTCGCGCCTTGTGCCGCAAGCTGGGCCTTCTGAAATGGGTCACGGCCGCCAAATAAGCGCTTCCGCCAGCCTCCGGCGGCCGTCCTGGCGGGCCCGCCGGCCCGCGCCCTCGTCAGCCGGGCTCGCCCGGCGAAAGGAGCTTTTCTTCATGTTGCGACTCAAATTCGTCTTGGCTTTGGTCGTCGCGGCCCTGTGGGCCTCTCCCCTGGCCGCCCAAGAGAAGGTTCTCAAGGTCGGCTCCTTGGGTCCCTTCACCGGCCCTTCCTCCCGGGTCGGCGAGGAGTTCAAAAATTCCATCAACATGGTCTTCGAGGCCGTGGACTACAAAGTCGGCGATTATAAAATCGAGTTCGTGTGGATTGACTCCGAGTCAGACGCCGAAAAGGCGGCCAGGGCCTACGAGCAGGCCGTGGTGCGCGACAAGCTCGACGTCGGCTACGGCGGATGGCATTCTTGGGTCTCCTTGTCGGTCATGGAAGTGACCGCCAAGTACAAGATTCCGCATTTCTTCGCTTTCGGTGCCGGCAGCGAGATCAACGACAAGTACAAAAACGACCCCGAAAAATACAAGTATTGGGTCGGCAAAGGCTGGCCTGTGGCCGACAAGCTCTCCAACGGCTACGTCGACGCCCTGGAGGACGCCATAAAGAAAGGTCAGTGGCAGCCCGCCGCCAAGAAGGCGGCCATCTTCGGGGTTGACAACGACTGGGGCCGCAACTTCGGCAACGCCCTGGGCCAGCAGCTCAAGGACGCCGGTTGGGAGATCGTCAGCTACGACTGGGTGCAGCTGGGCGAAACCGACTTCATCCCCTTGATCAACAAGCTCAAAAACTCCGAGGTGGCCCTGGTGGGCGGCACGATGAGCGATCCGCCGTCGGTTTCGGCCTTCACCAAGCAGACTCGCGAAGCCGGCCTCAAGAGCCTGGTCATTTCGGACGGCCTGGGCTGGGTGGGCGAATGGTACGAGCTGACCGGCGAGTATTCCGACTACATCCTCGACATGATCCCCCAGTGGACCACGCCGAAAAGCCAGGCCTTCAAAGCCGACTTCGAGAAGAAGTACGGCATCGAGCCCGGGCCCTCCACGGCCGGGCTGTGCTACGACACGGCCTCCTTCTTCCTGAAGGTGCTGCAGACGACCTTGGCCGAGCACGGCGAGCTCACCGCCGCGACCATCACCAAGACGGCCGAGGAGCTGGTCATCCCCGGCAAGCTCTCTCTGACCGAGGGCATCATGATGAAGGAATACAAGTACACGACCGAAACTTTCCCTGATTTGGTGGTGGGCGACGACTTTTACATGTTCCCGGTCATCCAATACATGGGCGGCGAGTCGCGGATGATTTGGCCGCCGCACGTCAAAACCAACGATCTGGCCGTGCCCGACTACGTCAAGTGAGAGCTTTGGGCTGAATCTTCCGCGAGACGACCAAGCCGGCCGGCGGGCGCTTGAACCGCTCGACGGTCCGTCGGCCCGAGCCTGGGGAGGCTCGCTTCGCCGCCTTTGCTTCGCCTTTGCTTGTTCGTTTCATTGTCCGCTTTTTTTCGCCTTTTCGCCTTTTCGCTTGTCGGCGCCGAAGACCTCGGCCGGCGGCCTCCTGGGGCCGCTTCGCCCGGCCGGGGTCCCGGCCCGACTCGCGCCTTTTTCGTTTTTTTTTCGGGCCTCGGGCGGCGCGGACCGCGCCCGCCCTTGGGGCCTGACCCTTCGAACGGCGGGCTTTGAGCCCCCGAGAAAAACGAGGCCCCCATGGCCGACGTCATTTTGGAAACTCATGGCCTGTCCAAGCATTTCGGAGGCCTCAAGGCCGTCGAAAACGTCTCGATCGCCGTCGAAGAGGGCGACATCTTCGGTCTCATCGGCCCCAACGGCGCCGGCAAGACCACCCTCCAAAACGTGGTCGCCGGCACCTACCCGCCCACCAAGGGCCGGGTCGTCTTTCAGGGCCGCGACGTGACGGGCTTCAAGCCCCACCAGATTTGCCGGGCCGGCATCAGCCGCACCTATCAAATCGTGCGTTCCTTTCCCCGCCTGACGGCTTTGGAAAACGTCATGGTCGGGGCCGTGTTCGGGGCGCGTCTGCCGGAGGGCGCGGCTCGGGCCAAGGCCCGGGAACTTTTGGACTTCGTCGATTTCCCGCTGGATCCCGACACTCCGGCCAACGCCCTCAACACCATGCAGCTCAAGCGCGTCGAGATGGCCAAGGCCCTGGCGACGGGCTGCCGGCTGCTGTTTCTCGACGAGGTGGCCGCGGGCCTGACGCCCTCGGAGCTCAACGTCATCATCGCCCTCATCCGGCGCATCCGCGACGGCGGGGTGACCATCCTCATCGTCGAGCATTTGATGAAGCTCATCATGGAAGTCTGCAGCCGCATCGCCGTGCTGTGCTTCGGCGAGCTTCTGGCCGTCGACGTCCCCCAGGCCGTCGCCCGCGACGAGCGGGTCGCCAAGGCCTACCTGGGCGACGGCTTCGTCCTCGAATGAATGGAGGACCTCGTGCTGCGAGTGGAAAATTTCGACGTGGCCTACGGGCATCTGCAAATCCTCAGACAGGTCAGCCTCAGCATCGGCGGCGGGGAGATCGTCGCCATCCTGGGACCCAACGGGGCCGGCAAGACCACCTTGCTCAAGAGCGTCATGGGCCTGGTGCCGCCCAAGGCCGGCAAGGTCTTCTTCGAGGGGCGGGAGGTGACCGGCCGGCCGACCTTCGAGCTGGCGCGCCTGGGCCTGGCCTTCGTCCCTGAAGAGCGCAACATATTTCAGGCCATGAGCGTCGAGGAGAACCTGCTGCTGGGGGCCTACTGCTGCCGCGACAAGGCCCGCAAGGCCGCCAACCTCGCCAAGGTCTACGCCATGTTCCCCCGGCTCGAGGAGCGTCGCCGCCAGCTGGCCGGGACCATGAGCGGCGGCGAGCGGCAGATGCTGGCCATCGGCCGGGGCTTGATGAACAATCCCAAGCTCATCATCCTCGACGAGCCCTCCATGGGCCTGTCGCCGGCCAACGTGCTGGTGGTCTTCGAGGCCATCAAGACCCTCACCGCCCAGGACGTGACCATCCTGGTGGTCGAGCAAAACGTCCACGCCACCTTGGCCGTGGCTTCCCGGGCCTACGTCATGGAGCACGGCGCGGTGGTCATGGAAGGCTCCAGCGCCGAGCTGTCGGGCAACGAGCACGTCAAGCGGGCCTATCTGGGCCTGGCCGTCTGAGGAGGCCCTCATGGCTCAGGCCGTCCCGACGGCGGACGCCGGCCCTTCGGCGCCCTCGGCCCTTTCGCCCTCGCAAGTCGAGCGCCTCCACGCCGCCTCGATGAGCCTTTTGGCCAAAACGGGCCTGCGGCTGCTCGATCCTCAGGCCGTGGAGATCTTCAAGGCCCACGGGGTCAGGACGGACGGCGAGCTGGTCTTTCCCGACGAGGCCTTTCTCCTGGCGCGTCTGGCCCAGGCCCCCCAAAGCTTCGTCCTGGAGGCCCGCAACCCGGCCCACGACCTGGCCTTGGGCGGCGGCGAGCGCTTTTGGGCCGCCGCCTACGGCTGCCCGGCCGTCGTCGAGGCCGACGGGCGCCGGCGGAGCTCGACCTTGGCCGATTGCGTCAAGCTGGCCCGCCTGGTCCAGGCCAGCCCTTGCTTCAAAATCAACGGCGGCATCCTGGCCCAGCCCAACGAGCTGCCGCCCGCCCTGGCCGCCCCGGCCATGGTTTACGCGGCGCTGCGCCAGTCCGACAAGGCCCTTTTTCTGGTCTCCTCCGACGCCAAGCAGTTTTCCCAAATTCTCGAGCTGGCCGCCGTCCCCTGGGGCGGCCTCGACGCGTTGGCCCAGGCGCCGCGCGCGTTGACCCTGATCAGCTCGCTGTCCCCGCTCCAATTCGACCGCCGGGCCTTGGAAAGCCTAAGGCTGTCCGCCGCCGCGGGCCAGGCCGTCTCCGTCTCGCCCGGCCCCATGGCCGGGACCACCGGGCCGCTGACCTTGGCCGGCAACCTGGCCCTGGGCAACGCCGAGTGCCTCGTCGGCCTGGCCTTGGCCCAGCTGGTCCGGCCCGGGGCCCCGGTCATCTACGGCCTGGAGGCCACGGCCACCGATCTGGCCAGCGGCGGAGTGTGCGTGGGCGGGGCCTCCTCGCCCGTCCAAACCGGCGCCGCCAAGGCCCTGGCCGCCTTCTACGGCCTGCCGTGCCGCTCCGGCGGCGCGCTCACCGACGCCAAGACCGTTTCGGCCCAAAGCGGCTGGGAGTCGGCCGTCAACCTGCTGGCCGGGGCCTTTTGGGGCGTGGATCTCGTCATCCACGCGGCGGGCGTGCTGGACGCCTGGGCCGCGCTGAGCTACGAAAAATTCATTTTGGACCTCGAGCTCATCGACTTGATCGAAAAAGCTTTGGCCCCCTTGGAGGTCGACGAGGCCGCCTTGGCCGTCGAGCTGGCCGCCGAGGTCGGTCCGGGCGGAACTTTTCTGACCCGCCGCGAGACGGCTCGCCAGGCTCGCTCGGCCCCTTGGCTGTCGCGCTTGGCCCAGCGAGGCCCGCGGGACACCGGACCCACGGCCGAGCATCTGGCGGCGGCCGTCCGCCGCGAGGAGCAAAGGCTGCTCGACGCCTGGCGCGCGCCGGAGCTGGCCCCCGAAGCCGTCCGGGATTTGGAGGCCGTCATGCGGCGTCTGGGGGCCGACCGGGCTCTGCTGGACTCGGTCGTCATGACCTGAGGGCGGCGGCCGCCGAAGACGAAACGAAAAATTTGAGGACCGTCAGACCGCCCCTCCGGCGGCCGCCCCGCCAGACTCGGTCGCGGACTGACTGGTCGCGGGGCCGCGGCGAGCTGCGGACGAGCGGGTCGGGGTCTGGCGGGCCGCGGGCTTGCGGGCCGTGGCGAGCTGCGGACGGGCGGGTCGCGGTTTGGCGGGCCGCGGCGAACTGCGGACTGGCGGGTCGGGGTCTGGCGGGCCGCGGCGAACTGCGGACGGGCGGGCCGGGG
>JAISZC010000051.1 GCA_031269485.1 Deltaproteobacteria bacterium
AGCCTTCGTCCCCGGCCTTCGTCCCCGGCCTTCGTCCCCGGCCTTCGTCTCCGGCCTTCGTCTCCAGCCTTCGTCTCCAGCCTTCGTCCTCGGACGCGGGGGCGGTCGCCGCAATCTTGGCCGCGCCTTGGTCCGCCGCGCGATCAGACCGCGATCAGACGTTGATGAGCTTTTTGGCTTGGGCCAGGGTCATGACGATGGCGTACATGTTGGTGACGGCGCCGATTTTGAGCTTGTCGGCCAACTGGTAAAAATTGAGGCACGCCCCGCAGGTGGCCACCACCGCGCCTTTGTCGGCCAAGACGGCCAAGTCGTCGAGGCAGCCCGAGCCCTCGGTCGTCAAAAAAGCCCCGCCGTTGAAAAACAGCAGCGATTCCGGAGGCTGATTGAGCTCGGTCAGCGAGTGGACGAAGGACTTCATCAAGGCCGCGCCCAAGGACTCGTCGCGGCCCGAGCCCAAGGTCTCGCGTCCTATGGCCACCACCAGCCCGCGGCCGTCGTCCTCTTCCAGGCGACGCTCGGTCTTGGGAGGCGAGCCGACCTCGAAGAGGACCTCCAGGCGACCGTCGGGGAGGGTTTGGAAGCTGGCCGCATGACCCAGGCCGGCGGCCATTTTCTGCAAATTTTGCCGGGCGATGTCGTCGTCCACCACTACGGCCAGTTTCTCGCCGGGGGCCGAGGCCTTAAGGGCCTTCTTGGCCTCGATGACCGGCAGCGGGCAAGGCCGGCCCGTCATGTCCAAAGTTTTCACAAAAACTCCCGGGACGCCGTCGGCGTCGGCAGAGGCTGGACCCGACTCGTCAGGCCCGCCGGTTTGAGGAAAGAAGGAGAAAAACGCTCGGCCGGCCAGCGGCCAGCTCAAAAAAGAGACCTTCGACGCGGAGCAAAGCCGGCGCGCTCGCCGCCGGCGCGAAAGCTCACAGGACCACGGCCGACAGGCCTGCTTGGCGCGGCTCGACTTGGCCGATGAGGGTCGCGGCCGGGTCGTCGCGGCGGACGGCCTCCAGCGCGGCCTCGGCCTGCTCGGCCGGCACGGCGGCCAGCAAGCCCCCGGAAGTCTGGGGATCGAAGAGCAGTTCGGCTTGGGCCGCCGACAAGGCCGAGAGGTCGACTCTGGCGGCGAGGTGGTTGCGGTTGCGTTGGCCGCCGGCGGTGGCCAAGAAATCGGCCGCGCAGCGGAGGGCCCCGGGCAGGGCGGGCACCGAGTCGATGTCCAAGACCATGGTCAGAGAGTCCCCGGCCATCTCGTCCAAATGCCCCAAAAGCCCGAAGCCCGTCACGTCGGTGACCGCGTGAAGCGGGAAGGGGTCCAGATTTTCCGCGGCGCGGCGGTTGAGACGGGTCATGGAGGCCGCGGCGGCCTGATACTCGGCCTCGTCGGCGAGCCCCGCCCGGCGGGCGGCCAAGATCAGGCCCACGCCCAGGGCCTTGGTCAGCAGCAGCGCGTCGCCAGGGCGGGCGCCGCGGTTTTTGCGAAATTTGCGGGGATCGACCAGCCCGGTCACGGCCAGGCCGTACTTGGGCTCGCGGTCGTATATGGAGTGACCTCCGCCCACCACCGCGCCGGCTTCCTGAATTTTTTCGGCGCCGCCTTGGAGGATTTCGGCCAAAATCGCCCGGTCCAGGCGGCGAGGAAAGCAGACCAGGTTGAGAGCCACCAAAGGCCGCCCGCCCATGGCGTAGACGTCCGACAAGGCGTTGGCCGCGGCCGCCTGGCCGAAGAGGCGGGGGTCGTCGACCATGGGCGGGAAAAAGTCGGCCGTCGCGACCAGGGCCAATTCCGGCGTCAGCTCGTAGACCGCGGCGTCCTCGCTGCCGTCGAAGCCGGCCAGCAGACGGGGGTCGTCGAACTTGGGCAAGCCGGCCAGCAG
Source organism: Deltaproteobacteria bacterium (assembly GCA_031269485.1). Taxonomy (GTDB): domain Bacteria; phylum Desulfobacterota; class Desulfarculia; order Adiutricales; family Adiutricaceae; genus JAISZC01. Next base: position 1,872 of record JAISZC010000051.1, read on the forward strand.
AGCCGCCAGCTCGCCGGGCCCGATTTTGGCGCCGCAGCCGCCCGAGGCGCAGTGGGCGGCCAGATTTTGCGGGACGTCCGGCAGGGTCATGAGGCCATCCTAAAAAAAACTGGCGAAAAAACTGGCGAAAGCCGGGCGGGCGACGGCGCCGGGCGGGCGGCTCGGGTTCAGCCCCGGGCCGACGAGCGGCCGGCGGCTAGGCACAAAGTCAAGCTCTGGGCAACCGGCCGTCGCCGGCTTTGACCGAGCGGCCGGTCCGATCGAAGCTTTCCAGCAGAGCCAAGGCCACCTTGCGGGAGGTCTGCAGCTCGTCGCGGAACTGGCCGACTTGCACGGGCCCGTCGGCGGCCAGGCGACGGAAAATTTCAAAGGCCCGGTCAAAATGAGAGCGGTGGACGTGGTACAGGGCGTCCAAAGGCACCAAGTCCCCGCGGCGCACGAGAGCCGCGAAGGCGGCCCGGCGGCGGCGGACCAGGTCGGGCTCGGTCTCCGGCGCGACGGCGCTGGTGGCTGGCGGGGAAAAGCCGAAGGCGCGGTAGGCCTCGTCGAGCTTGGCCGCGCGATCGTCGCCGGCCTGGTCGATTTGGGGCTCGAAGGAATGGAGCCTTAAGGCCCCGCCCTCCCGGACGACGGTCTTTTCCGCGCTCAGCAGATCAAAGAAGGCTTCGGCCGCGGCCGGCGGGGCGCCGGGCAGGAGCTTGACTCGAATTTCCTCGAGCGACAGCCCCGGGCTGAAGGGATTGGCGCGGTGCCAGTCGGCCAGCAGGCCCTTGACCTTGAGGGTCAAGGCCTGCTTCTCCGAAAAATGCACGTAGACGTCGGCGGCCAAATAGGTCAAGCGGCCTTTTTCGACCAGCAGATTGGCGTCGCTTTTGGCCTTGGCGCGGTCGAGATCGGCTCTTTTGGCGATTTCGGCGAAAGGCGCGAAAGAGCCCGGACGCTCGCGGACGGCCAGCTCCACCCGATCGAGGTGGGCGCCCGTCTGCTTGGTTTTGAAAAGCTCGACCACCTCGGGCTTGCGGCGACGGCGCTTGAGGGGCGCCGCGTCCAGAATCTCGCCGCCGCCGATGGTCGTCGCCGGGGACGGGAGGCGCAGCACGTAGCGGTCGCCCTTGCGGGCCACGGCCGGCGCCAAAAGGCGCAACTGGACGTAGGCGGTCTCGCCCGGGGCCAGCGCGTCGCGTTCCATGAGCACGGCCTTGGCCGACAACTCGCGGGCGGCCAAATGCGCCTTGACCAGCCGGCCGCTTTTGAGGCCGGGGCCGGCCAGCCCCCCCGCCAAGCCGCCCGGCAGCAACGTCAGGGTGGCGTCGAGCATCATCGTCGGCGACAGCGAGCCCGCGGTGGCCAGCACGTCGCCGCGGGCGAGCTGGTCCTTTTTGAGGTTCGACAGGTTCAACGCCGCCCGCTGGCCCGGCCAGGCCGTGTCGGCGGGCCGGGAATGGACCTGTATTTGCCGGATTTTGGCCTCCAGCCCGCTCGGATAAAGGCACGCCGTTTCTCCGGCCGACACGAGGCCCTCCAGCAAGGTCCCGGCGACGACCGTCCCGAAGCCCGGCATGGTGAACACGCGGTCGACCGGCAGCCGGAAGCGGCCTTGGAGCTCCTTGGGCGGGACGGCCGCGACGGCCTGAAAAAGAGCCGCCTTGAGCTCCGACAAGCCTTCCCCGGCGAGGGCGCTGACCTCGACGACGGGCGGCGCCTCCTCAAAGACGCCCGCCAGCAGCTCCGCCAGCTCGGCCCGGATCAGCTCGAGCCATTCCCGGTCGGGGGCCAAATCGCATTTGGTCAAGGCCACGACGGCCCTTTTGACGCCCAAAAGGCGCAAAATGTGAAGATGCTCCACCGTCTGCGGCATGACCCCGTCGTCGGCGGCCACGACCAGCAGAGCCACGTCCACCGCCCCGGAGCCTGCCAGCATGCGGCGGACGAAGCGCTCATGGCCGGGCACGTCAATGATGGCGGCCCGCCCGCCGTCGGGCAGCTCCAAATGGGCGTAGCCGTTTTCGATGGTGATGCCGCGCCGTTTTTCCTCGGCCAGCCGGTCGGTGTCGATGCCGGTCAGGGCCAGCACCAGGCTGGTCTTGCCGTGGTCCACGTGGCCGGCCGTGCCGATGACGACGTGACGGGGTTTGGCCATGCGAGCCTGCGCGCGGCCGACGGACCGCTCAAAAATGGGTGAAGGCGGCGACGGCCTGGCGACGCTTGTCGCAAGTTTCGCGGTTGGCCGTCTCGACGTCGAGCTCCGAGAGCGACTCGGACCAATGGCCCGCCCCGGGGACGCCCGCGGCGGCCGTCAGGGGGGAGACCGTGCTGGAGGCGGCTTGAAAGGCGGCCGGATCGACGACCTGCAGGACGGCCTCAACGACGGCCGGCCGGGCCGGCCGAGCTAGAGGAGGCCGGAGGTCCCGGCCTTCGGCGACGAGCGGCTGGCCAGGCCGAGCCGGTTGAGCAGGCTGGGCCGGCCGGACCGGCCGGGAAGAGCGAGATCCGGTCGAGGAACGGCTTGAGCGGAGAAAAAAGAAGAGCCCCAGAGCGGCGAGCGACGCGATAAGCAGTATGAGCAGTCCGGCGGTCATGGGGGCCCCCAAGGCAGGTCGGCTGCAATGGGGCGGCAGCCGGCCTGGCAAGGTCATTGCTTTTTTGCATGGTAACAATAGGCTTAAAACTTGTCAACGAGCCCAAAACGCCCTGACGGCCTGGGCCGGAAATGAGACTCGGGCGTCTCGGTCGGCTGGGTCGTGGTTGGCGCTGGAGAGGCGGCCCGGACGAGGGAAGGCGGGCGGGCGGGATCGCGAACAGACCGGCCGGCGGCCGAGGAGGCGGGGCGTTGCCGCGGCGGTTTCAGGTTTTGACGGCCGGATCGGGGGCGGCGACCGGCTGCCCTGCGTCATCCAGTTCCGGACGGCGGCGTCGGCTGACCAGAAAAATGCTCAACTCGTAGAGAAACATCAGAGAGACAGCCATGAGGACTTGGCTGATCACGTCAGGCGGGGTGAGGATGGCGGCGACGACAAAAATGGCCACGATGGCGTAGGGGCGGTTCTTTTTTAAAAAATGCGGAGTTATCAAGCCAATGCGGGCCAAAAACATCAAGGCCAAAGGCAGTTGGAACGACAGGGCGAAAGCCGCGGCCAAGCCCATGACCAGCGACATGTAGCGGTCGACGGTCAACAGCGGCTGCAAGGCGTCCGAGGAAAAGGCCAGAAAGAACTTGAAAGTTAGGGGAAAGGCGACCAGATAGGCGAAAAGGGCTCCGGACGCGAACAAAACCGTGGCCAAGGCGGTCAAGGCCGGGACTTTGGCTTTTTCGGAGGGCAAAAGGCCTGGGGCGACGAAAGCCCACAATTGAAGCAAGCAAAAAGGCGCCGAAGCCATCAGGCCAGCCCAGAGGCTGACTTTGAGGGTGACGGCGAAGGCGTCAGGGAGGCCGGTGTAGATCAAGCCTTGGTCTGGCGGCAGGTGCTTGACCACCGGGGACAGGATCACGTCCAGAATTTCGGCGGAAAAGTTCCAGGCCACCGCGGTCAGCGCGGCGACGCAGGTCAGGCAATAAATGAGTCGGCGGCGCAGCTCGGCCAGGTGCGCGAAGAAGTTCATGGGCTGGTTGCGGCCGGACGGTTTTTCGTCCGGCGGGTCATGCCCCGCCTGATCTTGTTCCGCCTGAGCTTGGCCCGCAGGGCCTTGGCCCGCCTGATCTTGTCCCGCAGGGCTTTGGCCCGCCGATTGTTGGACCGACGAATCAGGGGCCGCCGGCTCGGCCCGCGAAGCGGACGCCTCGCAAGAAGCGGACGGTCCGGTCAAATTGTCGGCAAATTCATCCGGCAAGGCTCGCTCCCCAAAAAATGACGGCTGGCCGCTCGGGCGGCCGGCTGCCCGGAGACCAGGCGGTCACAGCGTCAACGTCCGGTAGCCGCTGAGGCAGGGATGACAGCCGGCGAAATGCAGCCGTCGCTCGGCCGGCTCGATGATCACGGCCGAGATGGAGTTGAAGGAGAAGTGGTCGGGCTCCCCGGGGTTGCCGTGGGCGCAGATGCTGCGGGGGTGGTTGACGTGGTTGCACGTCAGCTCTTTGAGCTGTTCGGCGGTCAGCTGGCCTTGACGTTCGTCGAGGAAGGCTTGGGCCACCTGCTGCCGGACGAAGGAGCCGCCGTGGGACAGCCAATTGGGGGCCTCCAAGGCGCGCAGCTGCGGATCGAGATAATGGTTCGCGTGGGCCAGGCTGAAGTCGAAGGGCAAGTTGGCGTAACGCGTCGCCGTGGTTTCCAGGCAGAAGGCCGGACCCTCGGCCGAGGACAACTGCCAGTTGAGCCCGGAAGCCCGGTCCGTGAAGACGACGGCGCCAAAGGCGTCGCCGACGCGCGGCTGGTCGAGCAGGCGGCGCGCGATGAAGGGATAAAGGACTCCGGGACGACCGTCTACGGGCGCGAGCTTGTTGATGACCACGGCCAGGCCTTCGCTGTTTAGGCCGTTTAAGCCCAAAATGCCGGACAAGGTGTAGATCAGACGTTGGCGACCGTCCGGGCCGGTGATTTTCAGCAAAACATTGAATTTGGCGTAAAAAAGTTCCATGTCATACGTCTGGCCCAAGAGCGGGCGACCGTCGGCCGTCGCTCGAGGCTTGACGTTGAAGGTGGTGCAGCCCCACAGCGCGGGCGCCAACCGGCGCCCGCCCACGGTCGGGGCCCGCAGATCGTCGAGCTCCAAAAAAGAGTTGAGCAGCAAAACGTCGTCGAGATTCAGGTCGGCGCCTTGCGCCACGCCCTCCAGCTCGGCCCACAGGACGGGCGAATATTTTTGGAGATGGCCGACGTTTTCCCGGCACAAGGCGATCAGCGCGTCCCGGTCGGTCTTGAGCTTGAGGTTGGGCAAATGAACGTCGGCGGCCCGGGCGGCGAATTCCTTGATTATATCTCTCAAGGCTTCGCCGTGGGCCTGGCCCAAGGCCAAGCCCTCGCCTTTGAGCTCGATCAACGGGGTCTGTTCCATGGCATGGCTCCAGCCAGTCGGAGCGGCGGGCGTCGAGGCCGGGCGGGCGTCAGCTTCCGGCGGCCGCGGTCTGATCCGCCCCGGCGTCCGCGCCCTGGTTTGGCGGCGGCGGCGTCAATTTCGGCGGAGGCGTCTCAACGTCCTGGCCCGCCTCGGAGGGCAGCTCCAAAAGGCTTTTGAGGGATTTTTCGACTTGCGGCCCGAACTTGTCCAGCTGCGACTCGAGCTTGTCCAAGCCCAGCCGTTTTTTGTCCGGCTCCAGCTCGGCCAAATTGGCGGCCACGGCCTTGTTGAACTCGGTTTTGAGCTTGGCGAGGGCGGCCCAGCCTTTGGCCAAAGTCCGCATGACCACGGGCAGCTTGTCGGGACCCAAGGCGACGAGGGCCACCAAAGCCACCACGGCCACCTCGGACATGCTCAAGCCGAACATCAGCCTTCCTCGCGGCCCTCAGGCTTGGGGGCCTCCTCTTTCTCCTCGCGTTCGGAGACGGCCCGGCGAAAGTTGCTCAAGCCGCGGCCCAGGCCGCGACCCAGCTCAGGCAGGCGGCGGCCGCCGAAAATAATGAGGATGACCGCCAGAATCAACAAAAGCTCTTTGTAGCCGATCATAGGGCACCTCCATGGGGCACCTCGGCGCCGGCCCGGACGGCCGGCGGAGAAAAAAGTCCGACGTCAGTTCTGCATTTTCCGGGCCAAGTGGAAAGCGCGGGCCGCTCGGCGCGCTCCCCGGCGGGACCGCGGCGGTTAAAGGCTTTCGGCGGCCGGCCGTCCCTGAAAGGCAAAGAGCCTTTTAGGGAAAACTACGGTTTTGTCCACTTCTCTCCGCTCGGGGCCGACGTTTTGGCAACCGTCGAGGCGGCCGCGAAGGCGAGTCGAGTGAAAGGGGAAGCGCCCGGCCAGCCGGCGCGCGACGCCGCCTGTCAGGCGCGGCCGGCGGCCTCCAAGTCCTAAGCGGGGCGGTTAAATTGCCGCATTGCTAAAAGACCATTATTATGAGCCAATGAGAATTTTATGGTCTTGATGGCATGTCTTAATGTAATAAAAAGTTAGGCAAGCAATCTAGTCGAATTAGCTAATAATTCGGTATTTATGACCTTTAAACGACTCATATTATGAGAGATAACAGAATTGGTCTTTTAATTGTAGTCAGAATTGAAAAACAATAAATTTTTAATAAATCGTGATGGTTTTTAAATATTTATTTTAAAATTTTGACAAATAAAATTTATTGAACTGTCTATATTTGAATCAATATTTTTAAAAGCACTTTTTTATTTATATCGAGAATATTAGGCAAAATAACTAATTTATTATCAATAAATCAGTACATATTGCCTCCAATTCCCCTCAATTGAGCAGCTGCGGCCCGCCTGTCAGCGATGGATTCACAGCTGGCGGAATCGGGTTGCTGGAGCCATATTGAACCAGATAAAGAGGCCTGTCAAGTAAAATTTACCACGAAAAAAAATTTTTTTTTAATCGAGATATGTTGGCATGAAAATTGCGTAATCGCTCTGGTGAGGGCCCTTTTTAAAAAATGAGATAAAATTGAACAGGCAGGCATTGTCAATCTGGCCTATTTCTACCTGTTCAGGGCAGTTTTCGGGGCTGGTGGAGGCCAGGCTCAGGCCGTTGCCGACCGGTGATTGGACCCTTTCCCAGTGATTACAAGGACTTAGATTGCCAGTCGAGAATGCGAGTCCAGAGGGGCCATTTCACAGGATTTATCCTGCCATTCC
>JAISZC010000055.1 GCA_031269485.1 Deltaproteobacteria bacterium
CTCGCCGGCCAAGTTGACCGTCAGGGCGAAGCGGTCGGCCAGCTGGGGGCCCAGGGGGCCTTCCTCGGGGTTCATGGAGCCCAGCAAGGCCGCCCGCGCCGGATGCCGCGCGGAAAAGCCGTCGCGCTCCAACGCGACCCGGCCGGCGACCGCGGCGTCGAGCAGCAGATGGGCCAGCGACGGGTCCAAAAGGTTGACCTCGTCGATGTAAAGCAGCCCGTTGTTGGCCTCGCCCAGCAACCCCGGCTTGAGCGCCGGACGGCCCGAAGCCAGGGTTTTCTCCCAATCCAGCCCGCCCAGCAGCCGCTCCTCCGTCACCCCCAAGGGCACCGTCCGAAACGGCGCCGGCCGCCGGCCGACTCCGGCCGGCCCTGAGGCGGCCGCGCACTCCGGGCACCAGCGATCGGGCTCTTGGGGTCGGCAGTGGAAGGGGCAGTCGCCGGCCTCCAGAGGCGGCAGAATCTCGGCCAAGGCCCGAGCGGCCGTGGACTTGGCCGTGCCTTTTTCGCCCACCAGCAGCAGCCCGCCCAAGGACGGATCGACGGCCAGCAGGATCAGGGCCTCGACCATGGCCGGCTGGCCCACCAAGGCCGCCAAGGGGTAATCGGCGCGCTCCGCGGTCAAGGCGGGCCTCAGCCGCCGGCCGGACCGACCGGCGGGGCGGAAAAGCCCAAAATCCGCAAATGCTCGGTCGCCGCCGCCCGCGGGGCGTGGCGGGCCAAATGGCGCCGCGCTTCCTCCGGCGTCGGGCCAGGCTCCGCGAAGCGCCGGTCGAGCTCGTCGAAATCGCGCCACAGCCAGGCGGCCGGAAAAAGCTCCTCCTGACCGGGGCAGCTGCGCAAGAGAAGCTTCAGGCCCATCTGCAGGGCTTCGGCCGGACCAGGGCCGCCAGCCGCCAGCGGGCAAGCCAGAAAAAAATCCTTGTCGGCCAAATAGCCAAAATAATCGGTCGGCGCAGCGTCGAGCATGACGACCTGGGCCAAGCCGGTCTTGATGACGTAATGGGCGGCGGCGACCTCCAGGCCTGGCTGCAGAAAGGGGCCGGTCAGATGCAGCCGCAATTCCGGGCGGCCGGTCCGGAGCCGCTTGAAGGCCTCCAGCGCCAGCATCACTGTCGAGTCATGCGGCCCGGGGGCGACAATCTTCAGCGGCCGGCCGCCGGAGGCGTCGTCGAGACGGGCGGCCGGCTGGCCGGCCTGGGCCCCAAGGGCCGAAGCTTGGCCCGAAGCTTGGGCAAATGTTTGGCCCGACGTTTGGCCTGAAGCTTGGCCCGACGTTTGGGCGGCCTCGGCGGCCGCAGGCTCGCTGGCCTGCGCCGACGTCGGGGCCGACATTGGAGCCAAAATTTGCGCCGACGTCAGGGCCGACGCTGAAGCGATGCGGCCGCCCTCCTCCGCCGCAGCGGGCCGCGGCGGGCGGGGCGGCCGCCGGGACAAATCTACGGCCCGCCGAACGACGTGGAGCCGCGTGCCGGACTTCAGCGGCGGCTTTTGGCCCGTAAACGTGTCGCGCAGAAAAAGGCTCTCAAAGACCACGTCCGTCACGCGTTCCAAATTCATGGCCCGCCAGGACCCGGACAAGACCTCGTCCTTGTCGAGCCGCAGCAGCACCCGCCGGCCGTCGAGCAACCCCGGCTCCTTGGCGGCCAGCGACGGGCCCTCGCCCGTCCCTTCCAGCCAGACGACGCCGCCCTTGCCGACGGCCTCCAAATAGGCGGCAGGCTTGAGGCTCACCGCCAACGAGACCTCCAAGACGGCCGACAGGAAGGGGGCCATCAAGGCCGCCTCCCCTTCCCGGCCCGGCGAGCAGCACAGCTGCAGCCGGCGATCGGCCGGCCGAGCCGAGACGGACTGGGCCGGAGGGGCCGACTGGGCTTTTTCCAGCTGCTCCAAAAAATTCTGAGCCTCGGTCAGGCCGGGCTGCAGCAGCAGCGCCCGCTGGGCGCGCTCGACGGCGGCCGACGTCCGGCCGGCGGCGTTTTCCAGGCGGGCCAAAAGCAGCCACAGCGAGGCCTCGTTTTGGTTGAGGGCCAGCAGCTTTTCCAGCTCCGCCCGAGCCGGCTCAAGCTCGCCGAGGCTGAACAACAGCAGCGCCAAGTTTTTGCGGATGGCCTGATCGCCGGGCTCAAGGTTCAAAAGCCTTTCGTAGGCCGAACGGGCCTCGGCCGTCAGGCCGCGGGCGTGGCAGACCACGCCCAGGCTCCTGAGGGCCCGGGCGTGGTTCGGGTCCTGCGCCAGCACCCTGGCCAGCAGCGTCAGGGCCTCCTGCGGGCGGCCGGCCTGATAGGCCTCTTCGGCCTTGACGACGGCCGCGGTCAGCCCGGCGGCCAAGGCGGCCGAATCGGGGGCCGGCGTCGGATCCGACGCGGCCGTCCGGGCCGTTCCCGAAGAAGAGCCGGCCGCCGAGCCGTCGGCGCGAACGGTCTCGTCCGCCCGAGGCGCCTGCGGCGTCCTGGAATCGTCGTCCACTGGTGGCGGGCTCAATGGAAGCCTCCTTCCTGGGGCGGCTTGAAATCCCAAAGCCGCCAGCTGGGCGGATATCCGCCGCTGCCCGAGTCGAACATCACGGCCACGTCCATGACCGGCTCGACCTCCTCGAGACGGGAGACCAAGTTGAAGCCGGAGAGGTTCAAGCTTTTCAAGCCGTCGGAGACGCGCATCATGAGGCGATCGCCGCGGCCCGCGCCGGCCGAGGCGTCCAAAACCTTAAGGCCGCGCATGACGGCCACCGGCGGGGGGTTGCCCTGCCCGTAAGGCTCCAGCTCCGTCAAGGGCCCCAGCAGCAGCGGCAGATCGGACGGCCCGACCTCGAAATCGACCAGCAGCTCCTTGTCGACCTCGTCCCAGGTCGCCTCGACGGCCTCGGCCTCGAAGGCGTCCTTGAAAGCCTGCAAGGCCGAAGCTTGGATCTTCAGGCCCGCGGCCTGGGCGTGCCCGCCCAGGTGGAGGCAATGGCGGCGAATCTTGTCGAGGGCGGCGAAGAGGTTGAACCCTCGAGCCGTGCGTCCGCTGCCCACGGCCAAGTCGCCCTCGAGGCTGAACATGATGGTGGGCTTGCCCGAGCGCTCGGCCACCCGCGAGGCGGCCAGCCCCAACAGGCCCCGAGGCCAGCCTTCGCCGGCCAGCACCACCGTGGCGCTGTCGGGCGCCACGTCGCACTCCAACTGCTCGAGAGCCTCCTCGACCAGGCTCTGCTGGGTCGCGTAGCGCCGGGTGTTGAGGTCCTCCAAAAGCTTCACCAAAGCCTCGGCCTGGGCCTTGTCGGCGGTGACGAGCACCTCCAGGGCCGGGTCGGCGCTGCCGAGGCGGCCGGCGGCGTTGAGGCGCGGGGCCAGCTTGAAGCCCACGTCGCGCACCGAGATGTTGCGCTGGCCGTCGAGCTTGAGGGCTTTTTTGAGGGCCTGCAGGCCCGGCCAGCGGGCGGCCATCAGAAACGCCAGGCCGTGCCGCACCAAAGTCCGATTGGGGCCGGTCAGGGGGGCCAAGTCGGCGATGGTGCCCAAGGCCACCAGGGCCAAGTTTTCCACCAGCGACGGCGCCTCCCGGCACAGTCCGGCGTTGAGGCAGGCTTGCCGCACGGCCCAGGCCAGCATGAAGGCCACGCCCACGCCGGCCAGGGGACGCTCCTCCCAGCCGCCGCCGAGGTGGGGATTGAGGATGGCCGCGGCCTTGGGCAGCTCCGGCGGCAGGCGATGGTGATCGGTGACCACCACCTCGAGACCCAGCCGGACGGCCTCGGCCACCGCCTCGACGTCGCTGACCCCGCAGTCGACGGTGATCAGAAGGCCCACCCCCCTGGCGGCCAAGTCGGTCACCGCCTTGACGCTCAAGCCGTAGCCCTCCTCGAGGCGGTGGGGGATGCGCACGACCACGACGAAGCCCAGGCCCTCGAGCACCCGCTTGAGCAAGGCCGCGGCCGTCAGGCCGTCGACGTCGTAGTCGCCCACCACGCCCACGGGCCGCCCGGCTCGCCGGGCCTCCAGCAGCAGCGCCACGGCCCGCTCCATGCCCGGCATGGTCTCGGGCAAAGGCAGGGACTTGAGGTCGGCGTCGCGGAAGGCCTCGAATTCGGCGGCGCTCTTGAAGCCCCGCGCGGAGAGAAACTGGCCGAACTTCACCGGGCGATCGAGTTTGAAAGCCATTTCGCGGGCCTGGCCCAGGTCATGGCGACGGCTTTTCCAAAGCATGGCGTCTTCCTATCCCAAAGCCAAGGCCGTGTCGTCCAAAGCTTTGATGCGGTCGCGCAAGCGCGCGGCTTTCTCGAAATCCAGACTCTCGGCGGCCTGCTTCATTTCTTTCTTGAGGGCCTTGAGCTTTTGGGGAATGATCTCCAAGGGCAGGTCGGCGAACTCGGCGTCCGCCGGCAGGCGGGGCGGCGCGACGTAGTCGGCCTCCCACAGGCCGCCGCCCAGCCCGTCGACTGACTTGACGATGGTCCGCGGCACGATGCCGTGGAGGCGGTTGTACTCGAGCTGCTTGGCCCGCCGCCGCTCGGTCTCGGCCATGGCCGTCGCCATGGCCGGGGTGATCCGGTCGGCGTAGAGGATGACCAGGCCGCCGGCGTTGCGGGCGGCCCGGCCGCAGGTTTGGATGAGCGAGCGGGCCGAGCGCAGGAAGCCCTCCTTGTCGGCGTCCAAGATGGCCACCAGGGACACTTCCGGCAAATCGAGGCCTTCCCGCAGCAGATTGATGCCGATCAGCACGTCGTACTCGCCAAGCCGCAGATCCCGCAGCAGCTCCACGCGCTCGAGAGTCTTGACGTCGGAATGGAGGTAGCGGACCCGCAGGCCCTGCTCGACGAAAAAAGTCGTCAAGTCCTCGCTCATGCGCTTGGTCAGGGTGGTCACCAGCACCCGCTCGCCGAGCGCGACCCGCAGCCGGATCTCGCCGGCCAAATCGTCGACCTGGCCTTGGGCGGACCTGACGATCATGGGCGGATCGGCCAGGCCCGTGGGCCGGATGATCTGCTCGGCCACCAGCCCGCAGGAGAGCTCCAGCTCGTAGTCGGCGGGCGTGGCCGAGACGTAGATGGCCTGGCTGAGACGCCCGGCGAACTCGTCGAACGTCAGCGGGCGGTTGTCCAAGGCCGAGGGCAGCCGGAAGCCGTACTCGACCAAGGTGGTCTTGCGGCTGCGGTCGCCATGGCACATGGCCCGGACCTGCGGGACGGAAATGTGGCTCTCGTCGACGATGAGCAGAAAATCGTCGGGAAAATAGTCCAAAAGGGTCGGCGGCGGCTCGCCGGGCTGGCGGCCGGTCAGATGGCGCGAGTAATTTTCGATGCCGTGGCACCAGCCCAGTTCCTTCATCATCTCCAGGTCGAAGGTGGTGCGCTGCAAGAGGCGCTGGGCCTCGACGAGCTTGTTGGCGGCCTCTAGGTCGGCCAGACGGTCGGCCAGCTCGCGACGAACGGTTTCCATGGCGTGATTGAGGTTCTGACGGGAGCTGACGTAATGGCTGCCAGGGTAGATCAGCGCCTCCTGGAGGCTTTTGATCACGTGGCCGGTCAAAGGATCGACGGCCGCCAGATGGTCGACCAGATCGCCGAAAAACTCCACCCGCACAGCCTCGGAGTCCTCGTAAGCCGGAAAAATCTCCAAAACGTCGCCGCGAACCCGAAAAACTCCGCGATGAAAGTCATAGTCATTGCGCTCGTACTGCATCTCGACGAGCTTGGCCAAAATATTCTCCAAAGGCCGCTCGACGCCGACCTCCAAATGGAGCAAAAGACTCGAATAAGCTTCCGGCGAGCCCAAACCGTAGATGCACGAGACCGAAGCCACGATGAGCACGTCCTGGCGGTCGAAGAGCATTCGGGTGGCCGAATGGCGCAGCCGGTCAATGGCCTCGTTGACTTGGCTGTCTTTCTCTATGAAAGTGTCGGATTGGGGGATGTAGGCTTCCGGCTGGTAATAATCGTAATAAGAAACGAAATACTCGACCGCGTTGTTGGGAAAAAAACCCTTGAACTCGCCGTAGAGCTGGGCGGCCAGAGTCTTGTTGGGGGCCAGCACCAAGGTCGGCCGCCCGAACTGGGCCACCACGTTGGCCATGGTGAAGGTCTTGCCCGAGCCGGTCACCCCCAGCAGAACCTGGGCCGGCGCCCCGTCGCGGAGGTTGTCCAGCAGCTGCTTGATGGCCTCCGGCTGATCGCCCTGGGGAGTGAATTCGCTGACGAGCTCGAAAGATCTTTTCATGCCGGGAAACCGCGCCGCCTGGGTTGATTTGTAAGCCGAACCGGGCGGCGCCCTGGCCTGTGGGACCAGACGGGTCGAGCGCGTCCGCCGCGGCTGTCGACGCGGCGCCGCCGCTTTGAGATTGCTTGATTTTAGCCGAATTTGACGCTGAAGTCCAGAAGTTTAACGGGCGAAGCGCGACGTGGCGAAGACGAGCCGGCGGCGGCCGGCCGGCTGGCCGGAGGCTGGCCGGCGGACCGGCTGGCCGAGGGCATGGGGCATGGAAGGTTTTGGGCTGAAGGTCCAGGGCGACGGGGGGCTCGGCTTTGCGGCGCGGGCCTTTTTCTTGAAGCGGGAGCTGGCGCTTTAAGGCGCCAAAGCGTTTTCGGACGCCGCTTCGCCGGCGACCGACAGGCCTCGCGGAGCATAGCTCAAAGCCCTTGCTCTACTGGCTATATCGCCAATTAATATAGTTTTCCTATATTTGACAATCTATATAAGATTGATAGGTATATAAAATGCTGTTGTTGTTATGTATATAATTTTTATCTTTTTCTATATTTTAGAAGAACTTTTGAATATATCACTAAAATTAGTTATTTTATCCACCAAAGATGCAATAATAAATTTTTAATTATCATTTTTATGATATATTTTAAGATTTAAATTTTAAAATAGTTATTAAACACTTCTTGATAATATAATATATAAAGTTATAAACTATATTTTTAAATATAATATCGCCATTGATGTATAAGTTCGAGTCAATTTAGCCTATATAGCTTAAAACACATTTTATGAAATCCAAAATGATTCAATATCAGCGTTAACGATAAAAAATACAAAAAAAAACAGCGCCACACCCCCAGGTCGCCCTGGCTTTTCTGAAAAAAAACAAAAAAAATGGCGTCTCGCGGACGCCGTTTCAAATTTGCGCGGCTGGGGCTTCAACCGCGAAACCCCCAGACCGCCGCGCTCGACTCCCCGCGGCACGTCGCTCAAGGCCTCAAACGGGAGGAAGCGGCGAAAGGGCGACAGGCCAACGTCGGACCGCCGTCGAGAAAGACCATCGAAGGACGGGGGGACCTCGCCGGGCGACTGCTCCTCGACTCCTCGGCGCTTCCTAAAATCCCCTAGGTCAGGACCGTCCCGGCAAGCCCATTGTCCGACGGACCGCCGGCTCGTCACGGCCAAACTGGCCAACCAGGGGCTGTTTCCGTGATCGCAGCCGTCGAACTCCCAAGAACGCCGCTAAAACCCAAAAAACTCCGAAAAGAGGCGCCCAAGGACCGCCGCCCGGAGGACCAGCCGGGCGCCTTTCCGGTCGAGCGGGCCGCCCTGCCCGCCCTGCCCAGAACCCTCATATCTCAGAATTCGCAGTTGAAGACCACGCTGCCGGAAACGCCCCGGCGGCCCCCGATGTACCCCTGGAGGCCCACGTCGACCTTGACGGCCTCGCCGGCCGCCACGGTCACGCCGAGCTCGCCGAGGCCGGTGGCGCCTTTGAGCTCGGGGACGTCGAAGGCCAGGCCGTGGGAGGAGGCCCGAGCCTTGCCGTCGGCTTCGACCTCGTAGGCGGCCCCGAAATAGGGTTTGACCGTGTCGGTCAGGCCGTGAGAAATCCGTGCCCCGGCGCGGAAGCGATGGGAGTCGACGTCCTCGAAGCTGACGGGATCAGGTCCGATCTGAACGTTCTTGCCCTGCTGGTGGCTCCAGAAATATTTGGCGTACAAATCCAGATCCGTGGCCGAGCTGAGGTTGAAGACATGGCCCACTCCGGCGTGGAGGCCGAAATAGGAGCTGCTGAG
>JAISZC010000059.1 GCA_031269485.1 Deltaproteobacteria bacterium
CGGTGATTGGACCCTTTCCCAGTGATTACAAGGACTTAGATTGCCAGTCGAGAATGCGAGTCCAGAGGGGCCATTTCACAGGATTTATCCTGCCATTCCGGGTAGATAGGCCCTTTTGCGAGGGCTACTAGTTAGCGGACAATCATTAGAAAATTTTTCAGTTTCAAATAATAAAATCAATATATTAGGGAGTAAAATTAATGGATTGGTTATTGGAAGGCTCTCGGCTGGGGGTTCAATAGATAATAATACTATTAATATCTCTAATGCGACGCTTGAAGGTGGAGTTGTGCTCGGATCCTCCCTCGATGTGGCTTGTAATATCAAAAATAATAAGCTTAATTTTCTAATTCAATAATTAATAATTATATTTTTGGAGCAACTTGTCCAATTTCAAGTAATAATGTTATTATTTTTAAAAATGGTGCTAACGTTGTAACATCTTTGGTGACCACCTATAGAGAAATTAGAATTGAAGGCGGTGACAACATTTTTAACAGCCAAATAAGTACGCAACAAAAAGGGCAGATATCATAATCACCGGCGGCCGCAACATTTTTCAGGAAGGCCGAAGCGCCGTCGACCCGGCGGCCTTGGGGGCCGACCAGCCAGACGGCGAAGTCGTGGTCGAGGACGCCGACCTTCGTCGGCCCCAGCTGGGCCGGAACCTTCAAATTCAAGGCCGGGGCCGTCCTGACGCTGAGCCGGCGCCGTCTTCCGGCCGGACCGAGTTCGGCGACGGCTCGACGCTCCAGGCCGCTGGCATGGAGCATGGCCAGCTGGCGGTCAAGGGCGACTTCGCCGACGGGCGGAGCTGATTTTGGCGCCGGCCGCCGACAATTTTTGGAGCGGCCGCGCCGTCATTGAAGCCGACCCGACGGCCGATTTTGCCGCCTTCCGCTGCGCCGCCCCTGAGCTTGATTTTTCGACGCCCGGCGTTTTAAAAATTGGCCCAGTCTTGACGCCATAACGCGACCACTCTTCAGTTTAAACTAAAATATCTCCCTGGTTGCCGATATATTGGTAAAAATAATTAATTATCGCTATTTTATCAATTTATATCAATCATATAGCTAATAATTGCTCATTAAATGGTCAAACTCTTCCGGCGTGAAGCCGAGCGCGACGGCCGCGGCGCGTGACCAGCCCCTAAAAGACGCCGAAAGGCCGACCGGTTTTTTTTCAAAAAATTGGCCCTGGCCTGTCCGGCCGCCGTCCGACCTGAGCCGGCGCGAGAGGCCGGCCTCCCCTCTGACTGACGGGGACGCGCTCAACGCAGGACGTGGGCCAAGCCGTTCACGACGCGGCCGAGCCAGGCGCTGATGGCCTGATCGTAGTCCGCCGCCCGCGAGAAGGCCTTGTAGGCCAAAAGGCGACGAAAGTTCCGGCTCAAGCCTCCGGCGCGCTCGCATTCGGCCATGAAGGCGCCGTAGTCGACCGGATCGCACAGCACGGCCACGTGCTCGTGGTTTTTGGCCGCGGCCCGCAGCAGACACGGTCCGCCGATGTCGATGTTGTCCACAATTTCCTGAAAGCTCGCTTCCGGCCGCTCCGAGACCGTCTCGAACGGATACAGGTTGACGACGACCAAATCCACGCCCGGCCAGCCTCGCTGAGCCATTTGGGCGAGGTGATCGGCCGAGTCGCGGCGGTGGAGGATGCCGGCGTGGACCTTGGGGTGGAGGGTCTTGACCCGGCCGTCGAGCAGTTCGCCCGCGCCGGTGAAGTCTCCGACCTCTTCGGACTGGAAGCCGCCCGCCCGCAGGGCCGTGGCGGTGCCGCCGGTCGACAGGAGCTTGACTTCGCGATCGACGAGCCAGCTGGCCAGCTCGGTGAGGCCGGTCTTGTCGGTGACGCTCAACAAAGCCAAGGCGATCTCGCTCATTGTTCAGCCTCTTTTCACGGGGGGCCGGCAGGCCGCGGGCCCCTCAGCCTTCCAGCTCCTCGTCGGAGAGCGAGACGAGCTTGGAGACGATAAGAAAGGTCGTCGATTCGGCCACCGCCAACTCCTCGGGGGTGAAGGGGGTTTTTTTGCGGCGGGCCAAGAGGACCAGGCCCCAAAAATCCCCTTCGGCCATGATGGAGATGCAGCAGACGATCTTGATGTCGTGTCCGGAAAAAAAGAATTTTTCCTTGGCTGTCATTTGGTCGTAGAAGCGCACTATGGTTTGGCCGTTTGACAGCTGCTCGAGCCAATCGGCGAAGATTTCGTTGGTGATGACGTCGTTGGTGAAGCGTATTTGCCCGGGAAAGGAGAGAATCAGCTTGCAGTTAGGGTGCTCCTCGGCGTCGTAGCTGTTCTTCCAAACCGTGGCGCGACTGATGTCCAAGCTGGCGCACAAATCCATCAAGGCGTGCTCGACGCTCTCGCCGGCCTGATCGCGGCCGTGGGAGAGCATGTATTCGCCGATGTTGTGAATAAGCTCCAAATGCTTGCTGAACTGGCGGCGCGACATGGCGGTGTCCGAGCGGGCGGCGAAGCTGCAGTTGAGGGGCAGGTTGGCCCCCATGGCCGTCGCGCGGGCCATGTCGTGGCAGGTCGGCAGGCCGCAGGCGCCGCAGTCCAGGCGCCGTTGGGCCTGAGTTTTCTTGCCCAGGGCGATGAAGGCGTCCTCGAGGCGCTCGCCGGAGACGTAGTCGGCGACGGCGGCCGGCGGCTCGACGGGGGCGAGCAGCTCCTCGAAGGCGAAGAGCTTTTCGAAGCGGCCATGGACGTCCGGCAGCCAGCTCTCGGGCCGGCTGTCGTCCAAGACGCGGCGCAGGAAGCGGGCCTGGGACTCGACGAAGAAGAACTCGGGCCGGACCCGCTGGGCCTGGGAGCAACCCCAGGGGCAGCTGACGGGGTTGAAGATCGTCGGCAGCTCCTTCACGGGGGCGGCGGCGTAGTCGTCGAGCAGCGAGAATATGTCCCGGCCATGGACCCGGTCGATGCGCGCCTGGGCGGTCAGGCCCTGGGCGAGCCCCAGGCCGGCGAGGTGCTCGGCCTGATCCTTGAGGCCCCTCGCCAGGGCGAACGCCGAGCCGGGCCAAACGGCCCCCGTCGGGAGGGGCAAGCCCGGCCAGGGATCGAAGGGCTCGAACGACGCGGAGCTCTCCTGCCTCTCCCGGCGGGCGTCGTCGTCCGGCCCGTCCGCCGGTTCCCCGGACCAGGCGACGAGCTCGACGGTTTCGGCGCGCTCCGAGGAGCTCTGGCCGCGGCCGCCCCGCGGCCGGCTTTCCAGGCGGCCGAGCTCTTCGGCCAGCCGCCGGAAGGTCACGAAGTAGTCCGCTGAAGCCGTCTCCAGGCCCCGAAAGGCCAGCGGCGCGGCCGGACACGGCGTGACGACGGCCAGAGCCTGTCCTCCGAGGAGCTTGCCGGCCAACAGCGCGGCGGCGGCCAAGTCGGGGATCACCGGCGACAGGCGCGGCAGGAGGGCCGGCCGGCAGGCCCGGCACCAGCTGACCACGGCCGGGCAGCTGGAGCTGATCATGGTCGGCGGCGCCTCGCGCGCGAGGTGGCGCAGCTGGGCCCACAGCGCGAGCTCCACGCCGGCCCCGGCGTCGAGCGTCAAGTCGACCCCCAGGCGGCGCAGCTGGACCGCCAGCCGGCGGCAGTCGGGGAAATGACCTCGAACGGACGGATCCAGCAGGACCGCGACGCGCCGGCCGGCCGCCAAATCGGCGAAAAACCGGTCGGCGTCGTCGATGTATTCCCGGGCCCCGCAACGGCAGGCCCTCAGGCAACTGCCGCAGGCC
>JAISZC010000063.1 GCA_031269485.1 Deltaproteobacteria bacterium
GTCCCCAGCATTTCGTCGGCCGCGGGCACGACCTTGGCGTTGGCCTGCCAGCTCCGGCTCAGGACGATCAAGCCCACCATCTGCTGGGCGATGTCGGTGTTGGAGCCTTCCACAAAGCCCGTCGGGACCCAGCCCGCCGTGTCGGGCCGCGGCGGCAGCCCGGGCGCCGGAATCAAGGGCCCGTCAGGCGCCCCCGGCCTTTGCGTGGTCGCGCCGGTTCCGCCGCGGCCAGGCAAGTCAAAATACGTCGCGCGGCTGGCCTTGAAGCCGTCGGTTTGGACGTTGGCGAGATTGTGCGCGACAACCTGGGTCCCAACTCCGAAGGCCCGCAGAGCGGTCGTCGAAACGTTCAGAGCGGCGCTCAAGCTCATGCGGACGTCCTCCGGCCGAAAATAACCCCGGCCGCCGCGCGGCGGCCACCCGGCTTTATTTTACCACAAAACCCGCCGCCGCGCCAAGGCCGCCCAACTATTTTTTTTTATTGCAATCCGACCGACATTGTGACATTATGACTGATTAGGCTTCCCACGGCGACGACGTGCGCCCAGACGCGCCGTCGCCCCGGCGTTCCGCCGGATCTGGACCTCTTCGGAGACGCGCCGAAGCAACGTGCTCATACTTACCCGCAAAATCGGCGAGACCGTCGCCATCGGCGACGACATCAAGGTCCAAGTCGTCGACGTCAAGGGCCGGCAGGTGCGTTTGGGCATCACGGCGCCGACTGAATGGGCGGTGCACCGCGAGGAAGTTTATCTGCGCATTCTCGAGCAGAACCTCAAGTCCCTCTCCGCCGAGCCGTCGGACCTGGAGGACGCGGCGAGGATTTGGACCGGCGTCCGTCCTCAACCCAAGCCGGCCGAAACGCCGCCAGTGAATCGGCGGGGGAAGGACCCCGCGGCATGATCAAGCTGGAATCCAAGAGATTCGGGGAGATGGAGATCCCCGAGGAGTCGATCGTCAAAGTTTTGGGCGGCGTCATCGGTTTTCCCGCGTTGACCAGCTACGTGCTGATCCAGCGGGCGCACGACGCCCCTTTTTATTGGCTGCAATCCGTGGACGATCCCACCATGGCCCTGGTCTTGGTCGATCCGGTTCTGTTCAAGTCCGACTACCGCCCGGCGCTGCCCGAGGGGTTGCGGGAGGAGCTGCAGGCCGCCGAAGACGAGCCGATCGCTCTCTTCGCCATCGTCACGATTCCTCAAGGACGCCCGCAGGACATGACCGCCAACCTCCTGGGACCGCTGGCCGTCAACCCGGCCAAGCGCCTGGCCAAGCAGCTGGTGCTCGACGACCGCCTCTACGCCCATCGTCACCCGATACTGCCCGCCTGACCCCATGCGCGAACTGTCGGCCGAATTCGAAAACCATCTGATCTCGACCAAAGCTTGCTCTCCGCACACGGTCCGCGCCTATTTGGGCGATTTGCGGCTCTGGGCCGCCTTTTTGGAGAAACGCGGCCTCGCCCCCCTCAAAGTCGGCCGCCATGACGTGCGCGCCTTCATTTTGCTCCTCCGGACGACCCGGGCCAACGTCTCCATCGCCCGCGCGCTTTCAACCTTGAGGACCTTCTACGATCTCCAAGTCGACGAGGGGCGACTGACGTCCAATCCGGCCAAGTCCGTGGCCGGGCCCAAGCGACCCAAAAAAACGGCCCCTTTCATGACGGAATTGGAGGTCGTCGAACTGCTCGACGGCTCCTCGGCGCCGTCCGACGCGCCGGCGCCGGCCGAACTCGCCGCCGAGCGCGATCAAGCGATTTTGGAGCTGGCCTACTCCTCGGGCCTGCGGGTCAGCGAGCTGGCCGCTCTGGATTTGTCCGACCTCGACCTTCGGCGCGGCCAAGTGTTGGTGCGCGGCGGCAAGGGCGGCAAGGACCGTCTGACGCCTCTGGGCCGGCCGGCCGCGGAGGCCCTGCGGCGCTGGCTCGACCGGCGGGGCGCCTGGCTCGGGCGCGCCGCCGGCGCCCGGCCGGCCAAGCCCCCCGAGCCCGGCCCGGCCCTGTTTCTGGGGCGCCGTGGCGGCCGGCTTTGCGATCGCGAAATCAGGCGCATTTTCGATCGCCGTCTGGCCCAAGCCGGGCTCGACGGCCGCTTCAGCCCGCACAGCTTGAGGCACTCCTTCGCCACGCACCTTTTGTCGGCCGGCGCAGACCTCAGAGCCATCCAAGAATTGCTCGGCCACGCCCGACTGACGGCCACCGAGCGCTACACGCACGTGGACCTTGAGGCCCTGCGACGGGCCTATCGAGCTCTACCTCAAAACGGGGACGTTAGGGACGTCCCGGCTCCTCCACCGGCCGGCGACGGCCAGAAAGACGAAAGCTGATGAAGCACAGAGGCACCACCATCCTGCTGGTCCGTCACAACGGGCAAGCGGCCATCTGCGGCGACGGCCAGGTCACCTACGGGCCGACAGTGGCCAAAAGCACGGCGAAAAAAATTCGGCGCGTCGGCGACGGCCGCATCATCTGCGGCTTCGCCGGCGGCGCCGCCGACGCCATGGCCATTTTGGAGCGCTTCGAGCAGCATCTCGCCCAGCACGCCGGCAACCTCACCAGAGCGACCGTCGAGCTGGCCAAGGATTGGCGGCTGGACCGCGGGCTTAGGCGGCTGGAGGCCACCCTCGTCGTGGCCGACGCCAAGTCCAGCTTTTACATCGCCGGCACCGGCGACGTCATGGAGCCCGACGAAAACGTCCTGCACACCGGTTCGGGCGGACCCTTCGCCGCCGCGGCGGCCAAGGCCCTCATCAGGCACGCCCCGCACCTCACCGCCAGCCAGATAGCCGAGGAGTCTCTTTTGGTCGCCGCGGACATCTGCATCTACACCAACAAGAATCTGACGCTGGAAACCTTGGACTGCGACTGATTGCGTCGCGGACCAAAACCGCCAGCCTGAGGCATATTAATGACCGACAAGACAGAGAACACCTCGCGGCCCGAAAAGACAGAGACCAGCTTGAACCTGGCCGCCTTCAACAAGGAGCGCACCTCTCCCAGCTCCATAACGCCTAAAGAGATCGTCGCGGAACTTGACCGTTACATCATCGGTCAAGGCAAAGCCAAAAGGTCCGTGTCCATCGCCTTGCGCAACCGTTGGCGTCGATTTAACACCCCGCCTGAGCTGCGCGACGAAATAACGCCCAAAAACATCATCATGATCGGCCCCACCGGCGTGGGCAAGACCGAAATCGCCCGCCGCCTGGCCAAGCTGACCAATTCGCCCTTCATCAAGGTCGAGGCCTCCAAATTCACCGAGGTCGGCTACGTGGGCCGGGACGTGGAGACCATCATCCGCGATCTCATGGAAACGGCCGTCTCGATGGTCCGGACCGAGGCCCGAGAGTCGCTGATGTCCGCCGCGGCCGAGGCGGCCGAGACGGCCATGCTCAACCTGCTGCTGCCCGGGACGGGCAAGCCGGCGATCAAGCTCGACGACGACCCCGAAGCGTCCGGCACGGCAGCCTCCGGCACGGCCACCCGCCGCCGACTCAAGGAGATGCTGCGCAAGGGCAAGCTCGACGAGCAGCTCGTGGATTTGGAGACTTCCGGCGGCCAGCCGCAGACCACCGCCAAAATCTTCAGCAACATTGACCTCGAGGAGGTCAGCCGCAACATCAGCGAGTGCCTCGGGAGCCTGATACCCAAAAAACCGCGTCGCCGCCGCGTCACCGTGGCCGAGGGCCTCAAAATACTGACGCAGGAAGAAGCCGGCAAGCTGGTGGACATGGAGCAGGTCGTCGAGGAGGCCCGCTCCAGGGTCGAGGCGCACGGCATCGTCTTCATCGACGAGATCGACAAGGTCGCCGTGCGCAGCCACGGCGCCGGCCCGGACATCAGCCGCGAGGGCGTGCAGAAGGATCTGCTGCCGCTGGTGGAAGGCACCAACGTCTCCACAAAGCACGGACAGGTCAAGACCGACCACATCCTGTTCATCGCCGCCGGGGCTTTTCACATCGCCTCGCCCAGCGATCTCATCCCCGAGATTCAGGGCCGCTTTCCCATCCGCGTCGAGCTCGCGGCCCTGACCGAGGAGGATTTCACGCGCATCCTCACCGAGCCCCACAACTCGCTGACCAAGCAGTACAAAGCCCTGCTGGCCACCGAAGGCGTGGAGATCGAGTTCACGCCCGAGGCCGTCAAGGAATTGGCGGCCATGGCCTGGAAGGTCAACGACCGCAAGGAGAACATCGGGGCCAGACGCTTGTCCACGATTTTGGAATCGTTGCTGGAGGAAATCTCCTTTGACGCGCCCGACATCGCCCCGACCAAGGTCGTCATCACGCCCGAATACGTCAAAGAGCGCCTCACGACCCTAATCGAAGACGTGGATCTCTCCAATTACATCCTGTAAACCGCGACGGCGCCGACGAAGTCCCCAGACTTGGCCGGCGCCGGCCGGTTCGCGGCCGACGCCGGACGGCCGGGCCGCGCGCGGCGCGACCGAACGGGACGGACGGCGGAGCCGACCAGGCCGAAAGCCCCCGCTCAAGCGCGCCACGGCCCCTTTTTCAGCTCGACGGCCCCAACCTTGACGACGGCCGTCCAAACTTGCCGGGCTCCGGTTTTTTCAAAAGGTCAGACGCCGCGGCCGTCCCCGCCGGAGGGCCGCGCCAGGAGAAGCGCCATGTCCGACGCGCCCTGCCCCGCCGAGACCGGCCGCCCGGCCGCCGAAGCCGCCAAGGCCGACCGCCTCCGGGCCGACGTGCTGGTGGAGGCCCTGCCTTACATCAAAAACTACCAGGGCTCGACCGTGGTCATCAAATACGGCGGCCACGCCATGATTGACGAGCGCCTGCGGGACGGCTTCGCCCAGGACGTGGCCTTGCTGCGGCTGGTGGGCTTCAAGCCCGTGGTGGTCCACGGCGGCGGCCCGCAGATTGACGCGCTGCTCAAGCGCCTCAACATCGACTTCCGGTTCGTCGAAGGCCAGCGCTTCACCGACGAGGTCACCATGGAGGCGGTGGAGATGGTGCTCTCCGGCCGCGTCGGGCAAGACATCGTCAGCCGCATCACCCGCGCCGGGGCCGGCGCGGTGGGCCTGACCGGCAAGGACGCCGGGCTCATCAAGGCCGCCCGCAAGCGGCTGTCGCGGCCCAGCCTGGAAGCCGACGCCCCCGACGAAATCGTCGACATCGGCCTGGTGGGCGAGCCGGTGGCCATCAACGTCGAGCTCATCCGCCACCTCTCGGCCGGCGGCTTCGTGCCGGTCATCTCCCCGGTGGGGGCCGACGAGGCCGGCACGACCTACAACATCAACGCCGACGCCGTGGCCGCCGCCGTGGCCGCCTCGCTGTCGGCCGCCCGACTGATCCTGCTCACCGACGTCACCGGCGTGCTGGACCACGAAGGTCGCCTCATCGAACGCCTCGCCGAAGCCCAGCTCAACGAGCTCAAGCGCGCCGGGCACGTCACCGGCGGGATGCTGCCCAAGCTCGACTGCTGCCTGACCGCGGTCAAGGGCGGCTGCCGCGCGGCCTCCATCGTTGACGGCCGCGAACCGCACGCCGTGCTGCTGGAGCTGTTCACCGACAAGGGCTCCGGCACCGAAGTCACGCTCGCCTGAGGCGACGGCTCGCCGCCGCCCTTTTAGGCGGCCAACCTCTGACATGCTTCGTTTAAGCCATATTTGCATAATTTAAAGCTACATACTTTAACCACCTAAACCTGACTATTATTTTATTTTTTATGCCTTCAGTTTTATGCTTTGATCTAAATTTAATTTTTGTATTTTCCGCTATTAATCATTAAATATTCAATACCCTTCAAAAAATCCCCCGAAAATGTACTTGACAACTTCATTTCTACATGAAAGATCTTATTATTTCATTCATTCATTCATTCATTCATAAATCAACTTCATTTTAATGACAATCACGATAAAAATATAAATATTATATTAATAATATTTATATTTTTTATATAAATTTCCGCGTAAAGGATGTTATGACGCGCCAGGACGCGGCTTCTGCAGACGACGTGACAGTTCGCTCACGATCGGCCAATCTAAGCGTCCTCTGGCTTCCAAGCGGCGAACCGCCGAGCCATTCGGAGGGGCGGGCGCCTGGCGGCCGAAACTGGGGACTTGCGCGGCCAGGCGCCTGCCAGGTCAAAAAAATTCCTTCTTGACCTTTTCCGCGTTATAATGTTCGCCACAGGCAATGCGCCGCCGCCGGCAGGGCCGCCAGCCGGGCCGCCAACCGGGCCGCCAACCGGGCCGATCCTTTTCGCCTCCCCCGCCAAGGAGGCCAGCGAGTTTTTTCATGAGTCTTTCGACCGCCGAAATAATCGCTCTGGGCCAAAAATGCCTTTTGGGCAACGTCAAGCGCCAGCCTCTGGCCTTCGTCAGAGGCGAAGGCCTCAAGTTGTGGGACGCGGACGGCCGTCAATATTACGACTTCGTCTCGGGCGTCGCCGTGTGCGCCTTTGGCCACGCCCCGGCCTTCGCCGCCGAGGTTTTGGCCGAGCAGGCCCGAACGCTGTGGCACGTCTCGAACCTTTATTGGAACGAGCCCATGGTCCGGCTGGCCGAGCTGCTGACGCGCGCCTCGGGCCTGGACCGGGCCTACTTTTGCAATTCGGGGGCCGAAGCCAACGAGACGGCCATCAAAATGGTCCGCAAGCGCTCCCATGATCTCCACGGGCCGGGCCGCTCGGACATCGTCTGCGCCCAAAAATCCTTCCACGGCCGGACCATGGGGGCCATCTCGGCGACCGGCCAGGCCAAGCTCCAGGAGGGCTTCGCGCCTTTGCTGCCCGGCTTTCGGCACGTCCCCTTCGGCGATCTGCAGGCCCTCCGGGAGGCCGTCGACGAAACCGTCTGCGCCGTGCTGCTCGAGCCCGTCCAAGGCGAGGGCGGGATCGTCGTGCCGCCCGACGATTACCTCCCCGGCGC
Source organism: Deltaproteobacteria bacterium (assembly GCA_031269485.1). Classification (GTDB taxonomy): domain Bacteria; phylum Desulfobacterota; class Desulfarculia; order Adiutricales; family Adiutricaceae; genus JAISZC01. Next base: position 6,894 of record JAISZC010000063.1, read on the forward strand.
GGCCGCCCTCTGCCGGGAGCGGGGCGTGTCGCTGGTGCTGGACGAAATCCAGACGGGCCTGGGACGCACGGGGGCCGACTTCGCCTTTCGGCGCCACGGGATCGTCCCCCACGTGCTGACCTTGGGCAAGGCCCTGGGCTGCGGCTATCCCGTCGGCGCCTGTCTGGCCGACGAGGCGACCGCCTCGGCCTTGGGCCCGGGCAGCCATTCCACCACCTTGGGCGGGGCCCCGCTGGCCATGGCCCTGAGCTTGGAGCTGACCCGCCGCCTGCTGGAGCCGGCCTTTTTGGCCCGCGTCGAAGCCTGCGGCCGACATTTCGTCCAAAGACTCCAAGAGCTTCAGGCCCGACGGCCCGACGTGGTCGAGGCCGTCCGCGGGCTGGGCCTGATGCTGGGCCTGGCTCTGAAGATCCCCGCCGCCCCCGTGACCGAGGCCCTGGCCGAGCTGGGCTTTCTGGTCAACGCCACGGCCGGCTCGGTGCTGCGCTTCGTGCCGCCGCTGACGACGACCCAGGAAGACGTCGACCGGCTGGCCGAGGCCTTGGCTGCGGCTCTCGAGCGCGTCAAGCCGAAAGGAGCCTGACAGTGCCCCAGCATTTCGTGACCTTCAACGATCTCCGGCCGACAGACATTTGGGCCATCTTCGAGCGGGCCGCGTTCCTCAAGGCCGAGCGGGCCGCCGGCCGCTTCAGGCGCGATCATCTTGGCGGACGCTCGGTGGGCATGTTTTTCAACAAAAACTCGACCCGCACGCGGGTGAGCTTCGAGTGCGCCATCACCGAGCTCGGCGGCCAGGCCGTGGTGCTCAACATCCAAGACAGCCAGTTCTCCCGGGGCGAGCCGCTGTCCCATTCGGCCCGGGTGCTGTCGCGCTACCTCTCGGGGCTGGTCATCCGCACCTACAAGGAAAGCGACCTCCAGACCCTGGCCCAATGGGCCTCCATCCCGGTCGTCAACGCCTTGACCGACGAGCAGCACCCCTGCCAAGTGCTGACCGACATCTTCACCTTCGTCGAGCGCCTCGGCGGCCGGCCGCTGGAATCTCAGCTGGTGGCCTGGATCGGCGACGGCAACAACATGGCCAACACTTGGCTGGAGGCGGCCGAAACTCTGGGCTTCCGGCTCCATATGGCCTGCCCCGAAGGCTACGACCCCGATCCGGCCACGCTGGCCCGGGCCACGGCCGCCAACCCCGGCGTCAAGCTTTTCCGCTCGCCGGCCGAGGCGGCGGCCGGCGCCCACGCCGTCAACACCGACGTTTTCGCCTCCATGGGCGACGAGAAGGAAAAGGCCCAGCGGCACAAGGCCCTGGCCCCCTATCAGGTCAACGCCGCGCTCATGGCCCTGGCCGCCCCGAACGCCGTCTTCATGCACTGCTTGCCGGCGCATCCGGGCGAAGAGGTCACTGACGAGGTTTTGGAGAGCCCGGCCTCCATCGTCTTCGACGAGGCCGAAAATCGTCTCCACGTCCAAAAAGCCCTCCTGGAGCGCCTCATTCCCGCCTTGTGAAGCCAGGCTGACCCCTGGGGAGGCGCCTATGTTCGTTTCCGACTTTCTGGTCATCGGCACCGGCGTCGCCGGCCTGAGCTTCGCCCTGAAGGCCGGGCGCTCCGGCTCCGTGCGGCTGCTGGCCAAACGCCAAGCCTGCGACACCAACACCAACTTGGCTCAGGGCGGCATCGCCGCGGTCATGGGGCAAGACGATCTGCTGGAATACCACGTCGAGGACACTCTGCAGTCCGGGGCCGGCCTGTGCAGCCTGGAAACGGTCAAGACCGTCGTCGAGGCCGGGCCCCGCATGATCGCCGAGCTCCTGTCGCTGGGCGTCCCTTTCACCGCGGAGGTCGACCACCCCGACCGGCCCGAGCTGGGGCGCGAGGGCGGCCACCGACGGCGGCGCATCATCCACGCCAAGGACATGACCGGGCAGGCCGTCCAGCGGGTCTTGGGCCAGCGGGCTCAGGACGACCCCAACGTGATCGTCCACGAGCGCCACCTGGCCCTCGATTTGGTCATGGCCCCCGACGCCGGCGGCGGGCGGCGGGCCGTGGGCGTCTGGGCCCTGGACCTTGACGAGGGGACGGTCAAGGCTTTTTTGGCCAAAGCCGTCATCTTGGCCACCGGCGGCTCGGGCAAGGTTTATTTGTACACCACCAATCCCGACGGGGCCACCGGCGACGGCTTGGCCATCGGCTGGCGGGCCGGGGCCCGGGTCTCGGATCTGGAGTTCGTCCAATTTCACCCCACCTGCCTGTTCCACCCCCACGTCCGCAACTTTCTCATCTCCGAGGCCGTGCGCGGCGAAGGGGCCCGCCTGATCGACCACGACGGGCGATCCATCATGGAAGGCCATCCCCAGGGCGATCTGGCCTGCCGCGACGTGGTGGCGCTGGCCATCGACGCCAACATGAAAAAAAGCGGAGCCGACAACGTCTTTTTGGACATCACCCACCGGCCCGCCGAGTTCGTCCGGGACCGTTTTCCCAAAATCTACGACACCTGCCTGGCCTTGGGCCTGGACATCACCCGCGAGCCCATCCCGGTGGTGCCGGCCGCCCACTACCAATGCGGAGGCCTGGCGGTCGACGTCGAGGGCCGCACCAGCGTCGCGGGCCTGTACGCCTTGGGGGAAGTGGCGGCCACGGGCCTGCACGGGGCCAACCGTCTGGCCTCCAACAGCCTGCTGGAGGCTCTGGTCATGGCCGACCGGGCCGCGGAAGCGGCCCGCCTGGAAATCGCCGGCCGCCCGGCGCCCGACCCGGCCGAGCCCGGAGGCTGGCCCAGCGGCCGGCTGGGCACGGCCCCCTCGGAAGCGGTTCTGATCACCCACAGCTGGGACGAAATACGCCGCTTCATGTGGAACTACGTCGGCTTGGTCCGCTCGGACCAGCGGCTGCGCATGGCCGCCAAGCGGCTGGAGCTGGTCAAGAGCGAAATCGACGAGTTTTTCCGCAATTTCGAGGTCGACGCCGATCTCATCGAGGTCCGCAACATCGCCGTGGTGGCCGATCTCATCATCCAATGCGCCATCCTCCGTCGAGAAAGCCGGGGCCTGCACTTCAGCCTCAGCTGGCCCCGCCGCGACGACGCCAACTTTCTGAGGCGCATCGTCTTGGAAAATCCGACGCCCGTCCATTTTCCCGCCGCCATAGGCCAGCTCTGAGCCCATGGCGCTCCCCGCTTCCGCAGCGGCGACCGCGCACGCCGCGCCAGCCCCGGCCGAGGACGCGGAAGCGCCTCGGAGCAAGGCCGCCGTGAACGAAGCGCCTGAAAGCGGAGGACCTCGGTCGCCCGACAAGCCCGCCTCCGGCCTCGAGGCCTCCGGCGACGAGACTTTCGGCGTCGAGGCCTTCGGCGTCGAAGCCTCCGGCGGCGAAGCCTTCGGCGGCGAGGCCTCCGGCGACGAGACCGCGAACGGCGAAGCCCGGGCGTTCGACCGCTCCGTCGAGCCCGAATTTTTAAAAAACGGCCCGGCTCGGCCTGAAACGCCCCGGCCCCCAATGACCCGGCCCGAACCGCCGAACGCCGCCCCCCAGCCGCCCGCCAAAACCCGACGCCGGGCGCTTATCGTCGTCGTCGCCGCGGTCACGCTCCTGGCCATGGCCGCGGGCTGGCTGCTGACGGTCCGCCGAGCGGCGGCCGAACGCGAGGCCCTTTTCCAACGCGCTCTCGTGGAACTCCAACCCTACGTCCGCGGCGAGGAAGCCCTCGTCGCCCCTGGCCGGCCGCCCGTTTTGGCCGACTTGGCCGGCTCGCGGGCCCAGGGCGCCCCCTACCTCGCCGCCCTGGGCCGCGGCGCGGAGGCCTTTTTGGCCGGCGGCTTCGACCAGGCCCAAGCCGCCTTCGAGGAGGCCGGCCGCGACCGGCCGCCCGAGCCGCGGCTTTTGTCGCTGCAGGCCGCCGCTCACCTCCGCCGCCTCAACTACGGCCAAGCCGCCGACCTCTACCGCCAGGCCGCGGCCCTGCCCCGACGCTGGCCTCAGGGCCCGCTGGAGACGGCCTCAGACCGGCTGGGCCTGGCGCTGTGCCTGTTTCATTTGGGCGAGCCGGCGGAAGCCCACCGCGAGGCCTCCACGGCGCTGGCCGTTCGCCGCCGCCACTTGGGACGCCTCCATCCGGAGGCCCTGTCGGCCCTCAACCTCACGGCCACTTCGCTTCTGGCCCTGGGGCGCGACGGCGAGGCAGCCGCCCTGCTCGAAGAAACCTTCGCCGAGATCGCGGCCGGCGACTTGAGCCGAGAAACGCCGGCGGCGCGCGACGGGCTGGGCATTTTGGCTCTGATCTACGAATCGCGGGGCGACCACGAGCGTCTGGCGGCCTTGCTGAACCTGGAGAGGCCGGCGCCGCCAAAAACGGCGGAGACGGCCCGGCCGCCGAGCTCGGAGGCGCCGCCGCCCGTTCAGGCCCAGCTCCTCGGGCCTGACGCCCAGGCCGAAGGGCTGGGCGGCGGACCGGCCGCCAACGCCGACCAAAATCCGCCCGACAAATCGGCCGACAAACCGGCCGTCAAGCCGCCCCTGAAGCTGGCCGATCCGGCGGCCGCCCAAGCCCTTTTGGACCAGCTCGCGGCCCAAGCGCCCGCCTCGCCGACGACCGCCGCCTTGGCCGCGGCCCTCGTCGAGACGCTAGGCCCGTCGGGGACGCCGCCTTGCTCGCCCGCCGCCGCGCCCTATTATTGGGCCTCCAGCCTGCCGCCCTGCCTGACTCTCGCCGAAACCCTCGAAGCCTCCGGCCAAACTGAGGCGGCCTTGAAGATCCTGCAAAGCTTGGCCGCGGCCGAGCCGGCCCTGCAGCCCGCCGGGCGGCCGACGGACGCCGCGCCGGCCGCTTCAACCGCCGTCCCGACCGCCGCTTCAACCGCCGGCCCGGCCGCCAAAACCTCCGAGCTCCAAGCCGCAGGTCAAGCCGCCGAAAGGACCGCCGGGCCGCCCGACCGTCCGGCCCGGCTGGCGGTTTTGGAACGTCTGGCCCGAGTCTCGACGGCCGCCGGCCGGCCGGAAACGGCCGAAGCCGCCCTGCGGGCCTACCTGGCCCTGGCCGCCGAGGAAACCCCCCTCTCCGAGGCCGCCGTCGACCAAATCATCCTCAAAACCCTGGCCTTGGCCGACAACCTGCTGGCCCGGGGCCGGCCAGGCATCGAGGCCGAACTTGAGCTCGTGGCCGCCCAAACCAAGCTCAGGCGGCTGACGTCGGCCAAAGCCTTGTCCGCCCGGCCCCTGGCCGCGGTTTTGCAAATGCGACTGGCCGTCGTCTGCCGCGAGCTGGGCCGCGACAAGGACAGCCGGGCGGCCTTCGATCAGGCGGCCAAGAACCTCAAGGCCGCCGCCCGGGCGGGCGACGGCCCGGAAATCGAGGTTTTGCGTGAACGCCTCGCCGCGGCCCGCCGAACCGGCCGCCAGGCCCCCGATTTTTCCGACCTGTACTCCCAGTGGGGCGGCCCGACCCCCGTCCGGCGAGCCGCCGAACCGGGGCAGCCGGCCGAACCGGCCGCGCCGGAGATTCTGCGCCTGGAGCTGGCCGCCTTGAAGCTGCTGGGCCGGACCGAGGAATTTCGTCCCACCGTCGAAAACGCCTTGGCCTGGTCGGCCGCCGTCCATGGCCCTGAGAGCGCCGTCCATCGCCGCCTTCTTAGCCTGAGGCTGAAGTTTTTGGAGGAAAGCGGCGACTATCCGGGGCTCTTGGCCGCCCTCGACGAGCTGGCCGCCCAAACCGGTCCGGAGCCTTCCAGGACGGCCGTCCGCAGCTCGGCTTTGCGTTTCAAGGCCCGGACGCTGCGCGATCTGGGCCGCGCCGACGAGGCCGTCGAGGCCTTGCGGGCGGCCAGGACCACTTTGGCCCAGCAACCGGGCTGGGAGGAGAGGCTCAAGGAGGTGGAGGCCGAGCTGGCGGAATTGACGGGCCGGACAAGCGGAACGGACTGAGCCGGCGGGGCCGGCGGGACGGGCGCCACAGGGGGACCCGGCCGAGCCAACGGCGCGGCCAAAGAAGCGGCCAAAGGAGCGGACTACGCCGGCCGCTCAATGACAGGGCGGGCGGAGCAACAAACAGGACGGGCGGAGCAAGCCCGACGAACTGACGGCTAACTGAAAAACCGAAAATTGACGGCTGAACCGGCGGAAGCATAAAACCAGGGGCGCCGCCTCATTTTTTGACGGAGTCCGGGGCTTTATTGAGCGCTAAGGGGTGACGCCCCTGCCGGTTGGCTGCGGAAAAATGAGGCAAATAACCCATTTTCAGCTTGACGGCTAAAATAATCTCTTTAGGCCTCAAAACTTGACGATTTCGGCATTATTGCACTTTGATCAGAAATGACGGCTCCGACCGTTGAGGGCTGAGCCGTTTTTCGAGCTGACCAGGCGGCGGCGCTCCCTTTTCAAGCCAGCCAGATTATTTTCTAACCTCCTGAAGCCCTCTAAAGACAAAGCTTTACGCAGTTGAGGCTGGCAGACCGCTGCCCGGTTGAAGACGGCTCCGTTTTGCGCAAGGAGTCGCCGAGCATTGACCCTTTCGCCAAGACCCTGGTCAAGGCCAAAATGGTCAAGGCCAAAATCGGCACGTACGTTTATCAAGGGATTAATTGGGCCGTCAAGCTGAAAAGGGAGTTTTGGCGAAAGATCAGGCAGATCGAACGGCGCCTCGAGGCGGACCAAACTGCCGAAGGTCGTGGCTGGGCGCCTGGCCTCCACGGCGCCGCACGGTTGCCGCGACCGCCCCTCACGCCGTTTCCCCCAGCGGGGTTGGGCCCCCGCCGGGGGAAGACAAGCAGGTTTCTGTCTGCGGCGGACGGCGCCTGGTCGTTCCTGTCGAACCAAGAAACAACTTGCCAAGAGAACTTGTCAAGAGACAACTTGCTCGCGGCAAATTCGCGACGCCTTTTTTCCCCGCGGACCGGCCCCGACGGAGCGTCTTCGCCCGCTGGAGGGCGACTCGGCCGGCCAGCTCAGCCAGTCAGGACAATCAGGGGCGGCGCCGACCTTTTTGGCCGGTCTTGTTGGCCGGTTTTGTTGGCCGGTTTTGGGCCGACGGCTACGACTTGCGGCCGGCCTCCAGGACGTTGCGGCCCACGGCCACCACGGAGGCCAGATCGACCACGTTGCTGGGGATGATCAAGGCGTTGGTCTCCTTGGCGAGCTTGCCGAACTCGGTCAAATAGCTTTCCACGATGCGCAACGACACCGCGTCCTGACCGCCATGGCTTTGAATGGCCTCGCCCACCAGCCTGAGGGCCGTGGCCGTGGCCTCGGCCACCAAAGAGATTTCTCGGGCCCGCCCTTCGGCCTCGTTGATGCGGCGCTGCTTTTCGCCTTCGGAGATGTTGATGAGCTGCTGGCGCTCGCCTTCGGCGATGTTGATGCGGGCCTCCTTGTCGCCCAGGGCGCGGTTGATTTGAGCGGTCTTGTCTCCTTCGGACTCGGCGATCAAAGCTCTCTTCTCGCGCTCGGCCCTCATCTGCTTTTCCATGGCGTCCTTGATGGACTGAGGCGGCGTGATGTTCTTGACCTCGTAACGGTTGACCTTCACGCCCCAGGGCGCCGAGGCCTTGTCGACGGCGTTGATGATTTCGCTGTTGATGGTCTCGCGCTCCTCGAAGGTGCGGTCGAGCTCGAGCTTGCCGATGACGCTTCGCATGGTGGTTTGAGAGAGCTGGATGGCCGCCGTGTGGTAGTTGCCCACGCCGTAGCTGGCTTTTTGAGGATCCATGACCGTCATGTAGAGCACGCCGTCAACTTCCACGGAGATGTTGTCGCGCGTGATGCAGATCTGCGGCGGCACGTCGATGACCTGTTCCTTGAGCGTGTGGCGATAGGCCACTCGATCGATGAAGGGTATCAGCACGTGGAAGCCGGAAATCAGGGTGCCGCTGTACTTGCCCAAGCGCTCAACCACATAGGCCTCATTCTGCGGCACAACTCTAATGTAGTTAACGAACAAGAAAATGAAGAAGATGGCTAAACCAACAACAATGATCAATACGGCGGTGCCAGACATTTTTTCACCTTTATTGAGGTTTTTTAGACCATGAAAACTGCGGCCGAAGGCCGACGAGACCGGGCCCTCGGCCGCGCTCAGAGTTCCAAGCCGCCTGTCGGCGCCGGCGGTCCCGACGCCGGTTCGACCCGCAGCGTCAGGCCGCTCCACCACCCGGACCATGGCCCCTGCGGACAATTCATGCTGCGAGCGGGCCTACCAGTTGGCGCCGTTGAACTCGACCTGACCGGCGCGGTCCAAGCGGTCTTGTCGCCTTCGAACTCGGCGATCAAAGCTCTCCTCTCGCGCTCGGCCCTCTTCCGCTTTTCCATGGCGTCCTTGATGGACTGAGGCGGCGTGATGTTCTTGACCTCGTAGCGGTTGACCTTCACGCCCCAGGGCGCCGAGGCCTTGTCGACGGCGTTGATTATTTCGCTGTTGATGGTCTCGCGCTCCTCGAAGGTGCGGTCGAGCTCGAGCTTGCCGATGACGCTTCGCATGGTGGTTTGAGAGAGCTGGATGGCCGCCGTGCGGTAGTTGCCCACGCCGTAGCTGGCTTTTTGAGGCTCCATGACCGTCATGTAGAGCACGCCGTCGACTTCCACGGAAATGTTGTCGCGCGTGATGCAGATCTGCGGCGGCACGTCGATGACCTGTTCCTTGACGTGTGGCGATAGGCCACTCGATCGATGAAGGGTATCAGCACGTGGAAGCCGTAAATCAGGGTGTCGCTGTACTTGCCCAAGCGCTCGA
>JAISZC010000210.1 GCA_031269485.1 Deltaproteobacteria bacterium
GTGCGAAAGAAGAGTATACTGAATGTGAGAGAGAGATTAAGGTCATTGACAAAATGAAACCGCCCTGGAAAGCTAGAAGATATTTTATTGGCAATTAATATAGTAATAAATGGGTGGTACGGCTATTTTAAATTTGTACATTCGTCCATATTTAGGCAAATCGATGAATTTATCCGGAGACGCCTAAGGGCAATGCTCTTACGCAGAAATAAGAGCAGAGGTTTCGGGAAATCATACGGTGTACACTGCAAGTGGCCAAATGCCTTCTTCAGAAAGCTTTGGTACAAATCTCTTGAGATTATGCGGAAAAATGAAAGACAGAATCATTTATTTCCTCTGTACCGTGGCTAACTGTTCCGATCTCGGATGAGAAACCGCAATCGGAGAGCCGAGTGCGGGAAAACCGCTCGCTCGGTTCGGAGGGAGGGAAGGCAACACCTTTCCTACCCATATTATTGATGAAGATTGTTCCGTAGAGTATGGAGTGATAAAAAATATTTGTTATTTATGAGTCTAATTGATGCTATAAATTCAATATATTGTTTGTTTATCAAATAATTAACTGAAATTATACTTTAAATATTAAAGCTATCTTGTTTTGAAAATCAAAAGCTTATCATTTTGGCTCTGGATGATTAAAATCATCATATTTAGCTTATATTTTCATAATTATTTTTAAAATATAGATATAGAATGATAAACTATATGTATGGCCGTCATATCGTTTTTTTCTAGGGAACCAGGCTTCAAGTCCACCGGAGGTGACGATGTCTGCAGTCTCGTCAACTGCGTGGTCCGGGGCCTCGCGGGCAATTTGGAGAACGGCAGCGAGGCGCTCCCGATAACCCCCGGCCAAAAAAGGCGGCAATGGGCCCTCCAATCCCAGTCGCGGGCGCGCCGCGGCTTGGACCGGCCATGCCACGTTTTTCCAGTCTTGGGTCGCCGTTTTTTTCGGACTTGAACGCGCCGGCGAAATGAGCTATTGTTTGGCTGTTGCAGGAAGGAACTCGTTTGCCGCGGCCTGCGTCTCGTCTTTCGACGGGGCCGGCGTCCCGAGGGGTGCCTCTCGTGCCGTGGACGTCAAAAAACAGCCGATCAGTGCCGCTGAAGGTTGAAGCTCCGGAATAAGCCGGCTTCAACCTTTTTTCGTTTTCCCCCAGTTCAGAGCCGCCGGGGCGCAAGCGCCCGGCAGGTCGGAGGCAGCCATGTCGGAAAAAAATTATCGCCTTGAAACCCTGGCCCTGCACGCCGGACAGACGGCCGATCCCACCACCTTGGCCAGGGCCGTGCCGGTCTATCGCACCACGGCCTTCAAGTTCCGCAACAGCCAGCACGGGGCCGACCTGTTCGCCTTGCGGGAGTTGGGCAACATCTACGCCAGGCTGATGAACCCCACCAACGACGTGCTGGAGAAGCGCCTGGCCGCGCTGGATGGCGGAGCGGCCGGATTGACTTTGTCCAGCGGCACTTCCGCGGTCTACTTTTCGATCACCAACATCCTCAAGACAGGCGACGAGCTGGTCAGCGCCGTCAACCTCTACGGCGGCACCTACACGATGTTCGACGCCATCTTGCCCCAGTCCAACAACATCAGGGTCGCCTTCGTGCCGGTCAACGACTTTGCGGCCCTCGACGCGGCCATCACCCCTAAGACTCGGGCTATTTTCGTTGAGACCATCGGCAATCCGGTGTTGGACGTTGCCGATTTGGAAAAATACGGCGAAGCGGCCAAAAAGCACCGCCTGCCGTTGCTGGTGGACTCCACGTTCACTCCGCCGACGCTGCTGCGGCCCATCGAGTACGGCGCCGACGTGGTCATCCACTCGCTGACCAAGTGGATCGGCGGCCACGGCTTCGGCATCGGCGGGGCGTTGGTTGACGCCGGCCGGTTCGACTGGAAGGATCCGAGGTTCGATTTGTACAACGAGCCTGACCGCGGCTATCACGGCTTGCGGTTTGGCCACGACTTGGGCCCGCTTAGCCCCATCGCCTTCGCGTTGCGTCTGCGCACAGTGGGCTTGCGCAATCAAGGTCCCACCCTGGCGCCCGATCCGGCCTGGCTGTTCCTCCAGGGCGTGGAAACCCTGGCGCTGCGCATGGAGCGCCACAGCCTCAACGCCCTGAAAACCGCGCAGCACCTCAAAGCCCACCCCAAAGTCGCCTGGGTGCGCTACCCGGGCCTGGAAGGCGATCCGGCCTACAAGCTGGCCCAAAAGTATCTGCCCAAAGGGGCCGGCGGCATGGTGGTTTTCGGGCTCAAGGGCGGCCGCGAGGCCGGCATCAAGCTGGTCGACAACATCGGCCTGTTTAGCTTGCTGGCCAATGTCGGCGACGCCAAGAGCCTAATTATCCATTCGTCGTCCACGACTCATTCCCAGCTCTCCGAAGACGCCCAGGCGGCCGGCGGGCTCCACGACGATTTGGTCAGGCTGAGCATCGGCCTGGAGCACATCGACGACATTTTGGAGGCTTTGGACGACGCCCTCAAGCTGGTTTAGCCGCAAGGGTCAACAGCAAGCCTGCCTGGCCAGCGGCGGCTTCGCTTTTGTCCGGCAGACGTCGCTTGCTTGACGGCCAGCTGGAGGCAGGCTGGAGCTTGGCCAGGCCGGCAGTTCCGAGGCGATGGGCTCGTCCCAGACTTGCCGGCCGGCTCTCAGGCCGGTCCGAGCGACTCTGGCGGCCGTCGCGTCAGCAAGACGACTCCGGCCAAAGCCGCGAGCAGGGCCGCCCAGGTGGTGGGCGGCCAGCCCAGCAGCAGCTGGCCTCGGAAGTCGCCGCGCAAAAAATCGACGCCGAATCGCAGCGCGCCGGCGCCCGTCAGGTACGTCCCCAAGATGCCGCCTGGGCGCCGGCGTTTTCTTCGACCGGCCTGCATACAGACGATGGTCAAAAGCGTCAGGCCGGCCGCCTCGTAGAGCTGCGTCGGCTGCAGGGGCAGACGGGCCGGGGCCAGACCGCCGGCGGGAAAGGTCAGGGCCAGAGGCCAGCCGGACGGGGCGGGGCGCCCGTAGCAGCAGCCGACGGCCAGGCAGCCCAAGCGGCCGACGGCTTGGCCCAAAGCCAGAGGGGGCGCGAAGGCGTCGCCCAGGGCCAGGAAGGGGATTTTATGGCGGCGGGAGAAAACCACGGCCGCCGCCAGGCCTCCGAGCAAGGCACCATGGAAAAGCAGGCCGCCGTTCCAGTATTTGAGGGCGTCCCAAGGGCGGTGGACGAAGTGCTCAAGCCGCAGCAGGACGTAGCCGGCCCGCGAGGCGAAAAGGCCGGCGACGATCAGCCAAAAGGCCGCGTCAAAGGCCTGGTCGGCCGGAACGCCGGCCCGGGGGGCGCTGACGACCAGCAACCTCAGGCCGGCGATCAGGCCCAGAGCGATCATCAGCCCGTATAAGCTTATGACCACGGTCCCCAAAGAAAGATCGCCAGGCAGCACGGCTAATGCTTGAAGGCCCGCTGGCCGGTGAAAACCATGGCCACGCCGGCCTGATTGCAGGCCTCGATGCTGTCGCGGTCTCGCAGCGCTCCGCCCGGGTGGGCGATGGCCGAGACCTTTTGCTCGATGGCCCGGTCGACCGCGTCGCGGAACGGGAAAAAAGCGTCGGAGACCATAGAGGAGCCGGCCAAGTTGCCGCGGTCGACCTCGACTTGGTGGCGGATTTCCAGCAGATCGTCGTGAGCCCGGCCGCCGGAGGCCGCGGCCAGCTCCAGTTCGCCAAGGCTCAGAGCGCAGCGGGCGAAGGCGAGCGACTCGGCGTAGTTGCGGCGGGCTTTGAAGGCGGCTATCTCGACGACGCCCACGCGGTCCTGCTGACCGCAGCCCAGGCCGACGGTCGCGCCGTCCTTGACGAAGAGCACCGAGTTGGAAGTCACCCCCTGCTCGACGGCCCAGCCGAAGATGAGATCGCGATACTCGGCCTCGGTGGGCCTGCGGGCCGACTCGAGGGCCTGCTCGCCCTGGCCGGCTTGGGCCGGGAGAAAGTCCTCAGGCGTCAAGATGCGGTTGATCGGCGAATGCTGCAAAATCAAGCCGCCGTCGATCAAGCTTTTGATGTCCAAAAAGCGCAGTGGCCGCCAAGCGGCCAGCCGGGCCAAGCCGTCGATGCGAAAGAGGCGCAGATCGGGCTTTTTGAGCAGCAGCTCCAAAACCCCTTCCTCAAAGTCAGGGGCGGCGACGACTTCCAGGAAACGTTGGCCGATGAGCCCGGCCGCTGTCCGATCCAACGGCTGGTTGAACACGGCCGCTCCGCCGAAGGCGGCGACGCGGTCGGCTTCGTAGGCGCGATGGAACGCCTCGGCCGGCGTGGCCCCCAAAGCCGCGCCGGAGGGGTTGTTGTGCTTGACGATGACGGTGGCCGCCGGCGCGGGCGCGAGCCACTTGAGCACGGCCAGAGCCGAGTCGACATCGGTGAGGTTGGTTTTCGAGGGGTGCTTGCGGCTGCCGAAAATCGGTGCCTCGGCCGAACCCAAGGCCGAGATGAGCTTGCCGTCCTCCGGTCCCACGAACTTCAGCTTGGCGAGGGCCAGATGACCGTTGACCAGGCGGTAGAGGGCCGCCTCCTGGTCGGGGTTTTCGCCGTAGCGCAGGCCGCTGCGCGTCTGCCTGCCATTTTCGCCAGGCAGATCGAAGAAGACTTTTTCGTAGACGAGCTCCACCTCGCCGAGCTGCACGCGCAATTCGGGAGGGAAGTGCTCGGTCAAGTCGATGCGGTAGACACGGCGAAGGTCCTTCGTCATCCAAATTTCTCCCTGAAAAATAAGTTGGGCAAGTTCAAAGCGGAGGCAAGACAAAAGACGACGACCAGCGACGGCGGGGTCGTCGTGGTCCAAAAAGCTGCGCAAAGCAGGGCGACGTCGGCCGCCTGGCGTGCCGAAGAAAAAAGGCCGCAAGCCAACTCGGCCAACGACGCGGCCTGGGCCGCTAATCGTCGACGCCTGAATATATCCCAACTGGCCGGCAAGCTCAAGCGGCGGCGACCGCCGTGGACCGCACCGCGGTTTTCGCTTGGCCGGCGTGGGGCTGGCGTTCGGGTCGTTGAAAAAAAACGGCTATTTGGGGCTGATGTTGAAAATCGTCTCACCGCCGTTTTGGACGACTAGCGCCTTTCTTTTCTCGCGGCTTAGCGCCCGTTCGACGCTTTCGGCGGCAGCGGCGGAGTCGACGATCACCGTCAACGGGCCCGGTCCGTCGGCCAGGGCCTGCATCGTCAGCAGCAGCGGCTGCGGACAGCTAAGGCCGCGGGCGTCCACGGTGGGGCCTTGGGTTTGGGAGGTCATGGCGGCCTTCGTTTTCAGGCGGCCGCGGGCTTGCGGAGCCCGGACCAGGCGATGGCAAAAATCAGAATTACGCACAGAGCGCCAGCCACCGCGCCGTTGGGACCCAAGCCGGCCGAACTGGAGGCCAAGCCCCAGTTGTGGGCCATGGCCAAGCCGCCCAAGAGACCCAGTGAAAACAGGGCCGCGTCGCCGTCGCCTTCGCCAGCCAAGAACAACTGACGTCCTGGGCAGCCGCCGGCCAGAGCCGAGCCGAAGCCGACCACCAAAAGGCCTAGAAAATTCCAGAAATGGAGGCTGTGGGCGATGGGCTGGCCGCTCCACCCGAGCTTAAACTGCCCGAAAGCCAGGTTGGCGATGAAGGCGGCCGCGATGAAGCCCAAGGTGCCCAGCATCAGATGGCCGCTGCGGAACAAAATCAGTCCTTGGACGGCCCCTACGGAGCAGAAGCGGCTGCGTTGGCCTACGAAGCCGATGAGGAGAGCGATGACGAGCGAGGCCCACAAAGGCGCGTGGAGACTGCCGGGACCTTGGAGGGAGTAAAGAAGCAGGCCGTTTTTTGGCTGGTCGGCCACCGGCGGGAACATGACGCGCAGCAGCAAGAGCGCGGCCATGAAAAGTACGAAGATCAGGCCCAGCGGAAGGTTGGCTGGCTTGGCGGCTCCCAGGGAAAAGTTCTTTTTGACGAAGCGGGTGGCCAAGGACGCGCCGACGATCAAGCCCAAGATCCCGACGACGGCGTTGAGGTCGCCGCCAGCCAGACGCAGCATGGCCCGCCAAGGGCAGCCGAGAAAAATCAAGGCTCCCACGCCCACCAAGGCGCCCAAAAGGAAGTGGGTCAACGGATTGGAGCCCGCCCGGGGCCGAAATTCGCCGCTGGACAAGGCCGCCATGAAAGCGCCGATGACCAAGGCGAAAATTTCGGGCCGCGCGTACTGGACCGTCTCGGCGCGGTGCAGGCCCAAAGAACCCGCGACGTCCCGGCCGAAGCAGGCCACGCAGACGCCCATGTTGCCGGGATTGCCGAGCTTTTGCAGCACAGCCGCCCCCAAGCCGATGGTCAGACCGGCCAAAACGATCCCTTTTGTTGACGCGAAAAAGTTCTTCATAAAGGTCCCTTCCAATGGCCGCCCGGCCGCGGGGTCTCGCGCCGCGGCCACGGCGTTTTTGCCCTGAGCCCGCCGAAGCAGACCCGAACGCCTGAAAATCCTCAACGCCCGGCGGCGAAAAATCCGTCAGGCGTCAAACATAATGAAAAGTGATGTCAGTAATCGTAAAACAGCATATTAATTGAATTGTCCCCACACGTCAAGCCCGAAAAAACCGGCTGTTTTTCCTCGCCGTCGGAGATGTTCGGGCAGGTTTGGCTGGGCAAGGGGCCAGGAAAAGGGGGAAAGAAGGTCCAGGCGGCGGAAAAAAGGAAATGCGGAGGGCGAAGAGAGGCCAGGCTCGGGCGGGAAGTCGCAGAAAAATGGACCATGCGTCGCGGGGCCGACTTTTCCAAAATTCCCCTGAATTTGCCGGGCTTTACAGGATCGGCTGGGCGGGTTCTCCAGGCGAAAAATCAATGACCGTTTTCTGGGGGCAGGACGGTTGTCGCAAAAAAAATGGACCCGCCCTCGAGCTCAAGTTTAGCGCAATTTTAACATTTAATGAAGGAAAAGATAGTAAAATAGAGAGGTTAAGCGTCGGCACAGGCCAGTCAACGCTACATTTTGATCAGGCGGATCAACTGTGAATCTTGCTTTTTCGACGCCAATCCCAAGATGAGCAGGCGGTCAGCCGCGCCCGCGCGGCCGATTGGCTTTGCGAAAGCCGTGTGGACCCGGTCAAGCCAAAATGCTCGCCAGCAGTTGGCCAGCCTAGCTTTCCGGCCAGTGGCGCAGATTTCCAATCCCGGCGAATCCTGGACTGAAGGCTCGAGGTTCTCCCAAACTTCAGGCGAAAATTTTTGACCCCGGTCAGGCTGAGCGACCGCAGGGCATCGCGGGTCCACTGCGGCGGTTTAGGTGATTTCGTCCTGTGCTTCGCCGCCAGCGACCGGCTGCAATGCGTCAGGCCGTCATCGACGCCAGCGCCGTTTTTTTTCGAACTCAGCAACCCGCCAAGCCCATGGTCGCCCCGTCAATTAGGCGCGATTTCCAATAGTGCCTATAATCGTCAATGATTATTGATACAATTAAGTCTTTTTGAAAAGTTGTTTTTTCCGAGTATTATAAGCTTTAAGGACTAAATAAAAACCTTGATCGATCATGTTTAGAAAAGTTTTCACCACAAATTTATCCAGAGTTAAAAAAGATATAAGGCAGGTTGCCGCGTTGCTTGAGGAGCGACAGGCGCGCGACGAGCGGCTGCAGGTAGTGTTTGTCGGCACGGGCCGGTGTGGTTGAAACGCGGCGGCCTCGGGGGGGAGCAGGAGTTCCTCCGGTGGCGAGAGGGCGCGCTGCGACCTCTGGTGGCGGCCACCGCGGCCCCGGACGGGATTCGCCGCTTTTGAAAGGCCTTAAAAAGTTCGCCTGAGAGGTGCGCTGCCAGGCCGGCCAAGCTTGATCGAGGTGCAAAAACCCCGGTCAGGGCCAAAATCGTCAAGTTTTGATGACTATTATCCAGGAATTATTTTAATCGTCAAGCTGAAAAATGTCCCGCCGGCTGATTTTGGGCCTTCAATCGACCGGCATGCCGGTCATGCTGGCCGCTTGGTTGCCGAAGCTGCCAAGCCCTAGCAGATCGATCATCAGGCCCATGCGGTGGTCGCCGTAGCTGTCGGAATAGAACAGCGACAAGCCGTAGCATTGAGCCGCATAGCGCAGGCGCACGTAAGTTTCCAAGCCTTCGCTCTGCTCGAAGTCGTAGCGGGTGGAAAAGCTGGTCGACCAACCGCCGGACAGGTTGAGAACTAGATCCCCGCGCAGTTGGCTGACGGCGTTTTCCAGAGGGGGGCCCAGCTTGATGGAAGGCTTGTCGTAGTCGTAGATCAACGAGAGGTTGTCGCCGCGGTTGTCGCGCAGGTTAAGGGAGATGTCCTGGTGGGTGATACTACCGCTGCGGGCGTCGAAGCTGGAGATGAGCCTGGTCGACAAACCAGGCGCCATGTAGGCCTCGATTTCCACGTCCACCGGCCCGACGCCGCGGTCGAAATAGCCGGTGGCGTAATAGCGGGCCCATTCGCGTTCTGCGCGGTCGAGATTGGAGGCGAATTCGTAGCTGGAAAATACGCCGACTTTGAGGATTTCGACGTACTTCCAGCCGTCGATTTCGCCGTCGGCGCCGCGGAGGGGGTTTTTGGCGACCACGGCGTTGCGCAGGCCGTAGCGGAAAGTTCGGCGGTTGAGGCGGCGGTCGAGCATGTCCCAATAAGGCAGTTCGTCTTGGCTGGGGGCTTCGACGATCTCAAAGGAGGCCGTGGGCACGATTTGGTGGATGGTGGCTACGGCTTCGCCGGGTCCGCCCTTGAAGACGCGGCTTAGCGAGCTCGAAAGCTCGATCTCGAAGTTGCCGGAAAAAGAGTTCTCAAACGAGGAGTGGCGGGCCAAGCCTTGGGCCGCGGGTCGCAGTCCCGTGGGTGCGTAGGCCGCCCAGCGGGCGCCGGCCGTGGTCCGCAAGGCGGCGGCGCCGCCCAAGTCCCGCCGCCAAAACAACGAGGGCGTCAGGTGGAGCCGGTGGCCGGTTTCAGTGACGAGGCTGAATTCGTTGGTGCGGCGCGCGAAATAGTCGTATTGGACGTCGAGGCTCAGCCTAGGCAGCTCAAAATTGACGCCGGTCTCCGCCTGGACGTCTTGTCGTTCGTCCGCCTCGGGGAGCGCCAGGATCTGGTTCACGGGGCGGCTGATGAGGCTCCAGCGGAGCTGGGGCAGGTTTTGCAAGGTGTCGACGTTGTTGCGACGGTAAAGGTCATCGATGTAGGATAAACTTGCGCGAAAATAAACATCTTGGCTTTTCTTTTGAGCAAAAAAGGTTGAAAGGCGCATGGAATCTAGTTCTTCATTAACAGTTCTGCCAAAATAGTCAGAAAACAGTCCTTGCGAGTAGGTAAAACCGTCTATATCGTTGCGAAAGGCGTACAAAAAAAGCGGATCGGAGACGAGATCCAAGTCGAGATTAAGATCCCATTCGCCTGTTTGCCAGTTATTTTGGGTTCTGAGCCAGAAAAGATCTCGCGAATTACGTGTTAAATTTCCTACTGAGCGGTATTGGTACGAATTATCACGTTTATCTCGGAGAAAAGTGCCCAACCATATGCCTTGGCCGTTCTGGAGGTTGTAACGGCCTTCCAAGGTCATCGCCAGGCCTCTTTGACTGCGCCAAACCGGGAGGATGGTCAGGTCGTAGTCTTCGGCCAACTCCCAAAAGAACGGCGCGGCTAGCGTGAAGCCGTCGCGGCTGGAGTTGGAGACGGAGGGGATGAGGAAGCCAGTTTGACGGTCCTGCTTGACCGGCGCGGCGAAATAGGGCAGAAAAGCCAAAGGAATCTCGCCGGCCGAGAGCTTGGCCCCGGTGGCGGTGGCCAAGCCGCCGCGGTTGACCAGCAGGTTTTTGACCGTCAGCCGCCAAGACGGTTCCGGGCCGTCGCAGGTGGTGAAGATGGCCTCGTTGGCGTAGAGCGTCTCGGGGCCTTGCCGTTCCAGCACGTCGCCTTCGACGTAATAATGCCGGGCGGGGAAGAAGGCCCGGCCATCGTAGATTTTGGCCAGCTTCAGATCCATGTTCACGGCGGCGCGGGCCGCCGTGGCCGTGAAGTCGGCCGTCCTGATGCGGACGTCGCCTGAGATTTCAGCGGTCTTGGAAGGTTCGTGCCACAGGGCCCAGTCGCCGGTGATTTCTTCTTCGCCGCGGCTGAGGCGGACCCGTCCGAGGAACGTTAGCCGGTTGTCCTGCTGGTCATGGCGCATTTCGTCAGCCTCGATCGTCACCGGAGGGTCGGCATCGGTCAGGGTCATGGCCACACGGCGGCCTGCTTGGTCGTCGGGCTCAGCTTGTGCCCAGGCGCTGGTCGGCCGGAAAGCCGCCAGGGTCGCCAGCGCCGCGAGTGTCGCCAGGGTCGCCGCAAAAGGCAAAAAGAGGCGGAAAGCCCTCCGGCGGGTCCCCAAGCCGGTCCCAAGATCGGCGTGGAGACCGTGGTCAAGTTCGGTCGTCGGCCGGACGCCGTCTATCGAGGTCCGGGAGAGCCGCGGCCTGGTCAGAGGGAGCCGTTTGGCTACTTTGGGAGTCGGCATGTCAGTTGGAGTCCACGACGGTAACGCCGGTCAGATGGGCGCGCGCTTCGCCTACGGTGAACAGCGATCCGCTGAGCACCGTCAGATCTTCGGCTTCGGCTTGGCTGGCGGCCGCAGCCAAGGCCTCGGGGATGGTCTGGTGCAGGGCGACGGGGCAGGTCGGCGGGCCCAGGGTCGCCGTCAGGCGGGTCAGCAGGGTTTCCGGGTCGGCCGCCCGGTGGTAGGCCGGCCGGGTCAGGTGGAGCCGGTCGGCCAAGCTCGTCAAAGGCCCCAGCACGCCGGCGACGTCCTTGTCGGCCATGACCCCCAGGATCAAATGAAGACGTCGACGTCCGAGGGTCGGCAGAAAGGCGGCCAGGGCCGCAGCCCCGCCGGGGTTGTGGGCGCCGTCGAGCAGCAGAGGCGCACGGCCCGAGCCGTCGGGCGGCCAGGCGCCGGGCGCAAAAAATTCAGCCCGTCCGGGCCAGCTGACCTCGGACAGGCCCCGCCGAACGGCTTCTTCGGTCAGAGGTCGGTCCGGCTGGCCCGAGGCCGGGCGCCAAACTTCGTTCAAGGCTTCGGCCAGGGCCAGGGCCATCGCTGCGTTGTCGGCCTGGTGGAGCCCGGCCAGCCCCAGTTGGAGGCCCTGGAGGTTTAGAGCGACGCCTTGATAATCGATGCTCGGCCGGCCAAGGACGTCGCTCCCCGTCGTCCGGACCTTATAGTCTCTGCCCAGCAGCCTCAAAGGGGCGTCGAGCTCGGCCGCTCGGGCTTTGGCGACCGCCAGGGCCTCCTCGGACAGTCGGCCGCCCACGAAGGGGACGCCTGGCTTGATGACGCCGGCCTTTTCCCAGGCAACCTCCCGGATGGTCGAGCCCAGATGCTCGGTGTGCTCGAGGCTGACGTTGGTGACGCCGCTGACCAGGGGCGTCAGGACATTGGTGGAGTCCAGGCGGCCGCCGAGGCCGCATTCGACGACGGCCAAGTCGATTTGACGGCGACGGAAATGGATCAGGGCCAAAGTCGTGACGAACTCGAAGAAGGTCGGGGGCGACTGAGGCTTGACGGCTTCCCAGACTTCTCGGGCAAGTTCGATGACCTCGCCTTCGTCGATCATCTCGTCGTCGATCTTGATGCGTTCGCGGAAGGTCGTCAGGTGGGGCGAGGTGTACAGACCTGTCCGGCGGCCTGAGGCGGTCAACACCGAAGCCAGCATGGCGGCGGTCGAGCCTTTGCCGTTGGTGCCGGCCAGATGGACGCACCGCAGGCCTCGGTGCGGGTCGCCCAAGCGGCTCAAAAGGCCGTTCATGGAGTCGAGCCCAAATTTTATACCGAACTTTTGGAGCTCAAACATGCGCTCGAGCGTTTGTCGATAGGTTGCCATGGCAGGCCGGTCGTCCTCTCAGTCCAAATAGTCCAAACACGTCCAAACGAGTCAAAATTAATCCAATTCAGACCATGCCAGTTGTTGTCGGGCCAAATCAGTCAATCGCCGTCCGTTTCGGTCGCAACCGGCCGCTTAAGGCCCGGCGACGTGCCTGGCTCAAAGAGTCGCCGCCGAACCGCGTCAGACGCGGAAGCGGCGAAAAGGCGCCGGACGGTCTCACCGGTCCAGCGAGCTGAGTTTGGCGAATTGAATGATAACACTTTTTTTGCCGTATTGATCAAAATCGATGACGGCGCGGCCGTCGTCGAGCAACAGCACACGGCCCGCCCCGAAGGCCGGGTGCCTGACGCGCTGGCCGACCTGGGGTTTGAAAGGAGCGGCCGATTTGGCGGGCTCGAAAGGCTTGACCGCCGCGGTCTTGGACCGGGTTTTCGCGGACCGCCCAGCCTTGTGCATCGCGGTGCCGGGCGACGAGGACCCGGCGGCCGAAGCGCCGGACGTTTCGGGCTTGGAAGCCGGTGATTTGGGCACCGAGGGCTTGAGTACCTTGGGCGGCTTGGGGTCGGGCGGAGGCCCGTAGAAGGAGACGTCGTCGCCTGCTCCGTCTTCCGCCTCGTCTTCATTTTCCGTCAAGGCCTCGCCGTAACCCTGCGCGCCGAAGACGGTGCTCCAGCTGGCGCGTCGGCCGTCGCGCCAGACCTCGACCGTCTCGTCGTCGAGTCCACTCAGAAAGCGGGAAAGTCCGGGAGTCGGCAAAAAGGTCGCCGAGCGGCCAGAGCGGGGCTGGAAGGTCAGCTGGCCTTGGAGCGGCACGTAGATGGTCAGCTCGTCCATGGCTCTGGTGACGGCCACGTACATGAGCCTAAGCTCTTCTTCGAGATCCTCGGCCGTTCGTTGGCCGAAGACGGCCGGGAATCGGCCCTCGACGGCCGATAAGATGATTACCGCCGGCCATTCCAGGCCCTTGGCCGAGTGGATGGTGCTGAGCGTAAGCGTTTGGCGTTCCTCGCCTCCGCCGTTTGGCGCGCTCGGGCCGCCTGGTCCGGCCGGCGTTCGGCCGCCGGCTTGGGAAGCGGGCGGATCGAGCGTCAGATCAGTCAGAAAGTCCAGCAAATTGCCGGCCGACTGGGCCATGGGCAGCAGCTCGGCGACGTCGACGCGGCGGCCAGGGTGGTCGTCGGGATAGAGTTCCGGGAGAAGGCGAAAATAATATTCCCGGGCCGTCTCGATCTGGGCTTTGACCGTCTCCTCGGGCCGGCGCATGGCCTTGAGCGCTTCGACCAGAGGCTGGAGCCCTTGGCGGACCTTGTGGGAAACCTTGCAGGTCAGCAGTTCCGACCAGCCCCCGCCGCGTCCGCGGTGCCATTCGATGAGCTTGCTCGCGCCAGCCGGACCCAGGCCGGGGATGAAGCCCAAAACCCGGCGCAGGCTTTCGGCGTCGGCGGGGTTGACGGCCAGGCGCAGGATGGACAAAAAGTCCTTGACGTGGGCCATGTCCAGCAGCTTGCGTCCGCCGTGCTTGACGTAGGGGATGCGTCGCCGGGTCAGCTGGGCCTCCAGCTCGAAGGAGTGTGAAGAGGCCCGGAAAAGTACGGCCAGGTCCTGGGGCTTGAGGCCGCGGGCCAGGGCGGACTCGATCTGAGCGACGGCCTGGGCGGCTTCCTGGGCCAGATCGGCCGTCAGCGCCAGGCGCGGCCGGAC
This sequence comes from Deltaproteobacteria bacterium, assembly GCA_031269485.1. Classification (GTDB taxonomy): domain Bacteria; phylum Desulfobacterota; class Desulfarculia; order Adiutricales; family Adiutricaceae; genus JAISZC01. The sequence continues at coordinate 13,546 of JAISZC010000210.1, forward strand.
CCCGCCCCCCCGCCTCGCCTTGAGGGTCTTGTCGTATCTTTCCTTCGCCCGTCGTAGCAGGCGGTTGGCGAGGGTCAGCACAGGCGGGCGGCTGCGGTAATTTTCCTCGAGCTTGAGAATTTCGGCGCCGGGAAAAAGGGCGGGAAAGTCCATGATGTTGCGGAAGGAGGCCCCCCGGAAGGAGTAGATGGACTGGGCCTCGTCGCCGACGGCGGTGACGTTGCGGTGGTCGCGGCCCAGCAGGAACGTCAGCCGGGCTTGCAGGGGGTTGGTGTCCTGATACTCGTCAACCAGAATGTGGCGGAAACGGTTGGCCGCGCTGAGGCGGGCGTCCTCGTGGTCCCGCAGCAGCCGTTCGAGGTTGACGAGCAGATCGTCGAAGTCCATCAGGTCGCTTTGGCGCTTGAGATCACGGTAATTAGCGGCCAAAAGCTCGATGGTGGGGGCGAAGTCGGCGAAATGAGGGAAGAAGGTCCGGACGGTTTCGACGATGGTCAGCTCCTTGTTGACGGCCTGGCTGACGACGTTGAGGATCGCCCCGCTGCGCGGGAAATGGGTCCGGGTCTTGACCGCCTCGCATTCGCGACGCAGCCGGCTCATGAGGGTTTCGGCGTCGTCTTGGTCCATGACGGCGAAGTTGGCGCCGTAGCCCAGGCGGTGGGCCCAGGCTCGCAGGAGGTGGTTGGCCAGCGAGTGGAAGGTGCCGCCGGAGACGCGGCCAGCCGAGGTGCCCACCAGTTCCGTGCAGCGCGCGAGCATCTCGGCCGAGGCCTTGCGGGTGAAGGTCAAAAGGAGGATGGAGGCGGGGTCGAAGCCTTGGGCCACCAGCCAGGCCACGCGGTGGACCAGGGTGAGGGTCTTGCCGCTGCCGGCGCCCGCCACGATCAAAAGCGGCCCGTCGCCGAAGGTGACGGCCCGGCGTTGGGCCTCGTTGAGCTGCCGCGCCAGATCTTCGGCGCGCGGCAAGCCGGAGAGGAGGCTCATGGGCGGGTCTCCTCCAGAGAGCGCTTCGAGTCGGCCCTCAGGCAGGCCGCAATGGTCTCAACGAGGTCGGGCACCGTCGCCCGGGGGCTTTCGGCGAGGACCGGAAAGCCCAGTTCGCGGGCCGTCCGGGCGGCCACCGGGCCGATGGCCGCGGTGGGGAAAAATTGCCGCTCCTCGGGCGGCACCAGCGCGGCCAGGCCTTCGGCCGAGCTCGAGCTGGTGACGGTGGTCAGATCGGGGCGCTCAGGACCATGAAAGAACAAGTCCTCGGCGGACCAGTCCGCCGGAAGGGTGCGGTAGAGCGGAATATCGGTCGTCCGCCAGCCCCAGGACTTGAGGCCCTCAGGCAGCGCGTCGCGGCCCTGTTCGGCGCGGGCCAGCAGGCACCTGGCCGGTCCGTGGGGCTTGAGGGTTTCCAGCAGGGCCTCGGCCACGAAGGCTTTGGGTGTCAGATCGGCCTTCAGGCCGTAGGGCTCCAGGGCCGCGGCCGTGCCCGTCCCGATGACGGCGATCTTCAGGCCGCCCAGGGCCCGGGCGTCTTGGCCGCGTTCAAAGAGCCGCCGCAGGAAAAAGTCGGCGCCGTTGGGGCTGGTCAGCGCCAGCCAGTCGAAGGCTCGAAGATCGTCGAGGGCCGCCTCCAGCACCGGGTTGGGGCGAATCTCCTCAAGGCGGAAAACCGGCCGCTCGATGACCTCGGCGCCCAGCGTCCTCAAGGCCGCCGACAGGCGTCCGGCTTGGGCCCGGGTGCGGGTGACCAGCACTCGCCGGCCCCACAGAGGCCTTTTTTCGAACCAATTGAGCTTGGCGCGTAACTTGACCACTTCGCCGATCACCAAAAGCGCAGGGGCCCCCAGCCCGGCCTCGGCCGCGGCCTCGGGCAGCCGTCCAAGGGGGGCCTCGACCACGCGCTGGCGAACGGTGGTCCCGCGTTGGATCATGGCCGCCGGGGTTTGGGGGTCTTTGCCGGCCGCGAGCAGCTTGTCGCGCAGCTCAGCCGCCCCGGCCGCGCCCATGACCGCCGAAATGACGCCCATTTTAGCCAAAGCGGCCCAGTCGTGGGCCGAGGTCTCCCGGCCAGCCTTTTCGCGGGCGGTCATCAGCACGGCTTGGGAGTTGACGTCCCGGTGAGTCAGGGGAATGCCGGCGTAGGCGGCCGCGGCCGAGGTGGAGCTCACGCCGGAGACCACCTCGAAGGGCGCGCCAGCCGCCTCCAGAGCCAACGCCTCCTCGGCGCCTCGCCCAAAAATGTAAGGGTCGCCGCCTTTGAGGCGGACCACCGTCCGTCCGGCCCGGGCCTCGGCGATCAGCAGAGCGTTGATTTCCTCCTGACGGAGGGCGTGCCTGGCGCCGGTCTTGCCGGCGTAGATCCGGCGGCAGCCGGGCGGGGCCAGCTCAAGCAGCTCCGGGGCGGCCAACTGGTCGTAGATCACCGTCTCGGCCTGGGCCAACAGCTCGGCGCCCCGCAAGGTCATCAGGCCCGGGTCGCCGGGGCCGGCGCCGACGAGGCTGACCCGTCCCGGCTTGGGAGGCTGCTTGTCGGACATTTAGAAAAAAAATCCTTTCGTGACGGCTTGCTCGACCAGACGGCCGGCGCCGCGGGCCAAGAGGTTTTCGGCCAGCGAGCGGCCCAGTTCGGCGGCCGCGGAGTCGTCAGGCTCGGCGAGACCGTCTTCGGCCTTCAGCAGCCGGCGACCGTCGACTTCGGCCGCTAGAACAGTCATGACCAGTCGCCGTCCTTCGAAGCGGGCCCAGGCCGCGGTCGGGGCGGAGCAGCCGGCGTCTAGCCGCCGCGCGAAAGCCCTTTCGGCCGTCAAGGCCAGGCGGGAGGGCGGGTGATCCAGCGGCGCGGCCAACGCGGCGACGTGCGCATCGTCGCTGCGTCGCTCAAGAGCCAGCAGGCCTTGGCCTGGCGCGGGCAGCATGATCTCCGGCGGCAGAATCTGCGTCGGAACGTCGAGCCCCAGCCGCGTCAGGCCGGCTTGGGCCAAAATCAAGGCCTGAAACTCGCCTCGCCGAAGCTTTTCGAGTCGGGTCCCGACGTTGCCGCGAACGGGCGCGACGACCAAATCCGGCCGAAAGGCCAAAATCTGCGCTCGGCGCCGGAGGCTGGAGGTGGCGACCACCGCGCCGGTCGGAAGGGTCTCCAAAGTCAGCCCGTCGGCCGCGGCCAGCGCGTCGGCCGCCGGCGCCCGGAGAGGGACGGGGCCCGGCGCCAGATCCGGTGGCCGCTCGGCGGGCAGATCCTTGGCGCTGTGGATTGCCAAATCGAGGCGGCCTGCGGACAGGGCCGTCTCGATCTCTCGCACGAAGAGGCCTTTGAGGCCGGGCCCGGACAAGGGCTTGACCGTCAGATCGTCGCCGGAAGTCCGCACGGCGATGAAGCTCGCCTCCAGCCCGGGATTGGCGGCGACCAAGGCCTCGATGACGGCGAGGCTTTGGGCCCGGGACAGGGGACTGCCGCGGGCCCCGACTATCAGCTGGCCGTCAGCGGGAGCCACAGCCGACGCAGGAGGAGGCGGCGCAAGACCCGCAGGAGGACGAACCTTTGGAGGCGGCCGAATAGTCGACGCCGGAAAAGTCGGCCCCCGTCGAGCCGGGCGAACCGCAACGGAAGCTCGACATCCATTTTTCGCAGTCGTCGAGGCCGCAGTCAGGACAAACCACGGCATATTTGGCGCCGCGGACCAGCTCTTCGAACTCGCGGCCGCAGCTTCGGCATCTAAACTCGTAAATTGGCATGATCGACATCCTGGGCCGCCGGCGTCGGGGCCCCAGTGCAAAAGGAAAAGCCGACAAAGCGGCCGGAAGGGCCAGCCGCCACGCCGGACGCGGAAAGGGCGGCCGGCGAACCGCGGAAGGCTTGGTCGAAAGTTCCCCTCAAGGCCCTTTATAGGTTTAAGGCGCGGATCGGTCAAGCGCCGTTGGCGCTCGTCATTGATTTGCTTTAAAATTATAAATTAGTTTAATTATATCAACCATATCAGCTATAGGCTCAATATTGTTAACTAAAGTGTTCATTTTTTATAAGTCATTGGCGATTTGTCAAGAATTTTTTATTAACAGATGTTGTATAAATATCTTGCATCTCTGAGATATATTCATCCATAAATAAAAATTTAAAAGCTTTTGAACAGCTCATTAAATGGCTTATTTCATGTGGCGCGGAATAATTTTATTCTTTATTTCCTTTACCGATACAAATTAAACTGCCATCCTATATATTAATCGATATAAGTAAACATTTGCCAAATTTTGAAGATACAGCGTCTTTTCGGAGTATCATTATGTCAGTATCTATATAATTAGTCGCCAATACAAAATGGTATTTCGAGGGCTTGAAAAAAAACTGTACTTCAAAATTATTAAAATTTATCTATAATTAATTAATTAATTAATTAAT